>JBGUNV010000113.1:0-14777 GCA_045117595.1 Lachnospiraceae bacterium
GTCCCCCTGGTCCACATTGACAGGTGGGGAATGAGATGATATACTGCCGTTAAGTTAGCATATGCTAACTAATGCGCATAACGGAGGTGAGTATGTCAGAAGAGCTGATCGTGGACAATTGTTCCCCAACACTTGCGGGAATAAAAACGGGCAATCTTTTTTCGGTGAAGATCACAGAGGAGAACGACATTTACAGTGAGGTAAGACGGCTTAACCGAGAACTGAGAAAAAAGGGGATCCGAGTGATACCGTTAAAAAAGACCGATGAATATGCATTGATATATTTATATCGACCAAAGTACCTGAAAAAGGATCTTAATGATCCGGAGGCTCTCAGGATCCTGAAAACCAGAGGGTATCATTGCGACAGCCCCGAACACTGTATAGTCCAGCTGATCGGAAGACTCAGGGATGGCAAATCTTTTCCGCATGAGATCGGATTGTTTCTCGGATATTCGCCATCGGACGTTGCATGTTTTATCAAGCATCCGTGTGAAGGAGTCAAATGCTGCGGCTGCTGGAAGGCTTTTTCAAAACCGGAGGCGGCAAGGAAAACGTTCAGCCGGTTTGAGATGTGCACCAAAGCATACAGACAGATGAGAAGAGAAGGCAAATCTCTGACACAACTTGCCGTCAGAACAGGATAAAGGAGGAGACATATTATGAGTAAAATCGCAGTAGTTTATTGGAGCGGAACAGGTAATACGGCGGCTATGGCAAAGGCCGTTGAAGATGGAGCAAAAAACCGCGGTGCGGATGTTGCCGTGTTCGGACCTGACGCGTTTACAAAGGACAAGGTATCGGAATTTGATGCCACCGCATTCGGATGTCCGGCAATGGGCGCCGAAGTCCTTGAAGAATCAGCATTTGACCCAATGTTCACATCGATCGAGGGCGAACTTTCAGGAAGGAAGATCGCACTTTTCGGCTCTTACGGCTGGGGAGACGGTCAGTGGATGAAGGATTGGGAAGAGCGGTGTAAAGCCGCAGGAGCAAAGCTTGCATGTGACAGCGTAATGGCCAATAATGCTCCCGGTGATGATGCACTTGAAGAGTGCAAAGATCTCGGAGCAGCATTGGCATAACCCCTTTTTTCCTTTAAATATATCCCGAAGGCAGGAGCAACAGATGACAATCCACGAATTTGGAAAGGAAAATGAAAAAACAGTCGTATTGATACATCCTTCCATAGTGATGTGGGACTATTTCGAGTATGTTATTAAGCTTATGAAGGATAATTATCATCTGATCGTTCCTGCTCTTCCGGGATATGACCCTGATGAGAAAAGTGATTTTACAAGCGTTGAGGAAACCGCTGCCGCTCTGGAGCAATGGCTTACCGATAACGGCCACTTGCGGGTGACGTGCATATACGGCTGCTCAATGGGCGGATCGATTGTGACAAGGATGCTGGCAGATAACAGAATTCATATAAAAAATGCTATAATAGACGGTGGAATAACGCCTTACCGCCTGCCGCGTATCATCACACGGATCATAGCCGTCAGGGATTTTCTGCTTATCAGCGCGGGGAAGATTGGTGGAGCAAACCTTCTTGAAAAGGCGTTTTCAACCGACAAACTGTCTGATGATGATATAAGGTATGCGGCAAATGTCCTTAAAATGATCAGCGCAAGGACCATATGGCGGACATTTGATTCGTGTAACAATTATTCCATGCCCAAAGAGGTTCATATCGATTGTGAGAAAATAGAATACTGGGTAGCTGAAAAGGAAGTAAAAGACAGGCGATGGGATATCGATTATATCAGGAAAAAATTTCCGGGGACGATATTCAGAAAGATAGAGGATGTCGGACACGGCGGGCTTGCACCGTTTGATCCGGAAAAGTTTGCCAGAGGGATCGAGATTGTCTGCAGGAGATGAAAAATGAAGATACTTGTTTTCGGAGCAGGAGCGATAGGGTCGGTTATGACCCATTATTTATGTGAGGCGGGAAATGATGTGACCGTTGTTGCAAGATCCACATATGACGAATTGAAAAAAAACGGACTTGTGATCAGACATTATCTCCAGAAAAAGACGACAGTCGATCATCCGAGCATCGTAAGAGAAGCGGACAAAAAGCATTACGATATCGTCTTTTCGGTCATGCAGGGCCAGCAACAGCTTGAATTATTACCTGTTCTGGCATCGCTGAACACGAGCCTTATCGTGCTTGTCGGCAATAACATGGAAACCGGTAAGTGTGAGGAGATGCTTGGGGAAAAACACCACCTGTATGGCTTTCAGGGATCGGCAGGGCACAGAGAAAGGGGCGTAACTGTCGCGGGACGTCTTCCTGTCACGGACCTGACGGTCGGAGGCCTGCATGGCGCGCCTTCGTTCCCGGATATTGAAAAGTTAAGGAAAGCCTTTGATGTCAAAGGGTATAAGATCACGCCCGTTGATAACATGTACGCGTATTACATGTATCATATTGCGGAGATCATGCCGTATTGTTACCTGAGTTATCATCTTGACTGTGACCTGAAGAAGGCGGACAGGAATCAGATCCGGATGATCATGAATGCCACAAAAGAGTGTTTTGATTATCTGAAGAGTCAAAATATTCCGGTCACGCCCGCGGGCGAGGATGTGTATTATGATGGCGGAGTAAGGACCGTGGCGATGCAGACCCTTTACAGTGCGATGTCCAAAACGGTGCTCGGAAAACTCATGGTTTCCGATCATTGCAAGAACGGTATTAAAGAAATGAAATATCTGGATGAGAAATTCGAGGATTACAGAAGGGAACATCCCGGAGTTGCAATGCCGACATGGGACAGTATGAGAAAATGGGCCATACCTGCATTTGAAGCGGCAGATCTTTATGAGCATTGAGTGTACGGACAGGGAAAAGGATAAATGATCTTAACAATTATATTGACACTGCTGATGTGTATACTGCTGTTTCTGATGATCTGGTCCGCGGCGTTCTTTCTGCCGTGGAGGAAGCTTATGGATTTTTTTCCGGAGGATATCAGGGAAAAGGCGATCGACCATAAGCCGCCGTTTGGGGCAGCCCCCGCCATCGGATGGTTATGCATGATCGTTTGCATGATTGGCTTTATTGGAGTGATCGCTTACGGAGGCTGGGATGGTGTACGGCAAAACTACACTTTCGGACAGTTCCTTGTACGGTTTCTTATCATTCTGTTCGGCGTTAAGGCGTTTGATATTATCGCTCTGGATTACATTCTCATCACAAAAACGCACTTCTTCCAGCATTATCTTCCGGAGACTGAAGGATGTATGGGATATCATAATTTCGGGTTCAACCGTAAGGAACAGATCAGGCAGATCATCATGCTGCCTTTTGCAGCTCTGATGACCGCATGGATCTGTTCGTTGTTTTAAAACAGAATGCAGCTACAGGAGGTTAGCAACGGATGTCAGTTAAGATCAATACATTGAGCGAAGATAAGATCCGCTGCATAGGGGATGCTTTTGCGGATTATGAATATGCGGATTCGGAGTGGGGTATGAGCCGCCTTGGAAAAGGACGGCAGGCCGTCAGTGATTATATATGCGAATATGTCCGCATGGCGATCAGAGAGAGGGTCCTTTATTCGACAAGTGAAAATCACGAGGCATTTATCGCATTTAAAAGATCCGGACAGAACATGAGCCCGGCATCTGCCACAGGACTGCTTAAAGCTGCTTTCAACTGTATGGATCTTCGCAATGCTTCTAAAGCGGCAAAAGGTTTTATCCGCTCGGATAAAGGTTATGGCGAAATCCTGTCAAAACTCAAAATACCATATATATACATAGGTCTGGTTGCCGTTACCGAACAATATCAGGGCCGGGGGTATATGAGAAAACTTCTGGAGATTGCCTTTGAGGAGGGTCGGAAGCATTCACTCCCCGTTGTTCTTGATACGGACGCTGAACTTAAAAAAGCAAAGTATGAGCATCTCGGTATGAAATGTGTAACGACCAAGCATCTCGCAGACGGAGTCGAACTGTACGGAATGGTGTATGAACCGGACAGTATCCCCAAAGAATGGCGAAGCGATGTGGTCATGAATGATTTTCGCGTCATGAGTGGGAAAAATGAATCCATATGGGACAGGTTTGCTTCAGTATACAGTTCCTTTGTCACGGGCACACCGGGTAATAAAAGGGCATATGAGGCGATATTTAAACGGATAAGAACTGTAGTTAAGGATAAAGAGGTTTTGGAGATCGCCACCGGTCCCGGAGTGATAGCCAAACAGGTCGCAGCTGAATCAAAAAGCATGATCGCGACGGACTTTTCGGAAAAGATGATCGCTGTCGCGAGAAGAGGAGAGGTTCCATCAAATCTGAGGTTTGAACAGGCGGATGCGTGCGCTCTTTGTTATGAGGATGACAGCTTTGACGTGGTGATCATCGCAAACGCTCTGCATGTTATCCCCAAACCCGAAGAGGCCTTGGCTCAGATAAGACGTGTTCTGAGAAAAGACGGGATCCTTGTTGCACCTAATTTTATTCATGATAATAAAAGCAGGATAAGCAAAATATTCAGCAGAGCATTATCTGTCGCAGGTGTCGTATTTGAATCAAAGTGGGATGCTGACGGATTTACTGCGTTTCTTGAGCAAAACGGTTTTAAAGTGAAGAATTCAAAACAGCTTGACTCTACGATCCCAATGGTATATGTGGAAGCCGGCATAGATCCGGATTGATAGGAGCGACGAAACCGGATTTGAAAAGTGCATGAAGATATTGTTATATGGCCGTTGCACGACGGCCTTAAAAGCGCAAATATGTTAGCAACGCCTAACAGCAGGCAATAAATCAAGGAGGTATCACGATGTTCAAAAAAGTTGCCCCGTACATAGGGGAGTACAGGAAGTATACGATAGCTGCCGCACTGCTCATGTCACTTGGTATTGTGGCAAATGTTGTTCCGTATTTCTTTCTGTATCAGATCATCTCGCCGCTGACAAGAGGGGAACATATCGATCTGAAATTTGTGATGATAAGGGTGACAGCGGTTGCTGTCTGTGAGATCGCTTTTGCGCTTTTGTATGTGAAGGGTCTGGAGTTCTCGCATATAAGCGCGTATAACACGCTCAGGAATCTGCGTGTTTCCCTGCAGGGAAAGCTTGAAAAACAGCCGCTCGGGAATATACAGAATCTGGGGACGGGTCGGATCAAAAAGATATTTACTGATGATATTGATCAGATAGAACTGCTCCTGGCCCATGCCATTCCCGAGGGTATAGCAAATATTGCTATACCTGTGCTTATCATAGTTTTGATGTTCATCGTCAACTGGCGCCTGGGACTTCTGTCACTTGTTCCGCTCGTTCTCGGGATGATCGCGATAGGAATGATGATGAAATCCGGTTTTGAAAAGATGAATGATTATTATGAATCGGCCGCGAGGATGAACAACACGATCGTTGAGTATGTGAACGGGATGGAAGTAGTTAAGGTTTTTAACAAGGACGGTGACTCATACAAACGATTCGGTGAGGTGGTAAGGAACTACCGGGATTTTACGATCGCCTGGTATAAGGTGTGCTGGCCATGGATGGCGGCTTATGCGAGCATCCTGCCGTGTCTGGTACTGCTCATTCTTCCGGCAGGTTCCGCAATGGTCCTTGCGGGAAGCGTATCGCTTGACAGACTGATCCTTGTGATGTGCATGTCCTTTGCTGTCGGACCGTCGGTACTGAAGGCACTTAACTTTGCCGGCAAGTTTCCGCAGCTCGGCTATAAGATATCCGAGCTGGAGAAACTGATGGAGCATCCTCCGCTTCGTGCCGGCACATCGGGATTTACAGGCTCGAACATGGATGTATCATTCCGGGATGTTCATTTCGGATATGAGGATAAGGAAGTCATTCACGGTATCAGTCTTGATATGAGGCAGGGAACGACCACAGCGCTTGTGGGAGAATCAGGCAGCGGTAAGTCAACATTGGCAAAACTCCTCGTGCATTATTATGACCTTGATGAGGGCACGATATGTATAGGAGGTCAGGATATCACCGAAATGTCACTTGAAGCGCTAAACGATCAGGTTGCTTATGTTTCGCAGGATCAGTTCCTTTTTAATACGACGCTTTATGAAAATATACTGATCGGAAAACCCGATGCCACATCCGAACAGGTACTTGAGGCTGCACGCAGAGCCCAGTGTGATGAATTTCTCGAAAGGCTTCCCGACGGAATAAATACAATGGCCGGTGACGGAGGAAAACAGCTGTCCGGAGGGGAGAGACAGAGGATCTCACTTGCAAGAGCGATACTAAAGGATGCCCCCATCATTGTCCTTGATGAGGCGACGGCATTTATGGATCCGGAAAATGAAGATAAACTCAATGCCGCGATCGATGAGATAGTGAAGGACAAGACAGTGCTTGTTATAGCGCACAGATTATCCACCGTCAAGAATGCGGACAGGATATGCGTTATGAAGGACGGTGAGTGTATTGCCGCCGATAAGCATGAGAATCTTCTTTTGAACTGTTCCGAGTACAGAAAATTCTGGGATGCATCCGTTAGTGCCAGCACCTGGAAGATCAAGGAGGCGTGAAAATGTTAAAGATATTACACAGACTGGTTGGTATTACGGGAAAATACAAAGCAAGGATACGTATGTCCTATATCACTTCATTTATCAAAGGGTTGATGATGAAAGCCCCGCTGATCCTGTGTTTTATGGTCATCAGCCTGTTTATGCAGGGACAGATGGACACAAGGAAGTGTCTGTATTTTGGTATAGCGACAGTAGCGAGCGTTGTAATTGAAGCGGTGTTTGAATATATTACGAATGTGCTTCAGTCGGCTACAGGTTATAAGGTGTTTGCCGATATGAGAATGAGACTCGGGGATCACCTGCGAAAACTTCCCATGGGATATTTTACGGAAGGAAATATCGGAAAGATCAGCGCTGTCCTTTCTACAGACATGGTATTCATAGAAGAAAACTGTATGGGTGTATTGTCGGAACTTGTGTCATTCATCATTTCACAGGGACTCATGGTTCTTATGATGTTTGTTATGGATATACGACTGGGCCTGCTGGCGACGTTAGTTACGATCGCGTTTATCATAGTCGGAAATATGATGCTGGTAACTACCATGAAGCATTCGGTCATCAAACAGGAGGGCAGTGAGTCGCTGACTGAGGAGGTGCTGGACTTTGCAGAAGGGATCGCGATCATAAAATCATATAACATGCTCGGTGACAGATCGAAGAGGCTGACGGATGAATTTGAAAAAAACTGCAGGGAAAGCATTGATTTTGAGATCGCATACAGCCCGTGGGCAAGAGCTCTGTATCTGACATTCGGTATAGGAACCGCGTTGATGCTTGCCCTGTCCGGACTACTGTTCGGTAAAGGGATGATACCGGATACTTATATGGTCGGAATGGCTTTATTCCTTTTTGATATGTTTGTTGCGATCAAGAGTTATTACAGCCAGATGGCAAGGCTTACCGTTACCTCCGCGAGCCTTGACAGGATCGAGGAGGTATTTAAGGCGGAAGAATTACATGACGAAGGCAATAAGGTGTTGCCTGATGTATCTCAAAATGACGGACAGGTACCGGCGATAGAATATGAAAATGTAAGCTTCGGTTATACCGGAAAGGATGTACTGAAGGACGTATCGTTTACGGTGAATGCAAAGGAGATGACGGCTCTTGTAGGACCTTCGGGAGGCGGGAAGTCGACAATAGCATCACTTCTTGCCAGATTCTGGGATGTCGGAAGCGGCCGTATTCTTGTAGGCGGTGAAGACATAAGGGAAGTACCGCTTGGAAGTCTTATCGATCGGATCAGCATGGTGTTCCAACGCGTATACCTCTTTCAGGACAGTATATACAACAACATTGCCATAGGACGTCCGGATGCAACGAGGGAAGAAGTTGAAGAGGCCGCAAGAAAGGCAAGATGTTATGATTTTATCATGGATCTTCCGGACGGATTTGATACCGTGATAGGTGAAGGTGGAGCATCTCTTTCCGGAGGAGAAAAACAGAGGATTTCAATAGCCAGATGTATCTTAAAAGATGCTCCGATCGTTATTCTGGACGAGGCTACAGCCAGTGTCGATGCGGATAATGAGAGGGCGATCCAGGAAGCTATTTCGGAACTTTGCAGGGACAAGACTCTTCTTGTTATTGCACACAGATTAAAAACGATCAAAGATGCCGATCAGATCCTGGTCATCAGCGACGGACAGATAAAGGAAAGAGGCGATCATACAAAGCTTGTCGATGAGGGCGGGATTTATGCCCGAATGGTTTCGCTGCAGGCGTCATAGAAATGGACCAGGGGGACGGGGTTAGTGGGCCATTTTTATGTTATAATATAAAGACCGGCTTAAAAACGAAAAAATGGCCCACTAACCCCGTCCCCCTGGTCCATAACAATGATAATATACAACGCGGAAGTATTTACAAAAGATTTCATTTTCAAAAAGAAGAATATACGTATCGAAAACGGTACCTACGTAAAGATCAGCGATGAAATGATCTGTCCGGGAGCGGATGAGGAAGTGATCGATGCCGGGGGTTTGCGACTTATCCCGGGACTGACCGATATACATTTTCACGGATGTATGGGAAGCGACTTTTGTGATGCGACAGATGAAGCACTGACGGTCATAGGCAGATATGAGAAAAGCAACGGAGTCATGAATATATGTCCGGCAACGATGACACTTCCCGTCGCCAGATTGAAAACCATATGTAAAACGGCAGCATCACACGCTCAAAAAGAAGATGAGGCCCGGCTGATAGGTATCAATCTCGAGGGACCGTTCATCTCACCGCACAAGGTAGGAGCGCAGAATCCCGACTACGTTATCACCCCCGACAGGAAAATGCTTGAAGAGCTGCTTGACAGCGCGGCCGGTATGATCAGACTTGTGACGCTTGCACCCGAGGAGAAGGATGCATTTGAATGTATAAATGCCATGCATGAAAAAGTGCATTTTTCCGTCGGCCATACCTGTGCCGGTTATGAGACCGCGGCCAGGGCTTTTGATACGGGTGCGGACCACGTGACGCATCTGTTTAACGCGATGCCGCCGATGCTGCACCGCGAGCCCGGCGTGATAGCTGCAGCTGCCGAAAGAGACGGTGTATTTGCCGAGATTATCTGTGACGGCATTCATGTTCATCCGTCGTGTGTAAGAGCAGCGTTCAAACTGTTCGGGGCCGGCAGGATGATACTTATCAGTGACAGTATGAGAGCGTGCGGAATGCCTGACGGTGATTATGAGCTCGGAGGCATACCGGTCATCAAAAAGGGCCGTAAGGCGAGAGGGTTAAACGGAACGCTTGCAGGAAGCGTGACCAATCTGTATGAGTGCATGGTATATGCGATCAGGATGGGGATTCCGGCTGAAGATGCCGTAAGAGCCGCGACATATAACCCGCCCGCATCGATAGGCCTCGGACATCTGTATGGCGTTATTGACGAGGGAAGAAGGGCCGGGGCAATTCTTACGGATGATGACTGGGATATAATCCGGATCGTGGAATGACTGCGGTTTACGGATAATAATTTTGTGTTATACTGATCTGTACTACACATGATATCCGGAGACAGTCTTATGCGTATACTGATCGTTGAAGATGAGATAAGGATCAGTGAAGGGATAGAAAAACTCCTTCACAAGATAGACAGTGATTACGAGATAGTCGGAATGGCATCTGACGGGCGTGAAGGTCTTGAACTTTGCAGAAAGCTTCACCCTGATCTAATAATCACGGATGTACAGATGCCCGAGATGGACGGCCTGAAGATGCTTGAAGCCGTTTACGCTGAGGGCATCATGAGCAAGGCGATAGTCATAAGCGCATATTCCGAATTTGAGTATGCCAGAGGAGCCATGAAACTCGGTGTGACGGAGTATCTTCTCAAGCCGGTAAACCTGAGTGAATTCACAAACGCTCTGGAACATATCAAGCGGCAGATGCTCGATGATAACCGTAAGAAGCCGGACAAGGTCGGAACACTCGATCAGATAATGAGAGAGCTTATCGGTGGCAGGCTGCAGGTTGATGATGATACAAGGAGCTATCTGTATAATAACCATAATGTATCGGTTGATCAGCAGTTTATTCTGATCGTTGCATATCTGGGTGATCAGTACGCGGCAGGTGCCGGATCGGGCAAATCATCACTTTCACATTCACTGTCCCTGTACGAAGGGATCAGTTACTGCAGTCTTGAGATCGAGTATCTCAGATCGGTTGTATCGGTCGTTTACAATTGTCCGGATCCGTCGGATTTTGAACGATGGGTACAGTATCAGCTTCTCAATTCATTTACCGGTAACGCAGCCATAGGATATACGGTAGTTGAATCGCTGACAAATATAAGGAGCGGCCTTGACAGGCTGTTTCCGTATATGGACTGGAATATCTCATTTGAGGACAATGTTCTCATATCATATCCGAAGATCACACAGGTTCAGACTTCGATGTGTGTGTATCCCCAGGAGCTGGAAGTAAAAATGAAAACCGCGATCTGCGCTTCCGATCACAGGAAGGAAAGAGAACTGCTTGACATGTTCTCGGATTATTTCCGTGACGGAAAGGTATATGATCCTCATGAGATAAAGGAAAGTTATGTCCGCTTCATATGGGCTGTTATCGAAACGGCAAAAGGTATCGGGAATGGCGGGGCAAAAAGGATAAGCCAGCAGAAACTGCTTGAGAGGATCATGAATGCCAGGATACGTGAGGAGCTTTCGGATGTCTGTGATATGATCGCCGATACACTTGATCAGAGCGAGGACGGTACCGATTCCGACAATCTTACGATCCGCCGTGCCAAGAGTATGATAAGCGAGTTCTATCACACGGGTATCACACTTGACGAGATAGCTTCAAGACTCGATATAACCCCGGAGTACCTCGGTACGCTTTTCCACAGGGAGACGGGAGTCACATTCAGCACATACATCAAGGATTACAGGATCCGGAAAGCCAGGGAGCTTCTGATCGGCACCTCCCTGAAACTGTATGAGATAGCGGACAGGGTAGGATATTCCGATCCCAAGTATTTCAGCAAGGTATTCAGGGATACGACGGGACAGCTCCCGGCCGATTACAGAAAGGCTTTCAAATAGGCATTAGATTATTCCCCCTTTTTTAGATTTGTCATATTTTCTTATAGCCGGATATCTCATAAAATGTGTATGCAACGAAATATGTAAGTTTTTACAGGGGGAATCATGAAACGTATCAGGAATTTCTTTCGTTATGATAATATAGGACTGCTGTTCATCCTGCCCGCATTCATATACATGATGTTCTTTGTGGGCTATCCCATTATCAGCAATATCATTCTGAGCACCCAGAATGTATCTGTACGGAATCTCGTGAACGGACAGAAGAAGTTCATCGGGCTTGATAACTATGTTGCGATATTTCACGATGATGTTTTTCTGAAGGCTATGGGTAATACACTTATCTTTACTCTGTCATGCCTTGTTTTCCAGTTCCTGATAGGTTTTCTGCTGGCTCTTCTGTTTAACAGAAACTTCTCATTTGCAAAACCTGTCAGAGGTCTTACGATGATACCGTGGATGATGCCGATGACGGTCACGGCTCTCATGTTCAAGTTCATGTTCTCAACTGATGTAGGGATCATTAATTTCATACTTCGCACGGCCGGTTTCATCAGGGAAAACATTGAGTGGCTGACGACACCGGGTACGGCTATGATAGCCGTGGTAGTAGCAAATGTCTGGATAGGGATACCGTTTAATACGATCCTGATCTCGACCGGGCTTACGACGATACCGCAGGAACTGTATGAGAGTGCATCAGTAGACGGTGCAAACGGATGGCAGAAACTGACAAAGATCACGCTTCCGCTGCTTCGTCCGACCATAGAGTCGGTTCTGGTCCTCGGTTTTATCTATACATTCAAGGTTTATGATCTTGTATACGTCATGACCGAAGGCGGTCCGGTAAATTCCACCCATCTGCTCTCGACATATTCATACAAGCTCTCATTTGACATGTTCCAGTACAGCAAGGGATCCTCGGTTGCAAACATCCTGTTCCTGATATTGCTGCTTGTGGGAATGTTATATCTGAAGATCACTATGCAGGGGGAGGAAGACTGATGGAAGACAAGAGATTAACAGGGAAAAAGAACGTTATATTCTGTGCCGTATCGATAATAATCCTGGTGATCCTGCTGTTCCCGCTGTTCTGGACACTTATCACTTCGTTCAAGACGGAGAAGGAGATATTCCAGATCCCCCCGACATGGTATCCTCATGTCCTGAATACAAAATCATATGCCGCCCAGATAGAGACGGGTGACTTCAATATGTTCAAGTCATTTTTCAACAGTTTCATGATCTCAACGGGAGCGATGATAATTGCGGTCGTGCTGGCGGTTCCTGCCTCGTATGCGATCGCCAGATACAAATTCGTGGGGAGAAAAGCGATGCTCCTCGGATTCCTGGTAACGCAGATGCTGCCCGTATCGGTTCTGCTGACGCCTATGTTCATCATGTTCCGTAATATGAAAATGTATAACACATGGGGAGCCGCGATCCTGGCTGATGCGACCATTGGTATACCTTTTTCCGTCCTGATCCTCAAGAACTATTTCGCATCCATCCCGAAAGCTCTTGAGGAAGCGGCCTATATTGACGGATGTACGAGAATGTCGGCATTTTTGAGGATACTCATACCGGTTGCAAAACCCGGAGTCATTGTATGTGCTATCTTCTCGTTCCTGTATGCATGGGGCGATCTGGCATACGGTATGACATTCATACTTGATCAGGAGAAGCGTCCGATCACCGCCGGAATATTCAACTTTATGGGCCAGTACGGAACAAAATGGAGTTACCTTACGGCATTTGCCATTGTCGCCATCATACCCGTGACACTCATATTCATATTCATGCAGAAGTACATCATAAGCGGTATGACCAACGGGGCGGTAAAAGGGTAGGATAGTTATTGAAAGCTGATATACTGAACCATTATAATGATCAGGGGGTTACAGATGTCCCCTGATCGTTTTGTATCAAGGCCGGAAGGAAGATATTTCATGAAGAAATCCAGCATCAAAAACAGGCTGATATTCATTTTCATACTGACGTCGATAATCCCTATCCTTATCATCGAACTTTTCTCACTCGTTAATATCTCAGGGGCACTTAATGAGAACATGAGGATCATGTCCGGCAGCAGTCTGGGACAGCTTGATAATAACCTGAACATATCGCTTGAGTCGTATGAGGATCTTCTGTATCAGATATATACGGATGATGACATGGTAAGGTGGGTCGGAAATCTGGATGAAGGAACGGACGAGGCGGTGACCGTCAATCAGATGAGAAGAGTGATGAGCGGCCTGCTGTATTCAAAGGACTACATCAGATCCATCTCGGTCATAACGCCCAAGGGAACGGTTGTGACTTATGAGCAGATAGCTCCCGCGACCTACAAAAGTTCATGGATGGACGGCTTCAGTCTCGGAGCCGAAGGCCTGTACCGGGATGTCATAAAGGATTACGACACGCATATTTATCCGACCGAATTTGGCACGAACTTTGCCAGGAAGGATTACTATCTGTTCCATATCGCACACCGCATCATCGATTACAGGAACCTTAACAGGGAATGCGGGATAGCCATCCTGAGTATAGACGAGGAACTGCTGCAGAATGTATGTAAAAGCTCCGTGCAGGATGAAAAGGTGTTCAATTTTCTGGTGGACGGGGACGGGCGTATCATTTCGTTCGGAGGCGATACCGGCAGGATAGGAGAAGTGATCACCGACATGACGGCTGATGAGGTGATGCGGCGTGAGGATTACAGTTCGTACTATCGGGATCACACAGGAGCCTCACCTTCATCGTTCGGAACATATGTGATACATGATGAGAAGCTCGGATGGGATATCATAAATGTCACCGATATGAGCGGACTTGTAATGACCCAGCAGCGTCAGCTCTGGCTGATACTGCTGCTCGGTGTCGGAGTCATAATCGCTGCGGTTTTTCTATCCACACAGATGTCCCGGAACCTTATAACTTCCGTCGGCCGGATCGTGGACGGTATGGCCGAGACGCAGGGAGGAGACCTTTCGGTACGTATAGAAAAGGACGAGGATATGCCGCTCGAGATCGAGAGTATAGCCGACGGATTCAATGATACTCTTGAGAAACTGAATGTTGCGATCACGCGGCAGCAGGAGGCACAGATCGTAGCTTTGGAGGCGCAGATCAATCCTCATTTTCTGTATAACACGCTTGATACGATAAACTGGATGGCGATCGACAGGGATGAATATGATATAAGTAACGCCATAAGTTCACTCGCAACAATACTGCGTTACGCCATCGTAAACAGCAACGCCGAGGTGCCGGTCAGGGAAGAAGCGGAATGGATGAAAAAATATATCTATCTGCAGCAGTACAGAATGAAAAACCGGTTTTCGTGTTCGATATTTGTGGCCCCTGATGTTCAGGAGGCCCTGATACACAAGCTGCTGTTGCAACCGTTTGTCGAGAATGCTATCGTCCACGGATTTGACAAGGACACTGAGGATGCGAAACTGAGATTTCTTATTGAAAAGAATGACGATACCGTTGAGATCCGTATAGAGGATAACGGTCCGGGAATGGATGATGAACTGATCGACAGGATCAACCGCGGCATTTTCGAAGAATCGGGATCCGGGATCGGAATGAGGAATGCCGCGACCAGACTTGAGATGTATTATCAGAAGGAAGGAAGACTGCGGGTTGAAAAAGGACAGCCGCAGGGGACACGGATAATC
>JBGUNV010000114.1:0-6766 GCA_045117595.1 Lachnospiraceae bacterium
CCTTTTCCATCTGGTCAAAGTTATTGTTGATCAGGTTTGTGATGGTCTTCGCCCGGCGATCAGCCATCGCCTCGAGATAGAATGAACTGACGTTGGAGACTGCTTCCTCGGTTGCAATACTCGACTGTCTCGATGACCAGATCGTATTCGCGGCGATCATTAAAACGACGAGCAGACTGCCGATGGCAGCCGTCCAGACGATCGTTTTATTTGTCAACTGTCTCTTGCGGTTCATAGAACGTCTCCATACAGCAGCTCAAGCATCGGAGCTGCATCCTCCTGGTAGATCACCGTCGTTATCTCATCGGTTTTATCCGGGAAAAGTTCACCGGGCTTGTTTCCGTCTGCGATCTTGACCGCGACCTGTATCGTATCAAATCCTATCGAATAGCAGTCCTGTACGCCGAGGCAGTAGATAACCCCTTCATCCAGATAATGCAGTGCTTCCTCATCATGGTCCATACCAACGATAACGGCGCTGCTCTCCATTTCCTTGATCGCTCTTGCGGCACCGACCGGATTGCTCATGTTACAGCAGACGATACCGTCAAGGTCAGGGTTTGCAAGCAGTATCTTCATGGTCAGCTCATATGCCATGTCAACGGAATCCATATCATATTCCGTAGCCACGATCTCCATATCAGGGTATTTGGCAATAGTATCCTTTGCACCCTTCGCGCGGTCCTCATGGCACGGTGCGCCGACGCTTCCGACAAGTATCGCAACCTTTCCCTTGTATTCGAGCTTTTCGCACAGGGCTTCCGTCAGATCAGCACCGTCCTGGTAATTGTGGGTATTCCCGACATATGCGATCCTTTTACACCCTTCTGCGGCATCGGAACTCGAGAAGGTCATGACTTTGGTCCCGGCATCTATCATCTCATCAAGAACAGGTGATATTATATCCTCATCCGCAACATCGACACCTATGACATCGTAGTTCTTATTCTGTGCATCTCGCAGCCGCAGTGCCTGATCCTCGGCAGAGGCTGCATCGGGAGCCATATACTCATATGTGATCCTGATACCCTTATCCAGAAACTGGCGCTGTGCATCTTCCATACCCAGTGCTACGGCATCCCACCAGGGATGTACGATCTTATATGTAAAATAGAAATTGTAATTGTCCTTCTTCGGAGCGTAACTGTCCAGTTCATGGTCAAAATTGACCGCGCTGTCCACGTTCTCTGCAGACTTGGAATGAGATACGATCTCATCAAGAGCGACCGTCGGCTCAGAAACAGGTGCGGTTTGCGCACAGGCGGTCAGAGCAAACGACGTTGTCACAACTGCTGATAATATGGTTTTTTTGACTGATAAGATATGCATTTACTTTCCTTAATAATACTTATTTAGACATCTAATATTGTATTATACATCAATTTTCCGATATTTTCAAAATCTGTGCCGGTATACTGTGCCGATATACACAACCGTTTCCTTTTCATATATGGTATAATCACCGTAAAAAAGGAGGGATAAAAATGTCGGAAAATGAAGCACCGTTAAGCCGCTGGTTAGGCGCAGCATTATTTGCCTTAGTTGCAGGTGGCATCATGGGATCACTTATTTCTGTGGTTATGGCGTTTATACCTTTTTTTGATGACGGAATGTTCCTGGCGCCTTTTAAGGATTTTTTTGAGACTGTAATCCCGTTTACCGGATTATTCCTCGGCTGCTTTCTGGGGCTTAGGTGGATATGCCGTACATCGCTTCGCGCATTTTTTTTCGGCGCCGGCCGCAAGCCCGATATAAAAACGGCGCTCATCGCAGGCGCACTGATGTTTGCGGGTATCGTTGCGGGGGCAATCCCCGATATAAAGTATATCGTCATCTATACCCGCGATATTAAGCTTATTATGACCAATCTGGTACTCTGCCTGCTCTTTGTCTGGATACAGACAACGACGGAGGAGATATTTTTCAGGGGATATATCTGATATGGGTCAGACGTCACAAAACTCATGAATTTGTTGACTATTCAGGGTGATTATGTGTTATAATGGTCGAAATGTGATTTTTGACAGGGGGCAACGATATGAGCGACAAAAAACCTGCCCAGTACACAAGCGAAGATGTTATCAGCAAGTTCAGCGGTCTAGTTGACGTCATCATTGTCGTTGACAAGAATACCGAGAAATACCGTGCCGTGATCCGCCGCGGTATGTTTGTTGACCTTTTCGACGAAGAGGGCGACTACAATGAACTCATATCCACTCTCCTGATCCATCTGAATACAACCTCCGAGAAGCTTCCGGAAGGTTATCAGGCATTCCTGCCTAACTACGGGACATTTACCCGCAAGTACAGCAAGCGTCTGAAGCTCGTCACCGAAGAGGGCGAGAAGGCCCATATCGTTCAGATGATGGTCTATCCTCTTGTGGACGAGGATGCATACATGCTGATCATGGATGAGCTCGATTCGAATGAGACCGAGCAGGAGAACCAGACCTACCGCAAGGTTGAGACCATAGAGAAGACATTCCTGTTCTCAATGTACATAGACCTTGTCGAGGACAAGACGGGCAGCCTTAACATCTCCGAGATATCCGAGGATGAGGTTCAGGCGGAGCTCAAATACACCGACTGGAGAAACATGATAGTCAACGTTATCGGCAAGGATGACCAGGCCCTGTTCATGGAGCGCTCCGATCCCGAATATCTCAGGAAGATGTTCACTCCGGGACGTACATCGAGCTTTGACTGCCTGATGCAGAACCTTGAGGGTGTTTATATCTGGGTCAAGCTGATCTTCTCACGTATCGAGACAGGTGATCCCGATGATTACAAATATGTGTTCATGGTACAGAACATCCATGAGGAAGCTACGGCAATGTTCACATCCCTCAAGAAGCTGAGTGACATGGCACTTACAGATTCGCTGACCGGCGTTTACAACCGCGGCAAGATCGAGACCAACGTCAAGAATGCCGTCAGGGAATGCAAGGAACAGAAAGCTAACGTTTCAATGATGATCATAGATATCGATTACTTCAAGTCGATCAATGATGAATACGGACATTCGGCAGGCGACAAGACCCTGAAGCGTTTTGCCCGCATCATAACCGACTGCTTCGGCACCGAAAAGGTTGACATCGGCCGCTGGGGCGGTGAGGAATTCGTTATCGTCTACTATGACAGGACACGTGATGAAGCGGTAGAAATGGCCGAGAGATTAAGGTCCACCGTAGCGGAAACACCAATGCCTGAATCGAAGAAGATCACCTGCAGTATAGGTGTCACGCAGGTCGGTGAAAACGACCGGTTTGAAGATGTGTTCGAACGCATGGACAAGGCGCTGTATGAGGCCAAGTCTGCCGGCAGGAACAAGGTCATGGCCAGCTGACATTGATGCCGAGCATTGAATCGACCCTGTCTGCATATACCGACAGTTCCTTCATCGCAGCCCTTTTCTCATCCATTACAGACTTCTCCTTTTTTGACCTTCCGGTATAGCCTTTGGTATCATATACCCTGTACCGGAAGGCTGCCTCTGTATAATCGGCAAGCGCATGATAACCGGTCGACTTCGTATCGCCGTTTATCTCGTTCGCATATTTCCCTCTGATCAGTCCGGCGTAATCTCCCCGCTGCAATTCAAAGGACATCATATCGGCATCCTGCGAAAACGAATCCCTGTCCGCCCGGATCTTGTAGAACAGGGCTGACTGTCCCACATATATCATCACAAATATCAGTATGACTATTATGACATCAAGGAAAATGATAACGGGGTCTTTTTTCATCATTTGCCCCCTTCCGGATAAAGGTCGCGGCACTTCTCATACAGCATACTCCCAAGAGCTTCCTTTTCCATATCCCACATTGAAGATGCCTGTTCATCGGTCAGATCAAAATACACCTGCACGATATCCTGCGTATCCTTCCTGATATCGGCAAGGAACGCGCCATGCTCTCCGGCATGCATGGATGAATCCGGGCCGTCCTGCCAGAACTGCCCGTCGACATACTGCCTCCAGTTACTGATGTAGATAGCGGCATCATCGCACCATTCACGGCTCGTCTTGCCATCATACCCCTCATAACCGTCAAGTATGTTCAGTATGTCCTCACATATCGCGGTATGATTGATAACCGCAGTGAACACTCTCGAATAATCTCCGTATTCATCATCACCCCTGAGGCGGTAATTGAGTACATAATTTTCAAGTGCGATATATTCTCTGTTCTCCTCAAGTTCCTTAAGCGTTGCGGTTATCTCATCCCTGTTCCTGTCAACTTTATCTGCTATCTTTTCTTCCTTTTTCTTCTCCCGGTATTCAACGTCGGAATTCCTGCCGATGCTGATGCCCATAAAAAAAATGGCAAGAAGCATCAGACCGATGACGATGAGCCTGCCGCGCCTTCCGGCACCTTCAGACTTCTTCGCCGCATCGGCTTTTGTCCGTTCGTAGCGGTCACGGTATTTTTTCATCAGTGCCCGATGTCCTCCGGCCTGAGCGTTGGCCTTGCCGCAATACGGACATACTGCATCTTCGATTGTGAGATTGCTGCCGCAGTACTCGCATTTCATCCGGGTTTTCCTGCCTTATTAATGATAGTTTTTGTAGTATTTCCGCGTGGTTTTATAGACATCGGATCTGTTGACATTCGGCGGGTAAAATACCCTGCTCCTGAAGTCCTCCATATCCGAAGACGTGTATCCGAGCCTGTCGTTGATGATCGGGATGATCTCCTCCTGCCTTATAGGATCGAAGATCTTCGCACCGTCATCCCCGTATGCCCTGTAATAGAAATAGAAGCTGCAGTAGGTCAGCTCTTCGGCTTCCCTTTCCGACAGCTCGCCTTTATCAAGATCGGACAGAGCCTGCTGCAGCTTCATGTAACAGCTTGAAGCATACCCTGCCTCATAATGGGGAACTCCCCAC
Organism: Lachnospiraceae bacterium; assembly: GCA_045117595.1. GTDB lineage: Bacteria > Bacillota > Clostridia > Lachnospirales > Lachnospiraceae > UBA2868. Next base: position 4,890 of record JBGUNV010000114.1, read on the forward strand.
AGATTTATACGGTCCACCGAGTACGCCTTGTCAAAAATCTGAGCCATCCGGGCTATATCCCCGCTCTCATAGGCCTCCGTCAGCTGCTCGCCGGCAGCAAGTGTATAGGCGGAAGCATATTCCTGCTCCTCGGCGCTCATAAAGAGTCTCGGCTTGTCCCTCGTCTCCCTGAAAAGCTCAAGTGCAAAAACAAGTGCAAGCACGACAAGAACCCCGGCAGTGATGAGGATGACCTTCGTCCCGCCGGTAAAGCCTCTCGCAAGTGCCCTCGCAGGCTCCTTCTGCGTCTCTTCGATATCCCTTCTGATATCTCCGAGATCCTTCCGGAACTTCTTCGTTGCGCCCTCTTCATTGATGTAACCGCAATACGGGCATCTGCTGCTGTCTGTTTCCACTTGTGCGCCGCAATTCGGGCAGAGGCTGGTCTTTTCCATGAAAATAACCGCTTATATCTCGATCACGGTGTAGGTGTCACGTATTTTTTTCGATTCATACAGCGCCTTATCCGCAGTTTCGATGAGGTTGTTCACAAGTTCCGTCCCGAATGCTCCGCCAAAGCTCATGGTTATCACAATTTCCGGATCGTCATCAAGCGTGATCTCCTTCAGTTTGACCTGAAGATGGGCCAGTTTGTGCTCCAGATCATCCCTCGTGATATCAAAGAATACCATCATGAACTCATCGCCGCCGTAACGGATGACAACATCATTCTTGCGGACGGAGTGCTCGAGTATCTTCGCGACCTTCTGTATGGCTTCATCGCCGGCACGATGTCCTGCCCTGTCATTGATGTCCTTGAACAGGTCGATATCGGCCATGACAACTGCCTTACACGGTTCATAGACGAGCTTTTCATCCAGGAACTTTCTGTTCCTTATCTTCGACAGAGAATCGATATATAGCTCCGTCTCGAATTCGGAGATACGCTTCTGCTGTTCCAGGCTCTGCAGTTTGGTGTCCGTTGTATCCATACAGCCGTATACGATGTGTGCGAGGCTTCCGTCTTCATTCCGGTCACCGACCATAAAGACCCCGTTGTACCATCTGTGCGCGCTCTCGCTGTAAAACTCCATGCTGCTCGACCCGTGTTCCTCAATAGCGGCAATGATCTTATCCTTATCAAGCCAGTCGTTCAGGTCCTTACGGAAACTTTCTGCCACAGACATTGCAACATTATTTTTCAGAAACTTCATCGCATCCGGATCCTTCGGGACCATCTCCACATATTCATTGGTACTGATCATGCGGTAACTCATATCGCGGACATCAATGAAAAGTGAGAAATTAAACACCCTGCCGATAGCCTCGATGATCTTCAGATATTCATTCAGCTCCTGCTGCGCGGTGATATCGCGATAACACCCCATGTATATCTCAAGCGAACCGTCATCGGGACGTCTGATGAACCTCCCGGCTCCTGTAACCCAGATGATACTGCCATCCTTTTTCTGCATGCGGTAGGTGGCATGTGTGATATCGGGCAGGTCGCGGTGGATGCGGACCGAATCCCAGAAAAGCTTGACGATGGCCTCCTTCTCCTCAGGTACCAGGGTCTTGACCCAGCTGTCAAACTCATTGGGCAGGTCGTCAAGGCCGTCATATCCGAGCATCTGCCTGGTCTCATCGTTAAACTCAAATGAAAGCATGTTCTCATCACGGTCAAAGGTACAAAAATACATACCTGCCTTTAACCCCTTTGCGAACATGTCCTCCCGAAACATCGCGATACGGTATTTGTCGTTCGCTTCATCGATCCTCCGGTTGCACTCGGTAAGAAGCTCGTGCATCTCCTCCGGATAATCGGAAATATCAAATAAAGGTGTCAGATCCGTTACTACCGCACTGTCCTCGGAAGCAAACTGACCTACACCTTTTTC
>JBGUNV010000115.1:0-15303 GCA_045117595.1 Lachnospiraceae bacterium
ACAGATACTTCGTGCAAAAGGCATAGTGCAGTCCGATGACGGTAAGTGGCTCCATTTCGATCTGACTCCGGGTGAGACTGAGATACGTGAGGGCGGAGCGGACTATACCGGAAGGTTGTGCGTGATCGGAGCTGAGATAAAGGAAGACGGATTGAAAGAGCTGTTCGGAGTGTAGAAAATGTTTGGACGTAAACCTATACCCATATATGTGTTCACTGGTTTTCTGGACGGGGGCAAGACAAGTTTCATAAGGCAGACGATGGATGAGGGGCAGTTTCGCGATGGCAGGACCACCCTCATGATCGTGTGCGAAGAAGGTGAAGAATCTATCGATGTTATGAGGCTTGATGCCAACAGATTCATCGTCAGGAAGGTTGAGGATGAGGATGATGTTTCCCGGGAACTTTTTATGGGATTTGATAAGGATGTAAAACCTGACCGGGTCATAATAGAGTCAAACGGCATGTGGGATATAAATGAACTTTTCGATGCTCTCCCTGATCACTGGGAGATAGCCGAAGTCATCACGCCGGTTGATGCGGGAACTTTTGAGATGTATCTGAACAATATGAAGATGATGATGACAAATCAGTTCCTGTACTCGGATCTTGTCGTTTTCAACAGATGTGTGCCCGATCATGACAGGGCGATGTTCAAGCGTATGGTAAGAGCCGTTAACCGTCGTGCGCAGGTATTGTATGAGACGCCGGACGGACAGGTCGAGGACAATGTTCCCGAAGAATTGCCATATGACCTGAATGCGGACACAATTGAGATCGGTGATGAGGATTACGGGATATTCTATATCGATATCTTTGAGAATCTGGCACAGTATATAGATAAGACCGTTCATTTTAAGGCAAAAGCGGCTCATCCGAAGGATCTGAAGAACGACAAGCTGTTTGTGGTGGCGCGTCCTGCCATGACATGCTGTGCAGAGGATATTGCGTTTGTAGGTTTTCCATGTGACTACGATGATCAGGCGAAGATCAGGGAAGGATGCTGGGTAGAGGTGACGGCCAGGGTCAAAACGATAATGAACCGGCAGACAAATGAACCTTCACCGATCATGGTCGCAAAGGAAGTAAAGGAAACAGATGCCCCTGAAGATGAGGTGGCATATTTCTGGTAGCCTGGAGGAAACACGAAGTGAAGATAGCACTTATCGGAGCCGGCGCGGTCGGCGGATATTTTATATGGGGATTCGGTGCCGATGAAGATCCGAATCGTGAATTCACCGTTATAGCAGACGGATCACGCAGGGAGAAACTATTGGCAAACGGAGTCAGGGTCAACGGTACGGTGTATCATCCAAATGTAAAGACGCCTGATGAAGCTGGAGTGCAGGATCTTATCATTTTTGCGGTAAAGGGTAACGCATCACCTGAGGCGGTAAAACTGCTCGGACCGCTTACCGGAAGTGATACTGCTGTGATATCAATGCTTAACGGGGCAGATTCCGAGGAAGTGATAGCCGATGCCATAGGATCCGAGCATGTACTTCATTCCATCATCCTTATAGCATCAAGGCGCACCGAAGAAGGTATCGTATTTGATACGAACTATAACACGACCGTGTATTACGGTGCATGTGACATCCCCGGCCGGGATCGCAAACTTAAAACGGTAGCGGATGCTTTTGCCGGTACCCGGATGAATGTAATAGAAAGCAAAGATATCATGTATGATATCTGGACCAAGTACGCAAAAAACATATGCAATAATCTGCCGCAGGCGATAATAGGGGCTCCGGCTGCTCTGTATACGAGAAGTGAACACGGGATGTTCCTGGCACAGAAACTGTGGACTGAAGTCAGGCATCTTGCAAAGCTTCGAGGGATCGAGCTTCCCGAAGAGGCCGGGATATATCCGTGCGCGGACTCGTCAAGATATTCGACGCTTCAGGATATCGATGCAGGGCGAAGGACGGAAGTCGACAACCTGTGCGGTTACCTGCTTAATATGGCTGCCGAAAACGGTATCGAGGTTCCGTATATCGAGTATACGTATCATGCGATCAAGGCCATTGAAGAAAAAAATGACGGAGTGTTTGAGTAGTCGCGCTTCTTGACGAAAGTGGCGGGTTGTGATAATATTACGTGCAATGAGTGTGTGTAGCTCAGCTGGATAGAGCGTCTGGCTACGGACCAGAAGGTCGAGGGTTCGAATCCTTTCACACACGGCATATGCAGAGCCTGAAATGCTGACAAGTGCTGTATTTCGGGCTCTTTTGCATGGAGAGTATTGTTAAAACAGGTGTGATTTGATAAAATCTATATGGTTTTATCATATGTAAAAGAAGTGTAATGATAATATGCTTTCGAACAGGTTAAGATCGGCTTATAAAAGTATAAAAAACTATATATTTGACACATCGGTCAGTTTACAGGACCGTGCGTTCATATTATTTTCAGTTCTTGTCCTTATAGCTCTGTATGCTGCGGTACCGTTTGGGCTTGTGATGCGGGAGCCTTTGGTGGCGACCGTATCCACTCTTTTGGGCGCAGTGGCTTTTTCCCTGTATATATATTACGTATATAAGAAAAATAAGGTATCCGGCGCTAAGATGACGTTGTCTGTTATCGTCGTAGGGGTATTTTTGCCTGTAATGTTTTTTACCAACGGAGGTGCCCTTGGAGGCGGGCCCGTATGGCTGCTTCTCGGAACGATATATATCGGGCTCATCCTTGAGGGCAGGACGAGGACGATAATGCTGATCGCCGATGCTGTCATTCTCACTGCTTGCTGGATAATCGGATATTTGTACCCGGATCTTGTAACAGAGTACACGAGAGGACAGAATTATTTTGATGCTATCGCGGGACTGATCATTGTTGGCGCTGTCGTGTATACACTGACCATATTCCATGTCAGTCTGCTTCAGAGGGATGAGGAGAAGAAAAATCTCAACAGACTGTTCGAGCAGACAGCAGCTGCGCTTGCGAGCGCGATCGATGCAAAGGATGAATACACACACGGTCATTCTACGAGGGTTGCCAAGTATTCAAAGGCTATAGCGGAACAGAGTGGGAAAAGTCCGGCCGAATGTGAAGCGATATATCAGATCGCCCTTCTTCATGATGTAGGCAAGATCGGTATGCCCGAAAGTATCATAAATAAAGCCGGTAAACTTACCAAAGAGGAATATGAGGTCATTAAGCAGCATCCGATCCTTGGTGCCCAGATATTGAAAAGTATCAGTGAGTATCCCGACCTGATAATCGGTGCAAGACACCATCATGAACGATATGATGGCAGAGGCTATCCCGATAAGCTGAAAGGTGACGATATACCCGAGATAGCAAGGATCATATCCGTTGCGGATGCGTATGATGCCATGACATCAAAGAGGAGTTACCGCGATCCCATTCCTCAGCAGAGCGCCCGGGAAGAGATAGTAAGGGGTGCGGGAACGCAGTTTGATCCCAAATTCGCCAAGATCATGCAGCATCTAATAGATCTTGATACGGAATATGACATGAAGGATAAGGGAACCGTACAGGAACTGTCAGGGAAAAGCGAGCTTTACTGTACTGTCCCGGGAGATGAGATATCCGAAGGTATCCTTCTGGGTCCTGTTCCCAATATCAGAAGGATAGGTATGAAGTGTGAGCCGGCAGACCGCTCGAAGGCCGAAGCTTCACCCATGATCATACTGTTTGATTCGCTTGACGGGAGATACCACGATACTCCGGAAGACATCAGGAATCTTAATTATTTTGAATATGCTAGGATCGGACTTGACGGTTCCTATGAGATTGAAGGGGCCCGAAAGATCAAGGTCGATAAAACTACACGACCTGAAAACACCAAGATCGAGAATAAAAAGGGAAAGAAAGCTTATAATATCGAGGCAGCCAAGGTCCGGGACCATGTTCAGATCAGGATCGATGACGGTAATGAGATAATTACAATGATCATAGCGCTTCCTGACAGTGTCAGGTATGCGTATGCAGGCCTGACCGGAGAAAATATCCGGATCTATGATGTCACGATCGCAAACGAGGGAGAGCTGGTTTCTCTTGACTATATTCCGAGGATCGCCGAGGAGATCAGTTATATCAAGGGTTGTCCCACAGGGGATCTGCCCAATATCGAGATTATCGGATACAGAGCGGAATCCACTATCGGTATCCCGGTAAGAGACGGCATGAAGATAACCTTCCATTCCATGAGCCTGCCAACGGCAAGGCTTATATGGCATACAGCCTACCTGGATCTGTTCTATTCACCGACCAAAAAGCCGGAAGGGGAAGGATACAGAGAGTATGCACTTATAAGGCTTGATGGTGAAAACTGGGAGGCGGTCGATACTGCCAAGAATAAGATGAATGTGAATATGAGCCATGATTTTGAGGGATGGGATGCATGGAAGGAAGCCAACAAGAAGGGGTTTGACTGCACGGTCACATTCAGGAGGGATGATAACAGGATCATAACCACTACCGAAAACTTCGGTATAGGATTAAATATAACCACCACGGTTCTGGATAATCCGTTTGAGGTTTATGTTTCTCTGACCGGTGACCAATGTGCAATAACGAATATCCGTATAGAAGGATGCGACATGTCTTTTTCCGATCAGTATGATTCTGATCTGGAGCAGGCGATCGCAAGCGATCCGGGACCTATGTGACAGCTTACGGAAAGAGACAGCGCATAAGCTTCCGGCTTGGCATCGGGGAAACGCTGCGCTACTTCAGCCAGAAAACCGTCTGCTGTTGCCTTGTCATAAGAATAGGCTACGTAGATATGGACTCCTTTGCCTGAATCCGTACCGCCGAACCGACCGACGATATCCTTGGCGATCTGATTAGTCATCATGGACTTGGCAGCAGAGTGTGTGCGGGCAATACTGAACGTATCGAGCTTCTCGCCCTGTATCTGAAGCACGGGCTTGATCTTGAGCAGTGTTCCGAGCGCTGCTACGGCAGGGGTAAGTCTTCCGCCTGCTTTCAGGTATTTCAGTGTATCGACCATTATATATATTGAAGAATCAAATCTGTCCTTTTCAAGACGTTCCTTTATACCGGCTCCGTCATATCCCTTTGATATCATTTCCATAGCATCATATACTGACTGAAGTTGAGTCACCGATATCCTCTGGTTATCAACAACATGAACACGGCCGCTGTAATCTTCGCTAAGGAGCATGGCAGTCTGGGTAGAGCCCGAAAGACCGCTGGACATCGGTATATATACTACTTCATCATGATCCTGCAGAGCATCATCCCAGTATTGGCGGATCGTGTCGGGATTGGGCTGTGAGGTCATGACCCTGCAGTCCCCGATAAGCTTTTCGTAGAATTCCTCCTGTGTCAGATTGATATCTTCGAAGTAATCCTCGCCGTCTATCGTAAAAGGCATGGGAACAACTCTGATGCCAAGCTTTGCGGCATGAGCCTGAGTTATCCCGCTGTTACTGTCTGTAATGATCGCAATATCTTTCAAATCTGTTCTCCTTCGCTGCATCCGTTTGATTCAAGATACCGACTGTAGTATTTTACCACAACACTCCGTATATGGTATACTATCAAATGATATTTCGGGGGATATATTATGAAAAAAGCCTTAATAGCAATGAGTGGCGGTGTTGACAGCTCGGTTGCCGCTTATCTGACTAAAAAGAACGGATATGACTGTATCGGCTGCATGATGAAACTGTACTCGAACAGTGACTCGCAGGTGCAGAACGGACGAACCTGCTGTTCGCTTGATGACGCAGAGGACGCAAGGAGTGTCGCATATAATCTCGGTATTCCGTTTTATGTGTTCAATTTCACAGAAATGTTCCGAAACAGGATCATAGACAGGTTCATAGACTGCTATGAGAAGGGTATAACCCCCAATCCATGTATTGACTGTAACAGATATATGAAGTTCGATGCTCTGTATGAACGGGCAAGGGTGCTCGGATGCGATCATATAGTGACCGGACACTATGCCAGAATAGAAAGAGCCGGAGATTTTCATGTGCTTATGAAAGCAAAGGATCCGGATAAAGATCAGAGTTACGTCCTGTATTCCCTCACACAGGTGCAGCTTTCACACACACTTTTCCCGCTTGGAGACCACACGAAGACACAGATACGGAAGATAGCGGAAGAGAACGGTTTCAGAACAGCAAATAAGCCTGAAAGCCAGGATATATGCTTTGTACCGGACGGCGATTATGCGGCGGTCATCAGGGAATATACGCATAAAGAATACACGCCCGGGAAGTTTATTGACACTTCGGGAAATGAACTCGGTACCCACAAAGGCATAATATGTTATACGATAGGCCAGAGAAAAGGTCTGGGTATTTCTTCGGATGCACCGTATTATGTCTGCGATATCAGACCGGAGACGAACGAGGTCGTGCTCGGAAGGAATGAAGATCTGTTCTCGACTGATGTAAATGTTAATGCGGTCAACCGCATCGTACCATATAAGGATGGCGATACGGTCCGCTGCAGGGCAAAGATCAGATACCGGCAGAAGGAACAGGATGCGACCGTGACATTTATGGAGGGGGATCGTGCAAAGCTTGTGTTTGACGAACCCCAACGTGCGGTAACACGCGGCCAGGCGGCTGTGTTTTATGACGGCGATGTTGTCATCGGCGGGGGAACGATATCATAGTTTTGTATATGATCATCTGACGGTAAAGGCGATGGTATCGCTGCCGATGGATATCGTATAATCTCCTTTTTCCAGGTCAAGAGATGTCAGATCCAGTTTGAGTGACAGCTTTTCGGTTTGGTCAGTGGCTGTATTATACTGATGACCGGTTTCGGTCATTATATCCGCCAGAATACCGGATGCGACCGTTTTTTCCGGCTCCTTTACATCCGGACGGTTGATGGAATATTCCAGTTCCTCAGGTCTGTCGGGTGCAACACCGGCGAGCTCTATTGCAAGAATACCATTATCATATGCCGCTTTTTCCAGAGTGAATTTATTTAAGGTCAGAGCTTCTTCGCCTCTTTTTACATTCTTCTTCGACTCGGATCCGTCATAGGTATTAAATGCCTCCTCATTTTCCTCAGCCGCGCCGGATGTTGTTGCGGATTCTGCGACCGCATCTTCGGCAGCTGCAGGAGCCTCTTCTGCCTCCGATACGGCATCAGGCATTGCTTCTGTTCCGGCACTTTCATCATATGCAGGTTCTTCGGCTGCCATATCATAAGACGGTTCTTCGGCTGCTGCTTCGGGCGCCGGTGCCTCGGCAGCTTCATTGTATGCAGGGGCTGTTGCGCTCTCGCTGTTTGATATACGCATAACAGCAGGCAGGGCAACTCCGACGATCAGCAGTATAGCTGCAACGGACGGAAGTGCTATGAATACCATCCGGCGGATGTTTGAAGTGCGCCTGTTGTTTATTTTATGGTCTTTAGCGGATACGACATTGTCGTGTTGTGCTACGGAGTTCTCTTCTGTTCTTAACTCAAATGCCGCTTCATCTATGTATTTTGGATCGATACCCGAGAGGGCATCAAACAGTTCGTTGTTATTCACAGTTCGTATCCCTCCTTTTCCAGATATTCCTTGAGTTTGGCACGGAGTCTGAAGAGCAGTGATTTTACTCCCGACTCGGTCATATTGCAAACAGATGCTATATCTGCAAGGGAATCAACGTAAAAATACCTTCTCACGAACACTATCCTGTTGTCGGAACTAAGGCCTGAAAGGAATGTGTTGATATGGCCGGCAAGTATTCGGCGGGCCGCTTCATCTTCAACGGAAGACGAGCCTGCCACTTCGGCGAGTTCATCAAGCGCGAGGGGGAGCTGGCCCTCCCCGCGCTTTTGAGAATGAGTCTTTCTGTAGATCGAGATCGCATGATTTCTGGTTATGGCTGCCAGGAACGGAGCCAGGAGATCAGGACGCTCTTCGGGCATGGTATTCCAGGCCGAAAGGTATGTATCATTCACGCATTCTTCCGAATCTTCGGTATTGCATGTGATGTTCATTGCTATCTTCCTGCAGTAGGCACCGTATTTTGTATTTGTCTGCGATATCGCATCTTCGCTTCTGGCCCAGTAAAGGTCAACGATCTCGAAATCCTGCATCTGCTGTGATATCGGCGTTGTGATCAGAGCTGTCTGATCAGCTGCGCGAACTCCTCTTTGTATTCGTCATCGAGTGTGAGCTTAGATACCTGCCTGTAAACATCGCGCATGTCAAGTTTTCCGACAAATTCGCTTTCATTGAGTATCATTCCGCACTCGGCAACATATGCTGCAAAAAGTGTATCACAATTTGGTCTGTTGGTGTAGCATTCTTTGCTGACAGGGAATGTTATGAGTCTTGAATCGTCCTCTTCGGGCTCTTTATAGCGGACAGAGAGCGTCATCCATTCGTCTGAATCTGCCTTTTCGGACAATCTGGCCTCCTGATAACGAAGATTTTCACCTTCCTGCGTTCCGTCTTCGTTCAGCTTTATCTCATACATAACGGTAACTGCGTGTCCGCTGCCGACCTCACCGCCGTCCTTGGTATCGTCGGAAAAGTCCTTTGAGGCCATCTGACGGTTTTCATAACCTATCTGACGGTATTCGGAGACGTATTTCGGATTGAACTCGATCTGGAATTTGACGTCCTTGGCTACCGTGAACAGGGTTGAATTGAATTCGTCCACAAGTACCTTCTTTGCTTCCGTGAGTCCGTCGATGTATGAATAATTGCCGTTCCCCTTATCTGCGAGAGTCTCGAGGGTGGCTTCGTTGTAGTTGCCTGTACCGAATCCGAGAACGGACAGGAACACTCCGCCTTCCTTTTTGTCGCTGATGAGTTCTTCAAGTTCCTCTTCGGAAGTGATGCCTACATTAAGGTCGCCGTCGGTTGCCATGATGACACGGTTATTGCCGCCTTTTATGAAATACTTTTCAGCAAGCCTGTAAGCGGTTTTGATGCCGTCACCGCCATTTGTAGACCCGGATGCCTGCAGATTATTAATGGCCCGTTTGATGGTCGTGCGTTCATTACCGGGAACTCCAGCTATTATCACATCTGATGATGAAGCGTAGGTCACGATGGATACGCGGTCATTTTCATCGAGATCGTCAACGAGCATGTCAAATCCCATCTGAAGCAGGGGAAGCTTATCGTAATCTTCCATGGAGCCTGATACATCGATAAGAAATACGATGTTTGAAGGGATATCCCGGGTGTTTTGCATCTCCCTGGCCTTGATACCGAGGTTCACGAGCTTCGTCTCGCGGTTCCAGGGGCAGTCGATTATTGTGGCATTGACGGCAAATGCATCATCCCCACGAGGATCCTTATAATCATAATTGAAGTAGTTTATGAGTTCCTCTGTGCGGATAGAGCCAAAGGGAATATCCCCGAGAGAGTATCCGTCATTTATCATTCTCCGCAGGTTTGCGTAGCTTGCGGTATCTACATCGGCAGCAAAAGTGGAAAGAGGAGATGAGAGAACATCTGTGAATGTATTTTCGGAAATACTCCTGTAGTTTTCACCTGCAAGCTCGTTAAAAGGCGGATAATAATCTCCGGGGCAGAGAGCCTCTTCTTCATAGCATTCATAGTCCGAGTCCGTAGCATAAGCGTATGTATCAAATGCCATTTTGGCGTTTTCTCCGCCTCTGGTATCAGCCACGTATGATTCGGAAACTTCACTACCCGTATACTCGTATTCTTCGGTACATGCCTCAGCAGCGGGCTCTGTGTCTGCGCTGTCGGGGTAAGTCGGCTCGATAAATGCCGGTGACTCTGCGTTTGCAGGCGCCGTGGAATTCAGACTGATACGTGCTCCGCATGCTGAAAGAGCTGCGACTGATATGGCTGTGATAAGTAAAGCTGAGATGACCTTTTTCTTCATGATGATTCCTCCGTTTTCTTTTTATATGTTGTTGGGTATTTATTTCCGGCTTTATTTTTTTGCGCCTTCATCCATATAGACGCAAACCGTACACGGAGGTTTCGAAAAAAATAAAAAAAATTTAAAAAAGTTCGGATTAGTTGTAAAATACACTGTAAAAGGAGCAAAAAGATGATAAGAACAACAGTTACCGAAAACGGAAAAGTTAAAGGTCTGCCAGCGGATGATCCGAGGGTCACGGTATTTAAGGGGATCCCTTTTGCAGCACCCCCTGTGGGAGAGAACAGATGGAGAGCACCTCAACCGGTCGATGACTGGGAAGGGGTACGCGAATGCTATGAGTTCGGTCCGGTATCAATGCAGGACCAGCCCGGTGTCAGTGGTGATATATACTGCCGTGAATTTCATGTGGATCCGGATATACCGGTCAGTGAAGACTGTCTGTACCTTAATATATGGACAGGAGCAAAGGATGTATCCGAGAAGCTGCCGGTCCTTATATGGATATACGGCGGAGCCTTTCAATGGGGCTATACGGCCGAGATGGAATTTAACGGAGAGAGGCTTGCCAGACACGGTATCGTTGTTGTGTCCATCGCGTATCGACTGGGCGCTTTCGGCTTTCTGGCTCATAAGGAGCTGACTGATGAGGATGAGAAGCACCCGACGAATTTCGGCCTGCTTGACCAGAAGGCAGCCATAAACTGGGTGTACAGGAATATAGCTTCATTTGGTGGAGATCCGGACAACATAACCCTGGGAGGGCAGTCAGCAGGAGGTGCAAGCGTTGCATATGATATTGCAGAACCTGATGTTGCCCGGTTGATAAAAAAAGCAACGGTCTTTTCGGGATTTATCAGGAACCGGACTTTTCCGGATCCTATAATACAGCCGAGGACCATATCGGAAATGGAGGAGAACGGAAGACAGTTCCTGGAATATTTAGGCTGTGATTCCATAAAAGAGGCCAGAAACATAGAGGCGACCGATCTGAGAGATGCATATGCGCGATATGTCAATGATCATATGCGTTTTGTGCCGTCTGTAGATGGAAGGTTCATAAAGGAAGACGCATTTGAACTTATACTTGATGGAGGATTTCCGGATATTCCGATCCTTACGGGATATACGGGAAATGAATTCATGGAAACACTTCCCACAAGTGCAGATTCAATAGAAAATGAACTCAAAGCGGATATTATCTGCAAGGGAGGGATCAGGCGTTTCAATGTTGTCCAGGATTCTGTAAGACGTGTAGCAGCGGCACATACTGAGCATGATATGAAGGCTCCGATGTTTGTGTATAAATTTGAACCTTCCGTTCCGGGGCCGGATGATCCGGGTGCATTTCATTCGTGTGATCTGTGGTTTTTCTTTGAAACGATCCAGAAGTGCTGGCGTCCGTATAACGGGGCGCATTATGCACTTGCGAGAAGGATGTGCGACTACTGGTGCAATTTTATAAAGAATGGTGATCCGAATGGAGAAGGGTATGACGGAAATACTCTTCCTGTCTGGAAACCGGTGAAAAAAGATGACTGCACTGAAAATGAAATGTTATTTGGTGAGTAATATAAGAAAAAACCCGGTTTAGTAGACATAACTTTATATTGCCATATCTTGATTTCTGATATATAATCCGAATGATGGGGTTTCAGGTATTGTGTCATATTGACATAACATATAGAACGTGAGGAGAGATTATGAAAACAAGATATGTAGTAATGCTGGTAGCAGGGTGCATGTTGGCAATCGGTATAGCTGCGGTTGCGGTCGGTCCCAGAGTACTTGCCGATACAACCGGAGAGACGCTGGTTGAAGAAAATGTAGAAGATAAAGCGGCCGGATCCGAGGCATCCGTTGAGGGAAATGTTTCTTCTGTGGAAAGCGAATCTGCGGAAACATCGGAACTGACCGAAGAGGCCAGATCATCAGATAAGACAGAATCATCGGATGAATCCGGATCAGCGGAAGAGAGCAAGTCATCGGACAAGACCGAGTCTGAGGATAAGTCTGAATCATCAGATAAAACCAAATCATCGGATAATGCCGAATCATCAAGCAAGACGAAATCATCGGACAAATCCGAATCATCAGATAAGACCAAGTCATCGGAAAAGACATCATCTTCGAAAGATTCCGGATCATCGGATGAGCCGGAAGAGATAACGGATGATTCGTCGGCAAAGAAAACGGATTCCAATAAGAAGACAGTCAAGACTGCCACTAAGAGTGATAGCACCGGCAGCAGTAAAACAAGCACAAAAAGCAGCAGTGAGTCGTCCGGGACGGATGAGGACGGTAATACTCTGCTTATGACTGACAGTCAGCGTCACAGTAAATTCCTCTCCAAGACCAATCCAAAGCGCGGGACCAAACCTGCCAATGCAACGGCAAGACCTGCCAGCGGTGCCTATGTATATGGAGATTTCGGTACATTTAATTCGTATCATTCGGAAAACGGTCTTGGCGGAACCCCTATCTATCTGATAGGAACGATAAAGGATATAGAAAAGGTTGCCGAGAATGATGAGGGATACAAAGCTGTCCTCATGGTAGATGACTGCGACGGTTATCAGTGGTATGTAAGATTCAATGTTGATAAGGCGGACTATGATCTGTTTGCGAACTATTTTACAGGAAAATCCGGATATCTCTACGGTATCTATTCGGGTTATTCGGGAGTCGCATGCCGCCCTATGATGGACCTTTCGCTCATAGTTCCGTATGATGAAAATACGCTCGCGGCTCAGGCAGCTGCAGCGGCGACAGATGCAGCCGCCGGCACGGAATCTGCCGAAAATCCTGCAGCTTCTGCTACAGATGGTGCAGCTTCTACTGCGGGTGACGCAGCCTCCGCAGCTACGGCAGACGCGGCAACAGCAGCGCTTCCGGTGGAAAATGCAGGTGATGCTGCCGCAGGTACAGCTCCGGCCGATGTTTCAAAGGAGCTGAAATCATTTGTTTCCAGTTTTGAGTCATTTATGGATGTGTATGTAAACTTCATGAAGAATTACAACAGCGATCCCGTAAATGCGATGACGATGCTCAAGGAAAATGCATCGATAACCCAGCAATATATCAATTATCTTACGAGAGCCCAGGGATATCTCAATCAGAGCCTGTCGGCATCCGATATGGAATATCTTGCCAAGGCGCTTGCAAGGATTGAGAAGAAATCTCTTGAAGTGACAAACTGAGGATCAAAAACGGGAGTTAATTAATGGAAGACGATATCTTTCTCCAACTATCCAATCTGCTTGAAGGTAATCCCAAGGCAGCGGGCGGGACCATATCGGGAACGAGTACGCCCGTATATGGTGCACCTGATTCTTCCATGTTTACGACGGATGATCTTGTTGCCCCGGATGTAAAGCCGAAAAAGCCCAACACGGGCAGGAAGAATATCGTTATCATAGATGACGATTTCTCGACACTGGATCTGTTGAAGATATACCTTCAGCGCGATTATGATGTTGAAGTTTTCGATAATCCCAAGAATGCGATATTCTATCTGAATGGGGTTGTTCCCGATCTGATCTTTATTGACTGCTACCTGGATATTATGTCAACCAAGAAAACACTGGGGATAATCAGGACATACAAGGAACTTGCAAATGTCCCCATAGTATATCTGGCTGAGCCTTCGGAGCAGGCAGCCATAGAGAACAAGCTTCCCGAAGGTGTTGTCGATATAATCTCAAGACCCGTAAAACGAGCTGATCTTCAGCGTATTCTCGAGAGTTATATTCCGGAAGAGGCGGAAGGGTCGGAAAGCGATGATTCAATTTCCTGACAGATCAGATACCATTGCTGAACCGTGTTTTCCAGGAAAAAGTAATGTCTGATGTAAAAAAACAGGAGTACGAATGTTATCAGGAACATCGGAACCGAAAACATGATCGTCTCCGGAAGAAACAATATAAGAGACATTGAAAATATCACGAGTATCACGGTGATGAAAGTCACGATAAGATGAATAAGGCGCTCATGCATCAGCCATGAGAGCCTTTTTTCGTGCAGGGCGTAAAGTTGCGTCAGCTCATCGGGCGAAGGATCGTCGGACAGGGCATCACGAAGATGCGTCTCGTACTCTTTACACCATTTTTTTACGTTAATTCCGTATCTTTTGTCAGATGACATTTCAATCCTCCTTAATGTCCTAAGCCATATTATTATATCACTTTTTTGTGTTCAATACGGGTTTATGTCTTGTGTTTACATAATTCCTGTAGTACAATATATGGTGTGTGCGGATTGAGGGGTCCGCACGGCAACAGGATTTTTTCCTGTTGTCACGTTTTTATGCGTGGAGGATGGAGTATTGGGAGAGATTAATAAGGACACGGATATTATTGACATTTCTGAAGAGATCCGGGAAAAACCCCAACAGAAAACCGAAGAACAGGATACTTCCGTAAAACAGTTCAGGCAGAGGAAGAAATACGGTTGGATCAAGTGGGTAGTAATAGGTGTCGTTGTGGCAGCTGTTATTGCTTTTGTCGTGTTAAAGGCCATAGAGACCAGGGATAAGATCGCGGAAGCGCTTAATTCGAATACTACAAACACTGCCGAGATAAAACGAATGGATATCTCCAAAGCGATAAGTTCTACCGGTACGATACAGAGTAAGGACGTGCGAACCATTACGAGTCCGCTTTCAGGAGTTAAGATCGATGAGGTCAACTGTAAAGTCGGAGACATTGTCACAGAGGGATCAATAATCGTGACGTTTTCCCGTGAGGATATCAACAAGAAGATAGGCCAGCTTGAAGAGGATATCACTGAAGCCCAGCAGACCAAGGCACTTGACAGCGGAGACCGGAATTACACATACCTGAATAATAACGGACTTGATTATTATAATGTCGCAAGCTCATATCAGGGTGTGGAAAGAGCCGGTGAGGATCTGCAGAAGGCGAAGGATGAACTGCAGAAGGCCTGCAATGAGAAGGCTGATTACAAGGCAAAATATGAAGAGGCCAAGGAGAAAGTAGACGGAGTAAAAGACGAATTATATAACAAACAGGTTGAATATAAAGATTGGCAGGTTAATGGAAAAAATCCTGATGGTTCTACCCCGTTGGATATGACTCTTGAAGATAATATTAAAATTAATCAGACATTTATAGACCGGGTAGCCGAACTCCAGACCAGGGTTTCGGAATACGAATCGCGTATCAAGGCCTATGACACAGGTATAGACTCATATATCAAGGCGGAAGAAACCGCGCAGAATGCCGTGGATACCGCGCAGCGTAATTATGATGACGCAGTGGTCAAGTCAAGTAAGGCCCAGTATGATCAGGTGTTCAGTTCTGCCAAGAATGATTACAACTATAACAAGGGCAATGTAACAGCCAATGACAATGTGAAAAGTCTTGAAAGACAGAAGGAAGAGCGAATAGATTCACTTGATAATTATATAGTTACGGCGCCGATAACCGGTCTGGTCACTGAGGTCAATGCGCAGGAAG
>JBGUNV010000116.1:0-5389 GCA_045117595.1 Lachnospiraceae bacterium
CATTATGTTGAGTAATAATAAATGGTGAGTCTTCACCACAGATGCGGATTTTTAAACGCTCCTGCCCGTAAAGACTCCCCATTTCATCTACAGGTTTCTGAGGAATAGCATCAGGTCATCGTTTTCATTCCAATCGCTGAATTGTTGGTCTGGAGTAATGTCTTTACATGCGTCCTCAATTGCTTTTCTTTTCATTTCAGTATCTATTCGTGCATATATCTCTGTTGTGGAGCAGTCCACATGTCCGAGAAAATCTCTAATATAAATTAGATTTATCCCTGCGTGAACCATATGAACAGCTTTGCTGTGTCTGAAAACATGAGGCGTAATTGGGAAGTCAACATCCAATCCTTCTTTTTGGGCCATCTGAACATATTTATTAATCACATGAGACACTCCCCACCGCGACAATTGAAATCCTCGTTGGTTAGCGAATAACGGATTATCTCCTTTGCTGATCCCAGGATTGTACTTGTAATGCGAAAGATACGAACACAATAGATCTTTGGTACCACTCATTATGGGCACTTGCCGGGATTTGTTGCCTTTTCCTGTCAGCATAATGGTCGCCGGAGATTCCAGGCGTACATTCTTTATGCGCAGATCACACAGCTCCTGCACTCTCGCACCAGTGTCATACAATACAGACATCATTACCTTATCCCTGTAAGATTGCCACGTATTTCCTGCCGGCTGCGAAAGAAGTAGTTCCATTTGCTTTTCAGTCAGATATGGCACCACACTTTTCCCAGTCTTCTTGTAGCTGATGTCAATTACGGATTGTAGCCCAAGCATGTTCTCCGGAGACTGCTTCTGAACATAACTGCAAAATGAATGGAGAGCTATCAGTCGCTGGTTTCTCGTGGTGGGTTTACAACCTCTTTTTTCTTCAAGCCAATCCAGATAACCTGTAATGAGCTCATTGTCAATTTGCTCTATCTTAAGATTGTTGCTCCTGATCCCTCTCTCTTCCTCGCAGTAGGTCAAAAGCAACTTGAAAGCATCGGAATACGCATGTATAGTGTTATTGCTTAAATTCTTTTGCCCCGGAAGGTACTTCTTGAAGTAACTGGTTACATAGAATGAAAATGTCGGATTATTCTTCACCTGTGTAGCCTCCTTCCGGGATTATGTTTAGACATGCATCTTCCATTTGTTCCAACAGCTCAGGATATATCTCTGCAGTCAGCCTGAGATAATACTGTGTAGCGCTTGTATCCACATGTCCCATGTAAGCGGCAAGATAAGGAAGCAGAATAGTAAGGTCCTTTCTTTGCTGCGACCATCTGCGGAGGTTTTCAACCGCCAGAGTATGCCGGAAATCGTGTATGCGTGGGCCATCTCCCGTATGTGGGATACCTGCCAGAAAAAGGTAGTCTCGGAAATGGATATATGCAGCAGTTGTAGATAAAGAGCCGTTTTTGCCTGGAAACAAGTACGTGTCTTCATCGCTGCCAGCATGAAAGGTATCTATATATTCACATACTCTTTTATTGAGAGAATCACATAAAGGGACAATGCGGCTTCTGTAATTCTTTGAATGCATCACCCTTATTGCCCCGGCACTTCTGTCATAATCGGATATTTTCAGATGCAGAACCTCAGAAAGCCTACAGCCTGTACCGATGATGATGCGAAAAAATACCGGATCCATAATATGACGGTTACTACAGTTTCTAACGGGATAGTTGTCTACTGCCTGCAGGAATTTTTTCCGTTCATCTCTAGTATAAATATGTGGAACATAATGATTGCTATGGAATTTGTAGATCGGTGCAAAAGTGTATGCATAATGTCCTTTTCCGACGATATACTTTGAAAAATCCAGAAACAGATTCTCCTTTGTGTGCATTGTGTACTCCGATTCTCCCTGATCATAAATGAACGGAAAAAGAATATCTTTGGTCAAAGCGGTTCCTTCATAGCCGCTGTAATAAAGGTAATGATCAAAATGCTGCAAGTGTACTTCCTGATCTATGAACTTTAATCCTGCAAGATGCTTCATTTCAATGTACTGATTGATCAATGATGCAAACGCACTTTTCCAAATGTAGTTTTTCATAGTTCCACCATCCCTTCATCCGGATCGAGAGCGCAGAATCGGAGCTCATCAACATTTGTCTTCAGATACAGTTCAGTCGTTCTTGGATCTTCATGCCCCAACACCTGGGAAATTGTAACGATGGGAGCTCCGGTGATCAGCATGTTCTTCGCCAATGTATTTCGAAGCGAATGAAGTCCATAACGTTCACCACGCTTAACAGCGATTCCTGCCTTGAGCATGTAGTTTGAAAGCGGTTGATCAAGCGATGCATGTGACCCTATGCAGTCAAAGGGGCGTTTGTGCTTGACAAATACATGGTCAGACTTTGTGTCCGGTCTTCCATTCTTCAAATAATCTATTATGCTCCATCCTACTTCTTCAGAAAGGGGAAGTTCGAGAGGCTTTCCGGTCTTACTCATTACAATATTTATAGTCTTACGTTCCCAGTTAATATCTGAAAGCCTAAGATTTCGGATATCTCCGCACCTGAGGCCTGTAAATATTGCCAATAGAAAAATGGCATAGTCACGCTTTCCGGTAGGGTTCTCCCTATCTACAGCGGCAAGTATTGCAGATAGTTCTGCCTTTGTCCATGCATGAGGAATACCACTGCTTCTTGGTGCACTGACCTTTGGGAGAAAGCGTCTAAGATCTGTTTCTGTATATCCACGGCTATACAGAAAAGAAAAATAATCTTTTAGGCATGCGACAATTTTTGCGCGGTATTTTATAGCGTTATTTTTGTATTGTAGGAGATAGCTCTCAATAACGTCAGATGTGATTTGATCAGTGTAGAATATCCCTGATTCACAGTGATACTTTATGAAGCTTTTTACACGACCTAGATTATCTTCTACTGTCCGAGGCGACAACTTACCGCCAGCAAGATAGGATACATATTCCTCATATTCAGCTATGCATCCGTCGTGACATATAAATTTGGGTGTACATCTGTGCTTGCTATGACATGACAACCCCTCTTCTTGATAATTCATCAAAAGATATAGCGGTATGATGCTTCCTTTGTTTCTGCACTTCCCCGGTGGTTCGTGGAGTCCTGAAAGCCTTTTCCCAAGTAACGGCTCCAAATAATCCAGGCAAACGGATTCGGTAACGTCTTTCACACCGGCACTTTCAAGATACTTGTAGAAGCCCAGATAAGTCCGACGATACACGTTAATAGTAGAATCTGTCAGACCTTCATCTGCAAGAGCAGATAAGAGATAATCGAAAGTTTCCGGAATAAGTGATTTTGGTATTGTTGCCATAATAATTCTCCTTTCGTGATAGATATTAAAAGGAGAATAGCACAGAAATGTGAAATGGTGAGTCTTTACGGGCAGGAGCGTTTAAAAATCCGCATCTATGGTGAAGACTCACCATTTATTATTACTCAACATAATGAGCCAAATGTAGAGCTCTACATTTTCGACATCCTGCTGTGGTCAGGCGACCATTCACGTACATCGAGTTTTGGCGCTCCGCCATTCCAGGATACGAGATTGAGTTCTCTTGTCCAGCCATTGTCGTTTGGCTTATCAAGAGCACCTATCCTCTCTACAATTTCGACTTTGATCTGTTCTCTATCTGCCATAAATAATCCTCCTTATCTTTCCCATTCTCTGTGTGAAGGCCTGAGTCTATCCAGTTCGCCTTCAGCTCTGAAGCTGTATATACCGCTGTTTCCGGAGCCTACTATCACATGATCTAAGAACCTGACTCCTATAACATCACACGCTTCCATCAACCGTTTTGTAACTTCGCGGTCCTCCTGGCTCGGAGCTAGTTCAGCTCGATCAGCACCGGGATGATTATGCACAAACAGGCACGCTGCGGCCGATGAAAGCACAGCCGCCTTCATGATCTCGCGTGGGCTCACCATAGCTGAATCCAAAGTTCCGATGCTGCATATATTGAAGTTGATCGGCTGCCCGTTTGTCTTGAGATTCAGCACGGCAAATACTTCCCTGTCATACGTCGCAAGATCCTTTGCTATTACCTTGACCGCATCCTCCGGTGAGGCTATCTTTTCGGTGCTGTAAAGCGATGGCTCCCTGACCAGCCTTACATTGACCACTTTAAGTTCATTCGGATTACCCATCTTCCTGCCCATCATTCACCTCCTCCAGATCAACTGAAAGGATCGTTCCTTCCGGGAGCTGATCTACCAGTTCCCGCAGTCTCGCGAGATCAACTTCTTCAGTAGCCTGCGTTTTCATGTGTCTCGGTGAATACTCCGACTTTTGCGGTTCTATCATCATCTGCATTGCGTCTGACCTCCTTCTTCTCAGGCTTTGGATCAGTTCCTCCCATTATGAATGCATATGCGCTGTGGCTCTTGATCGCCTTCTGCAGAGCGAGGATCCCTCCTACTTCGTCAGTAGTAAAGCCATTTTCAAAAGCTACCTGCATATCTATGGAATTGACCTTCTTTTCTGTGTCAAAGCCCTTTTTCCCGAGCTTGTCCAGCAATTTCTGTATCGATTTCTCCATCTTTTTCCTCCGTTTCCTGCTTCCTTCCTAATATTTCCAGCATGCAGTACCCACAGAATGGTGCGAGTCTGTCGCGGTACCTGCAGTTATCCGGGCACTTAATCCTCATTCCCGGTGGCCTTGGGATTGGCTTCAATCAAAACACCTGCTGTCATCGAGTAGTTCATTACCGTAGCCTTGCTTTTTCACGCTTCCTATAAGTTCATCTATTTTTTCATAGTCTTGTTTAAGCAGTTCCTCATTAACTCTCTGCTCCTCTTCAGTTTCCCCAGGATTATTAGAAAGTGAGAACGCTATACATACAAAATCTTTTGTAATAGGTCTAGTTTCGAAAGCAGTCTTTATCCTATAAAAGTCAGCATCAGCTTTATTGTAATAGATGTCACGGAGAGATTTCGGAAATACAATCATGTTATAGTCTAATGTATCGCAAGACATAAGAAATCGTCCTGCACCTACACCAAATACTGGCGGATTAACTTTTATGTATTCGGTTCTTGGGTGATAATCTTCTCTCCAATTCTTTGCTAAATCTACCCCGGAATAATTAATTTGAGCCTTGAATTTCTTTGTTTTACTGGCCACTCCAAGCGACCATGCATCAATTTGGGGACCACAGCCTATTGATAAAACGTTCAGTTCCTCAATATTTCCGATAGCATTCAACATCTTTATATATAGCAAGTAGTACTCAAAGGCATATGCATATGAGTATCTAAGAATGTAACACGCCTGGTCCCATGGATTATCATATCGCTTAGGAGTATATTGTGCTTTATCTTCCGGTGCTTCACGCGCTACATCAAACTGCTTAATATCGTAATTAGCGTTCTTGATCACTCGCTTTATTGT
>JBGUNV010000117.1:0-5075 GCA_045117595.1 Lachnospiraceae bacterium
GGGTGCTATCGATATAATGACCTGTTCTTTGTTCATCGCCGATTTTATATCGGGAAGAACGTGTTCATATACCTGGGGTTTAACAGCCACTATCACGTAATCGCTCTTATCAGCGGCCTGCGCATTACTTTCACAGACGTTTATCCCCAAAGTCTCCTTTGCTTTGTCCCTTTGAAATCTGTCTGCATCAGACCCGAAAATATCTTCCGGCCTGATCAATCCCGCCTTGATGATCCCGCCGATAATCGCCGTCGCCATGTTTCCCAATCCTATGATACCTAATCTCATAATACCCTCCAGACTATACGTTAAACATCAAAAGTGCCGCTGCAACTGCAGCATTCAGTGACTCAAGCTGCCCCTTCATCGGTATCAGGACGAGCTCGTCAGCTTTTTTCGTGATCGCGTCGGACAACCCGTTCCCCTCGTTCCCAATGAGAAATGCCGTCCTCTTTCCGTATTCTGTTTCCCGGTAACTCTTCCGGGCCGCAAGGTGGGCAGCATAAACCGAAACATCCGCCGCCTTTATCCTGTCAACAAATCCTTCAAGATCTTCCGTATATATCACGGGAACGCGGAAGATCGACCCCATCGTTGAACGAATGACCTTGGGAATATACACATCCACAGTATTCTGATCAGCAATCACCGCATCAAATCCCGCTCCCTCAGCACATCTTATCATCGTTCCGAGGTTTCCGGGATCCTGTATCCCTTCAAGGATCAGGAGTTTCAGATCCTCCGTATCCTTTGGTCCGATAATTTCATCTGCAGACATTTCATTCATCCTGCACACACACATAATACCCTGCGGACTCATGGTATCGGACATTTTTTTAAAAACAGGTGATGAAACAACTGTCGGAACAACTTTATAAGGAAACAAATTCAATGACGGGTCTGATGACAGATAGCCTTCAGACACAAAACACTCCACAAGATCCCGTTCGGGAACCTCTCCCGCCATGCGTTCCCCCTCTACCACAAAAACGCCCTCCTTTCGGCGGGCTTTTGCGCTTTTAACAAGCATGGCTATATGTTTGATCTTCTCATTTGCGGTACTTGTTATCATCAGTCGGGATCATCCCTTTTATCAGATTGCCAGTGATCTGCTGACAGAGTACTCATATTCTGAGATGTGCTTCTCCATCGCAAGTGCCTCATCTATGTCAAAATCACACCATTCCCCGTTCCTGAATGAAACAACCCGGTTTGTGGCACCTTCACTCAGAAGATCAACAGCAAATGCGCCCATCATCGATCCGTAATATCTGTCACGGCATGTCGGTGACCCGCCTCGCTGCATGTGTCCGAGGATAGTCGCCCTGGTCTCAAGTCCAGTAGCTGCTTCTATTCTTCTTGCCATGGATGTTGAATGTCCGATTCCCTCGGCATTTATGATTATATGATGAGTCTTGCCTTTCTTGCGGTTATTGATGATATTGTTGATTATCTCCTGTTCCTCATATCCGTACTTTTCGGGAAGGAGAATATCCTCAGCTCCGTTGGCAACCCCGCACCACAGGGCTATATACCCTGCATTTCTTCCCATTACCTCTATGATCGAGCATCTCTCATGGGACGATGATGTATCCTTAACCTTGTCTATAGCCTGCATGGCGGTATTTACAGCCGTATCAAAACCTATGGTGTAATCGGTAGACGATATATCCAGATCTATCGTAGCAGGTACACCGATCGTATTGATACCGAGAGCTGCAAGCTTCTGCGCACCGCGATATGTTCCGTCTCCACCTATCGCAACAAGTCCTTCGATCCCGTGCTTCTGGCAGATCCTTGCCCCCGCTTTCTGACCTTCTTCGGTAACAAACTCTTCACATCTCGCCGTACGGAGTATGGTGCCTCCCTTCTGGATCGAATCGGATACATCTCTCGGGGTCATCTCATAGATCTCCTCGTCCAGAAGTCCTCTGTAACCCTTTTCTATACCCATGACTTTCATGCCGTTTGCAATAGCTCTCCTGACAACCGAACGGATAGCCGCATTCATGCCCGGTGCATCTCCGCCGCTTGTAAGCACCCCAATGGTATGGATCTTATTTGCCATAGTTCTCTCCTTACTGATGATGTAAATCAGGTTAACCTGACATTGTCGCTCCCGAACGCTTCCGAAAGCTTTGCGATAAGCTCGTCGTCTGCCGAAACGCTCATGCCCGCAGGCAATGTTTTCTTCTCCTTGGTTTCATCCACATATATTACAATTATATCCTTACCGTCGGAATCCGCAATTGTTTTATTCAGAAGTTCCTCTTTTGATAAATAATCATCCTTCGTTGCAAATTTGATCCAGATCTTTTTC
Source organism: Lachnospiraceae bacterium (assembly GCA_045117595.1). Taxonomy (GTDB): domain Bacteria; phylum Bacillota; class Clostridia; order Lachnospirales; family Lachnospiraceae; genus UBA2868. Next base: position 2,321 of record JBGUNV010000117.1, read on the forward strand.
GGGATACTCTCAAACGGTATGATCCTGTCGCATATGACCTTGGCATCCTTCTCCTCTTCCGCGGATACACGGCCTTCTATGAACACTTTGGAATCCTCGTTCAGATATCTTGAGTTCTTCTCATAATCATTCGGCCATACGATAACCTCAACAGTTCCCACAAGATCTTCTATTGTCAGGAACGCCATGATCTTATTGTTTTTGGTATATTTTACGGTCTTTGTTTCGATAAGGCCGCCGATCACAACTTTTTCACCATCTATCACCCTGATGAGCATATCATCCTCATCATAAAGAAAATCCGTTGTCTTATTTGTTATCGTCCTGCGCCATAATGCCTCGTCTTCTTCAAGAGGATGTCCCGAAACATATATACCCAGCACTTCCTTTTCATATGCGAGCAGTTCATTCTTCGGGTATTCACCAACGTTGGGGAACTCCGGTGAAATATCACTCTTCGTATCCTCGCCCATGATATCAAACAGTGACATCTGTCCCGCAAGATTCTGTTTCCTGTCCTTTACTATCCCATCCATGTAAGCGGGATATACAGCCATAAGCTGCCTTCTGGTCCCGGGAAGACTGTCGAATGCCCCCGCCTTTATCATATTCTCAACGACACGCTTATTTACTTCCCTGCCTTCCATCCTGTCAAGGAAATCATAAAGATCGGAAAAATCGCCCGCGTTTTCTCTCTCGCGTACGATTGCCTCTATTACCGGCCATCCGACTCCTTTTATAGACGCAAGTCCATAGAGTATGGCGCCATCGCAGGCGGAAAATCCTGCAACACCTCGGTTTATGTCAGGAGGCAAAATATGTATTCCCATATTTTTGCAGGAATATATATATTCTCCGACCTTGGTCGAGTTCTCTATTACACTCGTGAGAAGTGCCGCCATAAACTCAACGGGGTGATAGTATTTTAAATAAGCAGTCTGATATGCTATGACCGAATAAGCCGCCGCATGGGATTTATTAAACGCATACTCGGCAAAATCCATCATATCGTCATATATCCTGTTGGCAACCGATTCCGAAATTCCCTTCGACAGACAACCCGGAACACCCTCCTCCTCGTTTCCGTATACGAAGTTCATTCGTTCCTTTTCCATCACGTCACGCTTTTTCTTGCTCATGGCACGACGGACCAGATCGGAACGTCCCAGAGTATAGCCTCCCAGATCCCTGACGATCTGCATTACCTGTTCCTGGTAGACTATGCATCCGTATGTAGGCTTCAGTATAGGCTCAAGCTGAGGACATGCATAGGTAATATCACCTTTGGAATTCTTGCCTTTGATATATACCGGTATAAAGTCCATCGGTCCCGGTCGGTACAGTGAGATTCCGGCTATGACATCCTCCAGATTCTTCGGCCTCAGCTCCTTCATGAAGCTTTTCATCCCCGAACTTTCAAGCTGGAATATACCATCGGTCTTTCCGGTTCCGATATAGTTATAAACATTTATGTCATTGTAATCCAGTTTGTCCGGATCGATCTTCTCACCCGTGTTATTATAAACGGCATTTATGGCTTCTTTGATCACGGTAAGCGTCACCAGTCCAAGGAAATCCATCTTCAGAAGGCCTAACTCCTCCAGCGTTGTGGCAACATATTGCGTAACTATCGTTCCGTCAGATCCGCGAGCGAGTGGCACGAGTTCATCCGCCGCATCCGGACATATGACTACGCCCGCCGCATGCATGGACGAGTGTCTCGGCAATCCCTCCAGACGCATGGCCATATCTATCAGATTCTTCGTCTGCGGATCCGAGTCATACATTTCCTTCAGTTCCCCACCCATATCGAGCGCTTCCTGAAGTGTGATATTAAGAACATTCGGTATAGCCTTCGCTATGTTATCACAATATGAATAATTCAGATCCAGAACCCTTCCCACGTCTCTGACGACTCCCTTGGCCTTAAGGGTTCCGAACGTTACGATCTGAACAACCTTCTCCTTACCGTACTTATCTACCACATAATCGATAACATCGGGACGGTGTTCATCAAAATCAACGTCTATATCCGGCATGGTAACACGTTCCGGGTTAAGGAATCTCTCAAACAGAAGCTGGTATTTGATCGGATCGATATTTGTTATCTCCAGACAATATGAAACTATGGATCCGGCTGCGCTTCCACGTCCCGGCCCGACTGCAAATCCGTTTGATTTTGCATAATGAATGAAATCCCATACTATAAGGAAATAATCTACAAAACCCATTTCCCTTATAGTATTCAGTTCATACTCGAGCCTGTCACTGATATCCTTACCATACCCCGGATATCTTTTTTCAAGTCCGTCATAACACAGCTTGTTAAGATATGTCCATGAGTCATATCCTTCCGGCACATCAAAATGAGGCAGCCTGGATTTGCCGAATTCGATCTCGACATTACACCTGTCTGCAATCTTCTGAGTATTCTCTATCGCCTCCGGTGCATAGGGGAACAGTTCCTTCATTTCCTCTTCGGATTTTACATAGAACTGTCCGCCGATATAGCGCAGTCTGTCCTCATCCTGCACTTTCTTCCCTGTCTGGATACAAAGCAGCAGATCATGGGCGGTAGCGTCATCCTCGTATGTATAATGAACATCATTGGTGACGATAAGCGGTATATCAAGTTCCCTGCTGATACGAAGCAGTGCCTGGTTGACCGCCTTCTGTTCGGGAATCCCGTGATCCTGAAGTTCCAGAAAATAGTTTCCCTTCCCAAAGCATTCCAGATACTTTGCCGCCGCTTCCC
>JBGUNV010000118.1:0-9091 GCA_045117595.1 Lachnospiraceae bacterium
AAAAGGTGATCACTGCTTATGTGACCACCTTTTCTTTTGATGTTATTTTGTTTATTTTGCCTATCTACTTGACAGACCCCAGATCACTTCGGGTATCCTTCTCTTTTTGCAAGAGCGCGAGACGGGACTCGAACCCATCCATATCACTCTAAATGCTTATTAAATAAGGCTTTGGGATTGGATCACATGCATGTATACCAAGGGGAACTCAGTTCCCTCTTATCTCCTGACGCATAAAGCCCACATACGATATCGTAAACGCAGCAAAGGTAATCGCCAGCAGTCCTACCAGATGAGGCCAGATCAGCAGCAGGCTCTGACCCAGCGGCAGGTAACCGCGCAGTGCCCCTACCAGCTGGGCGTAGGACACGGCGTTGATCGCCCTGGTCGCGGGGTTCATAAGCACGGAACCGGCCTCGGAATAAAGATAATACGGAGAAAGACGGTTTAAGTTAAGATTAAGGTCATAGTTTTTAAGGCCGTTGACCGCCTGCTCATACTCTGTATTGACAGGATAGGCCGCATCCGCCGTAATTCCGGCTAAAAGGCTCATGAAAATCGCGAAAAAGAGCCACAAGGCGATCGAAGAAAGAGCCGAGGTCGTTGCGTGCTTGGTAAAGACCGAAAACAGCATGGCCATTGCCAGCCAGAAACAGACGTAAATGTCAGTAAAGATCAAATAGATCAGGATCCTCACAAGCTCCTCACCTGTGGGTCTTATCCCGGAGCAGAGAAAGCCTGCGCAGCCCACCGCGATTCCTGTGCTGAAGATCATGACAGTGATAAGCGTACTTGAGGCCAGGAACTTGCCGATAATGATGGAATCTCTGTAGATGGGCTGTGACACAAGGCGGTTTAAGGTGCCGCTATTTTTTTCCGCGTTGATCGAGTCAAAGCCCAGGATAAGCCCGATGAACGGCCCGATCAAGGCGATCAGCGACATATACGAGGGTATTGAACTTCCGCCTGTGGAAAACAGCTTTAAGAACATGAAGCTTGCATCAAACGAAGCCTTCGGATCCGCTGCCGCGTCTTTAAGCGCGCTGCCTATGCCCGTAACCGCGCCGTAAACGCTTGCGATCGTCATAGCGATCACCAGGATCAGGATAATGATGAACCTTTTTCCCGTTACGTGATCTGCCATTTCCTTCTGGTAGAGAGCCGTAAGGCTGTGATAACGGATACTCTTATTGTTATGCCCCTCTGCGGCCGAAAAGGCGTTTCCTGCTGCCGTCTTTACCATCACTGTCATCTCCTTCTTTTTCAGCTTCTTCAAAATAGACACGGTAGATCTCATCGAGATCCCCGCCCTTCTGATGCAGATGCAAGAGCTTATATTCATTCGTTATAAGGTACTTTGTGATTTCCTCCCGAAGATCCTCCGAGGAATTGATTACAAAGGTATTGCCGTTCTTTGTTATCCCGGTCATTCCCTTAAGTCCCTCAATAAATCCCAGAAATCTGCTGTCGCAGGGCTCGGTCTCAATCTCCAGAGTGTAGTGCCCTTCCGTCTCGATCTGGCTTCCGAGCTCATCGATACCTCCGCAGGCGATCAGGTTTCCGTCCACGAAAATACCGACCCTGTCACAGATCTGCTGGATCTGGTAGAGCTGATGGCTGGATACCAGGATCGTCTTCTTATCCTCAACGCTCAGCTGCTTTATAAGGCTTAAAAACTCCCGCATACCTTCCGGATCAAGACCCGTTGTGGGTTCATCCATTATGATGACCTCCGGATCCTTAATAAGGACGTCCGCGATCCCGAGACGCTGGCGCATACCCTTTGAATAGGTCTCCGTCTTCTGATCCGCAGCGTGGGTCATTCCCACCTTTTCCAGCAAACCGTCGATCAGCGGGTTGATCTCATGCTCCGGAATACCGTTAAGCCTCGCCATGAAACGAAGGTTCTCACGTCCTGTCATATCGCTGTAAAACCCGATGTTGTCCGGCATATATCCGGTGATCCGCTTTACTAGCATGGACTGCCTTGTGCAGTCATGCCCGTCGATCAATGCCATTCCATGAGTTGGTTCGGTCAAGCCCAGGAGCATTAATATTGTTGTTGTTTTTCCCGCACCGTTCGGTCCGAGCAGACCGAAAATCTCTCCCCGTCTGATCTCCAGATTAAGATGATCCACGGCTGTTTTCGGGCCATAAGCCTTTGTCAGATCCATGATGCGGATAATCGGTGTATCTGTCATAGCCTGCCTCACTGTTTATCTTCTTCCAAACTTTCGAATTATGTAAACCAATCCGGCAACCAGGGCCGCGATGATCACAACCGCCACAATTCCCCAGCCCGTATGATTCTGTACGGCAACTCTCAAGTCGCATTCGGATTTGACCACTTCATTTGACGCAGTGACAAGAACCGCGTAGTCCCCGAGGATCGCATCCTTCGCAGGAGTAATATGGGCGGTCACTTCTTTGCTCTGTCCGGCGGGAATATCACTGATGGTGTCCTCGTCAAATGTGACCTTCCAGTCGGTGGAAGCCTGTGCCTTAAGGCTTATATTGCTGAGGTCGATATTGCCCGTATTCTGTATGGAAAGAACCACATCCTTCGACTCACCCGCATAGGTACTGGTGGAAAGATTGCCATTGGGCGTAGTCGCCGTAAGGCCGTAGGTACCGGTGATCTTAACGGTAACCGGGAGCTCGAGTGTCTCTCCTGCACAGTCCACCATGAACGTGAGAGGATACTCACCTGCCATTACATTCTGCGCGGGTGTGACTGCCACAGCGATCGAAGATGTTGCGCCGGCTTCTACCGGAACTGAAGATGTTGCGCTGCCGGCATCCGAAGGAGTAAAGGTTACGTTCCAGCCCTCCGGCGCTCCCTGAACAGACATTGAATAGGTCTGATTCTCTCCACTGTTGTTGGTAAGCTTCGCGGTATAACTGAATTTTGTTCCGGCCGGACCCTCCTGCTGAGCGTAATCCGTGGTGAAGGTATCAACACCGAGCTTTTTCTCTTCCGCATCAACCTTGACGGAAAGCTTTAATTCCTCGTTCACTCTGCCGCCCTTCGCGTTCAAGGTGATCGTGTAGATATCCTCCTTCGCATCCTCCGGAACGGTCAGCGAATAGGAAAGCGACGGGGAATCCTCTTTTTTCTGATGAGCACCTACATGAACCATGGACACTTCATTTGAGGTGTTCTTGAATGCTCCCTCCCAGCCCTCCGGGAGATCTTCCGCTTCAAGCGCAACCGTGGTCTCCTTCGAACCGGCATTTGTTATATAGAGCGGAAATGTTGAGACTCCGCCTGGCTTTACCGTAACCCCGGGGTAGTCTGTGCTAAAGACCACCTCACCTGCCTGACTTACCGCCTCTGTCTGGCTGTTCGTATCTGCTTCGTCCGCAAAAACCGCAGCCGGCATAAGCACCGTAATCGTCGCCAGCACTCCGGCCGCCAACAGTCCGCAAGCAAACCTCTTTTTCTTTCCTGTCACAAATCCTGCTGTCCTTCCCATGATCTGTCACGCCTCCTTAAAAAAAATGTAAGGATCGTTTGCGATATTGGTCAAGCACCTCCTCCGCAACGCCTGTACTGAAAGTTAGTCCCAATTTGTGACGCAAATTTCATAATTCTGTGTTTTTTCTGTGAACAAAAAGAGCTGCCGTAAAACGGCAGCTCTGATATCACTCTATCCTCCTCCGTATAAGCTGTCCCGTTGATAGCATTATACAACGTTAACAGCTCCTTCCTGTCATTAAAAAGCATTGCAAAAACACTCGACCGGTATTCCCGATTGATCTCCATAGTGACTCCTTTCCGCAGGAGTCTTTCACTACAGTATTGCTTTCCGAAAGCTCCTGCTATGATTTTGTTTTTTGGGTGAACAAGCAGAAGTTTCAGAATCGTATTTCAGAAATGAAAGTGAAATGAAAATGAAATATAGAATAACTACTATAATCCGATTTAAATTTCGAAGTGGAATGATTGAATGATTGAAAATCCCAACTCAAACAAAAAAACAACCAACTGGACACTTATTTGTCTAATTGGTGGTAAATATCTGAATATGTGGTGTTATACCTGCAATCCTAAATCTTCTAATTTTATGTAATACGACCTATTTCTTGAAGCAGATATGGTTTCCATCACCTCCTTTCAATATGTATACCAATGTAAATCAACTATTTGTTACAAAAAAAAATACAGAATTGCCTATTTTATAAGCATTTCTGTATTTCTTCTATGAGAGCGCGAGACGGGACTCGAACCCCATTATCTGAAGCGCGGTAATACTAAGAAAGGAGTATGTTTCCGTATGTCTCTCATTCCTTTGGGTAACCAAAACGGTAACCAACTGAAAGATCACATCATAATCTGATCACGAATCTACTGACACTCCAGCATAATATCTATCCATTACTATATTAAAGTCCAGTACATTGGTTTTTGAATATAATCGATATCCGGGGTTATCCGCTATTCCTGATATTCTTATTTTCCCCTGAATACCATGCGAATACATACAGTCTTCCGAATAGCTTCTGCCAAGAATAGGCTCCTCCAGATGATCTTCTGTGAGTTCAAAATAAAAATCAAAGGGAGTTACAGAACCGATAATAGCATTATGAAGGACACAAGGATACACATCCAGGGCCTTTCCCGTGGCTGTCCTCAGCGGATAATCTCTCTTCGCACTACCCTGCTTGCATATTTCCTCATACAATATCTGTTTAAAAGTATTATGTGTTGGTTCTTCAAGAGACTCTAGAATATTATTGATTCCAATGACAGAATAAGTCGCGCCGGTATCAAATAACAGTCTTATATATGTATCTGCAAACATATTGCGAAGATTAAAGAAATGCGCGGTCTTAATAATATCAGACTCAAAAGATGCTATTAAGGCCATTAGATGAAACCCCCTTTAGTATGAACTGGTTCTTAAAATATGTTCTACGGTATGAACGAAGCTTGTCGTTATATTCTTTGCTCTTGGAAAAAGCATATATAACCCGCTTTCCGTCCTCCTCATTATAAATAGCATCCACATCCAGGTGATGCTCTGTCCACAGACCGAGATCAACAACCTGAGGGTGTATATATACCATTATCCCCTCAGATTCCTCTTTTACTTCAGGTTCTACATACTCTCTTGTGTCTTTTATAAGACTATCCATAACATTTACCTCACGGTAGAAATCCATAACTGATATCATATATATTTTAACATATCAAATAAGGATTTTGAACACTCCTGACCCGAAAGATGACGATGCGTTACTATTATAATTTATAATAGTAACGCATCGTCTGGCAAAAGAAGTTCAACCGCAAAGTTCACGCAGTCCAGCTACAAAAGGGGGCTTTTACACATTTATTCATAATTCGTCTAGTCATATAGGAGTTTCGTTTTCACTTTTCGTCATAAAATATGCTTCTCTCTCATTATTTCAGGGATTATTGACTGTTCCAGTTTCATTACAACTTCATGTATTGGCCTGATCTGCTCATGTATATGTTTCCATACAGGTCTAAGCCTAGGGATCAGAAGATAATCATCCGGATAGTCATAAAACATACTCAATACAGCATAAGATCTGTCTTTATTCAGATAATCATGCAACTGATAATCCTTATAACGTTCTAACGATTTTTTTTCCTGCTCAGTTAATGGTCTGTTAGGAAGAATGACAGCTACATCATCCTCCAAACGGTCAAAACTGTAATAATACACATATCTGAAATCACCATCGACTTCAAAACCAGTAATACGATTATGTTTATTTTGTAACATCATCATAATCGCATCTGTATAATTCTGATATGATAAATCATCACCAGTTTTCTTAACAATTCTCTCAAGCTTTTCTTCCCAGTTTTCAATATCCTTATTATTATCTATCATTTTTATTAACTACGGTTCTATATTTAATCCTTTATTAACCCGGCAAGTCTCATTCCCTCATGAGTAAACCAGGCGCACTCTTTCTTAAATTCTTCTGTTTTCTGTTCAAGAACAATTATCCTGTATGCATAAAGAAACAGTTCTAATTCTATATCTCCTTTTACAAAATTACTTAACGGTTTGAGAATTCTTCGTATCCCTTTATACGGACCATGATAATACTCAAGGTCCATATAATTATTAGTACATTCTCTATATATCATTCCGTCTTCCCGGAGGAATATACCGTAAGCCGTCATATCGGTCGTATCACCTTGTTCTCTCACCCAATGCGGCTTTTCCCGCTCCTCTTCAAGGCTCTGAGAAAGAATATCTTCCAACACAAAAGCCCCACTACAAAATGCGTAAGCACATGATCCCTCTGCGTCATCATTAATCATATGTACTATATCCCCCTTTTTGAACGGTGTTGGAAAATCAAACCATAACCCTTCAAAAAACATAGACATAAGATTAAGATAATCTGCTTTTATTTTTTTTAGGGGCCCAAACAGAAAAACCCTTCTGACCTCGCAATCCTGATCGTATGATACTTGGATTCTGTACTTTTCATTCTTAAAATGTCGTACAACTGCAGGACAATTGCTATCCCAAAACCTTCCATAAGATGGATCGTCAATGCTCTCCTGCTTAATTTCTTCACATTCTTCAAAATCCTCTTTTATTTTGTTGATACATTCATCTAAATTAAAAAAAACTGCTTCAGACCATCCGTCATCATACAACGTACCGCCATCACAATACCGGCCAAGCGTAAATACTCCTTCCTCTTCTGAACAAAATTTTCCTATTAGATCATCTTCCATAGCCATGTATTGTCGTAATGTTTCGTGAAGGCTCTCTCTGTATATGCACATGCTCCGCTCTGGAACCGCCATATCCGACATGTTCTCAATGATCCAGTTCCATGCTTTATGCCTCTGTTTAAGATTTGTGTCCTTGCACTGATATACAAGCCATGCTGCCTCAAGCGCATTGAACTCATATTTCAAGTCTTCCAAATGCCTTCTTATATCCTTAGAATTAATAAATCTATACAGATTCACGCTTTCTCACCTCATCACCATCTATTAATCCTGCAAGTCTTAGCCCCTCATCCGTAAAGTGACAGTGTTCTTTTATTATCTCCTTTTGCTTATCCAGAATAAACTGACGATTTGCAAGAGAGAATAATCCTATATCAATATCTCCCTTTAAAAAACTACTCAGAGCCTTGCAAGCCCGGCGTACACCGTTAAACGGTCCCCGGTAAAACTCGAGATCCATATATGTCCAGCTACATTCGTGATAAAACGTTCCATCCTCATACTGAAAGTACCCATAATACGTCATATCACTGTTATCACCGCTTCGACCTTCAATATAATGCTTTCTTTTTTCCTCATCATTCAATCCCCATGGAAACAAGCTTGTAAGGACACATATCCCACTACAAAGGCCATATGATTGAGGTTCATCAAGCTTATCACCCACTTTATATACTATATCTCCCATTTTAAACGGAGTCGGAAAATCAAACCAGCATCCGTCAAAAAACTGGCTTATAAGTTCAAAGTGCTCTTCATTATCGGACTTCCAAATATCAACATCCTTGATTCTGCAATTTATATCATATGTTACTACAATCTTATGGTCATGATTCTTAAAATGTCGCACAGCCTTGGCAACCGTACGGCTTGCGCAGCTTTTTTGTTCATTCTGATCCGGTATTGCTTCATCTAGATACTCTCTATAATCATCCAAAAACTCTTTAACAGATCCGATACAATCCTCATGATTGAAAAAGACCGATATTTCTTGAGTTAAGGAAGTGATCTTATTGCCGTTCTCATATAATATGCACGTATAAACGCCTTCATCTTCAGCGCAAAACTCCTTCATAAGATCCTTATCCAGCTCCAGGTATTTATTCAATGTGTCATGAAGGCTTTCTCTGTATGAACAATTAATACGTTCCTTCACCTCCATATCCGGCATGTTGTCAATTATCCACTTCCAGGCGTTGTGTTTTTCTTCAAGTGTCACATCCTTACATTGGGATACAAGCCACGCCGCTTCAAGTGCATTAAACTCATATTTCATGTCTTCAAGATGTTTCCTGATATCTTTGGAATTGATAAATCTATATATATTCATATTAGCTTGTTCAGTCATTTGTTTTGACTGTCCTTTCCTAACTCTCAACAATATCTGAAATTAGATAAAAGCGCCTTTGCAATGAAACCTGATATAACTCATGGCATGAGATCTCGGCCACAGATATTGTATCTTTTCACAACAATCATAAAACCAGTCCTGTAGTCCATATTTTTCAAACTCTGTGCGTATTTCTTTATCCCAGCCTTTACGGTTAATCTTTCCTTTTCTTATATCTTCTGTAATCTTATAAGCCCGATTCTTCTCCATCCCAGCATTAAGTAATATTTCGTAAACGTCCTCACGATGAGAAATAACCTGATCTGTAGTTATTACCCCATCTGTCAACAGTTGCTTCATGTTACCTTCCCATATACCCGTCCCACGCGATAACCCAAAGCATTTCACATATTCATCGAAAGAATGTGGAGCACATATATCCATAACATCTTCAGCTATAACACTTTCCAACGGAACATCAAGGCTTTTTATTGGGAGGATATTGATATGCATATTCTTGTGTTCATCATCTTCCTCCCCGCTTACTACAAAGACCTTGATCCAATCATGTTCATACATCTCCATATCAAAACTAACTCCTGCACCAGGATAAGTCCCCTCATAATTGGAAAAGTATTTACATAAGCGCATTTCAAGTTCTTTTGTGACTCTGATATCAAAGCCCGGTTCTTTCACACTATCTTCAATACCATAACAGAACTCCGGATAAATTCTCGGGTTCATATCGTCAAACGGGTTATTCTTTGAGAATCCGATCAGAAACGGTACAAATGCAGACGTTATTGTACCTCCAAACCAGTATTCATCTTCTTTAGCAGCAACGGACTCCAATACATCTAAGACAACCAGATATCCCGAAGCCGAACCCAGTGTTCCTATTATTGCCAGCTCTCTTTCGATCTCTTCTATCATTTCAGGTGCAGTAAAACCGCTCTCGATTGCCTGACTCATCACAAGATCTCTCAACTTCCTATCGGCACCTTCTATTTCGGGATAGATAATCTTAT
>JBGUNV010000119.1:0-25235 GCA_045117595.1 Lachnospiraceae bacterium
AAGGATAAGTGGACACTTTACGTATATTATACCCCTTGGGATAAGAACCAAGAGGAACAAGAGTTCACTGCAGATGTTGAAGATACCGATACATCAATGTTCACTGATGAGTATATTAAGAATCTGCTTGGGGAAGGGAATTACACTATAGGGAATACAGAATTTACAGCAAAGACAACTAATCCTGAGCCGGTTACGACATATGGATATGAAGCAGTTAATTATGTTATTGAAGCGATCAGAACGGTCCAGACCTTGCTGAATCCGGTTTCCCAGAATGAGCTTAATGTAGAGTACAGAAACGACAAATGGTATAGCGGTGATCTTATTCTTGCCGAGTATGATAAGGCTGATACAGGTAAAGATTTTAAGACAGATGGTAAACAAAAACCCGGAAGCGATAAGGTAAATAAAAATAACATTATAAATGTTAATCCGGAAGATAATGATGAATTCCGCAAGTTGGTTGATGACGCAGCTTCCCAGGCAGCAAATTATGTTAGACTTTCCGCTCTTGCAGGAGAAACTCAGTCCAAGGCAGCAGCGGCCAAGGCAGAAGTTACGGCACTTAGAACTCAGATCGAGACTCTGAAGGCATCCGTGAACTTAAATGAGCTTAAGAAGTGGGAAGCAAATCTTAAGATTGCAGAAGATACTCTCCAAAAAGCCGAGAGAAAGTTAGCAGCGTTGAAAGAGAGAGTTGCCAATTTACCGAAGAGAAACGTAACACCCGGTGGCCCGACGACACCTGGTGGCCCGACGACTCCCGGTGGCCCGACGACTCCTGGTGGCCCGACGACTCCTGGTGGCCCGACAACTCCTGGTGGCCCTACGACCCCTGGCGGCCCGACAACCCCTGGCGGCCCGACGACCCCTGGTGGCCCTGTAGGTCCTGGTGGCCCGACAACCCCTGGTGGCCCGACGACCCCTGGTGACCCTGTAGGTCCTGGTGGCCCGACAACCCCTGGTGGCCCGACGACTCCTGGTGGCCCGGCAGGCCCTGGTGGCCCGGCAGCACCCGGCGGCCCGGCAGCACCCGGCGGAACAACAACATCAACCACAACCGCTGATTCTGACGGCGGTTCAGCTGGTACGACCGGTACAGGCACAACAGTTGCAGCAGCAGGTCCCGTTGCCGGAGCGGCAATAGCACCTACCGGATTCGGTGGAACATTAGCTCCTGCAGCATTTGGTGGTCCGGCAGCTCCCGTAGCAGGTGGACCCGTAGCAGGCGGACCCGTAGCAGGCGGACCTGGAGCAGGCAGACTTGCAGCAGGCGGACCCGGTGCTGGAGCAGGGGCAATCGGAGCAGGCGGTGGTGCAGCTGATGCAACCGGAGTATTGGGTGCCAGAGTTGATAATCCTGACGGAGCAGGCGAAGGTGCCGGAGAAGTTGTTGGTGACGGCGTTACAGCAGGTACTGTAGTAGCTAACGTAACTAATAAGAATAAAAATTCTCTGAAGAATCCGGTCAAGATCGAGCACAACGAAGTTCCTCTTAGCGCAAAACCTATGGAGGAAGGCATAGACATGAGCTGGTGGTGGCTCCTTGCCGTAGCACTTCTTGGAGCAACAGGAAAGAAGCTGTATGATGATCACAAGAAGAGGAAACTTGAAGCTGCCGAACGGATGAAAGCGATCAAGAAAAACAACAAATGATCAGATCTGATAAGTAAGTCAGTCACGGAAGCGGGGTCACAAGACCCCGCTTCCGTATAATAACGGTCATCAAGATCAGATGTCATAACATTTGTAAAAGTCCAAATGTTACTATCGTCGTAAGGTCTGTATTTGTGATATAATATGAAATATTAAAGGTTACTGTCGGTATGGGACATTACCGGAATAACTCCTGAAAGGAAGCAGAGGTATTTAATTATGGAAGAAAGACGTAATATATCACGTGTGGATTATTCGGCAAAGGGTGTTGTCGTTATATGCGATACCGGCGAGAAGTACCTGGTTGAGACGAAGGATGTTTCCCCGCTCGGAATGGGACTGGTAATGCCGCCGGAAACGCCCGACATAGTCGGCAAGGATATCATAATAGTTGCGAGCACTCTTATAATGTATGCCGACGTTAACCGCCAGGTAAAAAGAGGAGACGGAACCTACACGGTCGGTATTCATGCAAGGCAGTTCACACCGGAGGTCCTGCAATACCTGTTCCGTCATATTGCGGATGAATAAACAGCGTAAACCGCGTAAAAAGGCTCTTTGAGCCTTTTTTTATTTTTAAACAGTCTTAATAGTTAGAAATATAAATAATAATATAATTTTTGTCGATATCATTAACGATAGATATCTGATAACATCAGCATGCAGCCACACCTGCGGAAAGAGTTATTGGAAGGTCGTGACTCTCAACAACTATCATGGAGGTAATGTTCTATGAGAAAAAATATTAAAAACGACAAGGTATTACGCGCTATCACGATTGGTCTGGCGACCATGATAGCTACGTCCGGCGCGCCTGTTTCGGTTTTTGCCTCTGAAGGCGAAGGCGAAGCTGACAATCCGTCGGAATCAGTTCCGGAGACGGAGACGGTTTCCGAGAGTGCTCCGGCTGAGGAGGAAAGCTCGAGTGAAACAGTTGTTGAGGCTGATAACAGCGAAGTAATTGAAGAAGCCAAGAATCTTAGTGACCTGGTAAACAACGATGTTGAACCTGTTGTAGAAGCTATAGACCAGGCGGTCGATGAAGTTGTCCCGATGACGGAGGTGTTAACCGAAGAAGGTGCTGCTGAGATCGTACAGGATCTTACGGATGCTGCCGACCTCATTGATAATGAGGAAACTGAAGAAGACGCGCTCGGAAATCTCGAAGCCGCTCAGGATAACGTAAGTCAGGCAATCGTTGCCGCGAATGCAGCGGATGATCTCGTAGATGCCGGCAATGCCGCGCTTGACAATGAGGACGAGGATGGCAAGAACTTTGAGGAAAGAATAGAAGATTTTGACACGGCGGCATCGGATGCGAACGATCATGCCGATGAGGTCATAAACCAGGTAGAGATAGCAAACGAAACGGCCGAGACCAAGGATGAAGCTGAAGAGGCGAAGGAGAAGGCCAAGGAAGAGCTTGATACCGCAGAGGAAGGTTTGTTCGTTGCCGTTAACGAATATAATGCAGCTCAGGAAGCAGTCATAAATGCACAGGGTGAGCTTGAAGAGGCTATGGAGAAGCAGCGTCTCGCACAGGAGAAGCTTGATGCCGCAAGAGCTGACCTTAACAAGGCCGGAATGGATGCAAATGCCGCCAATGAGAAGATGAAGGCTGCACAGGCCAAACTTCAACAGATCAAGAAGGAAGAAGAAAAGCTTGAGCAGAATGCTCAAAAGATGGAGGCAATCGAGAACCAGACTTATGCAATGCTTGTACAGTACTTCAGGGACTGTGGAGTTGCCGTATATAATAAGGACGGGTCACTTAACATAGAGGCTTCTGCGCAGAAGATGTCGCAGGAAAAGATCGATAATAAGGCGAAAGGCCCCGGCAACAATGTCATGGTACTTGGACGAGACCTTCTGCAGAAGATACTTGATTATAAGCTCTCAAATGACCCGAATGTCGACTGGAGCACGCTTGAGGTCGGTAAGGAAGAGACAGGCAGCAATGGAAAAGCGTTGACAGTCCACAAAGAGGCCCGCGAAGGTACGGTATTTGAGTCGGGAGACCTCGTAAATAAGAATGATAAGGATGGCAAAGGCCAGGATCAGGTTGTTGTAAGTACTGACCGCTCCAGCCGCGGACGTAATGATAAGAACCTGAAGGCGAAAGAGGATACGGGTGTTAACTGGTTCAATTCAAACCAGAATGACGCCGGCAGGACCAACAGAGTAAAGGTTACATATAAGGACAAGGACGGTAATACGCACACCGAGTATTACAACTATGTATTCAAGTCCTCGCAGTATGGTGAAGAGACTGATGTGGCCAACAGCCCTGTATATGTTGCTCTTATAAATGAAACATCCGACGGATGGGCAGTAAGTGAGGATCCGAACGTTGATCTGGATGATTACGGCACGGTCAAGCAGAAAGTGGCCGAGGCAAAGGCAACGATCAAAGAGTACAACGAGGCTGTCACGGCGGTTGATGAGGCTCAGAAGAAGGTACAGGAACTCGAGGAAAAGATCAAGACACTTAGTGATATAGTTACCAAGACAGGCCTTGACGGATCAAGGATACAGGCACTGCAGGATAAGCTTGATGAAGCAAATGATGAGCTTGATGCGGCCAAGGAGAAGAAGGAAGCACTCGAGGATAAGGTTGAAGAGGTCAGAAAAGCATACGAGAGCATAGATCTTTCAAGATTTGACGTATAACCGGCAGATTCGGGTACTGCGGATGAAGCAGCAGATGAGGCCGGAGTCGGTGAGACAGATGAGACACCGGATCAGGCAACAGCCCAGACAACGGTACAGGCAACAGCTCAGGCCCCGGGCCAGACACTGAACCGGGCAACGAGTCAGGCAACGGCTCAGACACCGGATCAGGTACTGGATCAGGCATCCGGTCAGATAACGGACCGGGCATCTGCAGAAGGACCGGTATTTGCGATCCCTTCGGCAGCAGCGCTTGAAGAAGGTGGCGGTGCAGCTCCGATCATCACTCCTTCGATACCTGCAGGTATCGATGAAGCTATCCGTGGAGCAATAGATGGAACTTCAGGCGGAGCCGGCGAAGCAGCTGCTGTTGAAGCTGTCGGTGGCGGTGCGGCTGCCGTTGAAACTGTCGGTGGCGGCGAGGTATTTGCCGAAGCAGGAGCCGCTGCGGCAGCAGATGAAGAGACTGTTGTTTTCCAGGATGGAGACTCGGTTGAGACAGATATGATAGATGAAGGTGAAAACCTTGTAAGACTCGAAGACGGCGCGGTACCTCTTGCCGAGATGTCCAATCTGATGGGCGAAGATGGCATTGAGATGAACTGGTGGTGGTCACTTATCATCACACTCTTCGGAGCAACCGGAAAGGCAATGTACGATCGCAACAGGAAGAGAAAAGAAGCCAGGGTAAAAGCTGACAGATAAGAATGGTCATAAAAACTTATGGGAACACTCGCATTTATGCGGGTGTTCTTTTTTTTCGCAGAGCGGTAAAAACCGGGCACGTCATTATGTGACATATTATGTTAATTGTGATATTCATTTTCGATTAGCGTTAAGTTTGCGGGCGAATGTGACGATATAAATAATGTGTGAAGGATAAATAGTTACTGATAACTGATCGGAGGATTATAAAATGAGAAAAACTACTAAGAATGACAAGGTTTTAAGAGCGATCACAATAGGACTTGCAACAATGATCACCGTAACTGCTTCCCCTATAGCAGTTCTTGCGGATGAGAACGCAGAGCCCGATAACGATACAAATACTTCTGAATCAGAAGCATCAGTTGAAGAGACAGCATCAGAAGAGACATCAGAAGAGCAGGCACCGGCTGAAGAGACCTCTACAGTAGAAGAGGCAGCTGAGGTTTGCGAAACAGCTGAAGCCATCATTGAAGGCACAAGCGAAGCTGAGGAAGCTCCCGAGATCTCCCTCCCCGAGACAATTGAAGAAGCAGCTGAAGCTGTAGCAGCAGTTGAGACATCTTTTGTAGCACCTGCTGAGACGATCGAGCAGATCCAGACAGAACTTGCTGAGGCAGCTGATCTTGTAGAGGATACAAAGACCGAAGTAGAGACAGCTCAGACCACCGTTGAAGCTGCAGCAGAAGCACAGAGCATGGCTGATACGATGACAACTGCAGCGGCTGCATCAGTTGAGACGATCAACAATGAGATCGAGACGATCAGGGAAGAAGACAACAAGGCGGAAGAGACCGTAGCAAATACAGAAAGTTTTGCAGAAACAGCAAATACAGCAGCTACCGAGGAAGAAGCAGTTGCAGCAGCAGAAAGTGCAGCAGCAGAGCTTGCAAGCGTTGAGGCAGGACTTGAGACAGCCAACAATGCATACGAAACAGCTTCCGCAGCAGCAGTTCAGGCAGAAGCAGAATATCAGGCAGCCGAGATCGCTCATGCAAAGGCTGTAGAGGAGCTCAACAAGGCAAACGAAGCCATCAACAACGCAAAGGGCAACGCAACAGCAGCTCAGGAGCGCATGAAAGCAGCTCAGGCGAAGGTTGATGCTCTTGAGAGCAAGGTCAACGCTCTTGCAGAGAACAAGGAAGCTCTTGAGAATCTCCGCTCCAACTACTACAACTTCCTGGTTCACTACTACAGAAATGATGCCAAGACGGCAGTTTATAAAGCAGACGGATCACTCGACATCGCAGCCAGCGCAGCTAAGGCCAAGGCTGAAGGCAAGACAAAC
The DNA here is from genome assembly GCA_045117595.1 of Lachnospiraceae bacterium. GTDB lineage: Bacteria > Bacillota > Clostridia > Lachnospirales > Lachnospiraceae > UBA2868. The sequence goes on from JBGUNV010000119.1 coordinate 6,323, forward strand.
ATTGTAAGCCTGGACACTAAGACAATGCTGATCGGCAGAGATCTTCTCAAGGAACTTGTTACTCTTAAGCTTACCCTGAACGGAGCAGATGCAGATTCGATCGCTTTCGCAGTAGACGGTAAGGATGAAAAAGAAGCTTCAGCCGGAACGCTTACAAAGGATAACAAGGGTAACGCAAGAGTTACTGTAGATGATAAGAGCAAGTATTACACACAGAACTGGATAAACCAGAGCGGTGAAAACGGCAGAAACAACCGTGCAAAGGTAACCTACACCAAGGACGGAGCAGAATACACAGAGTATTACAACTACGTAGCCAAGGCTTCACAGTACAATGACACAATGGATCTCGAGAACGGATCGATCTTCCTGGCTCGTGTTGAAGAAGGTACAGACGGCAAGTGGCACGCAGCAGCTGATAACAGCGAATTTGGTTTTGACAACTTCAACAAGCTTCTTGAGGCGATCAAGATCGCAGCAGCAGCTTCAGAGGATATGAACGAATACAACAAGGCTAAGGAAGCAGTTGATGCAGCAACAGCAGAAGTTGACAGACTCAAGGATGAACTTGATAAGATCAACAAGGTAAGCGTTGACGGTTCGGCACTCAGACAGCTGAAGGCAGCTCTTGAGCAGGCTCAGGCAGATCTCGAAGAAGCAGAAGAGACAAGGGATGCACTTGCAGGCAAAGTTGCACAGGCCAGAGCAATAGTAGAGTCCATAGATCTTTCAAGATTCGAAGGTAACGAAGATGTAGCAGACATCGCCGATGATATCATAGCAGTTATGGCAGAAACTGAAGAAGTAATACCTGCAGCAACAGCAGAACCAGCACCTGCAGCATCAGCAACAGAGACAACAGTAGCAACAGCACCTGCAACAGTTATAGAGACAGCAGCAGTAGCAACAGCAGAAACCGGATCAACAGCCGAAACAGCAACAACGGCAACAGCCGAGATAGCAACCGGGTCAACAGCAGAAGCAACACCCGTAGCAGCACCTGCAGCAGTAGCAGAGACAATCGGAACAACAGCAGAAGCTACAGCAACAGAAGCGGGATTGACCGAAGCAGTCGAAGCAGACGGAACAACAACAGCAGTTCTCGGCGCAAGAGTTGATGAGTTTGCAGACGGTGCGGCAGAAGAAGCAGGCGTAACAACAGTTCAGATCAATATCGACGCAGACGAAGAGATCGAAGAAGACGCAAACGTACAGACCAAACTTAACGGTACCGGGAAGATCGTCAGGATCGGCGACAAAGAAATACCTCTTGCAGAGCTTCCTGTAGAAGACAACGACAACATCAGCTGGTGGTGGCTCCTCATAATCGCCATCCTCGGAGCAACAGGAAAGGCAATGTACGAGAACCACAAGAGAAAAGAAGAAGCAAAGGCTCAGGCATAATATAAATAATAAGATGAAACACAAAATATAATCCTCACTTCACACACAAAAAGGGCAGTCCCAAAAAGGACTGTCCTTTTGTTCTAAAATTTGTGCAATGTGACGGAAAAAATTTTAAAAATTACATGAACCTTTTTATGTAACATTTCCGTCTTTATAGTTAAGAGAACAAAAAAATATGTCGATTAATAGAATGTGTGAATAAAAAAACCACCAATTGTGGATTGTGGATAAGAACTCGGAGGAGTCGGATATGAGAAGAAATGTTAAGAATGATAAGGTTTTAAGAGCAATAACTATAGGACTTGCTACGATGATAGCCGTTACGAGCGCACCGGTTACTGCTTTTGCCAGTGAGAATGGTGAAGGTGGGACAACCGAAGGGGAAACAACCGAAGGCGGGACAACCGAAGGGGAAACAACCGAAGGCGAAATAACCGAAGGCGAGCAGACTGAGCCTACCGTTGCTGAGGCGGATATCGTAGTTTGTGAAGAGGCTGAACAGATCATAACCGGAGAGACGGCTGAGGGTCAGAATGAGGCAGTTGAAGCAACTGATCCGGTTGTAGAAGGCGAAGTATCTGATCCGGTTGTACCCGGTGAAGTATCTGAGCCGGTAGTAACTGGTGAGGTATCTGATCCGGTTGTGACACCTCAGGAAGATGAAGCCACAACTGTAACAACTATCTACGAGGATATAGCTGCAGTATCTACTGCTGTTGAGGCCGTTCCGGATCTGGCAGCTGCAGTTGTTGATACATCTAAATATACCGTAGCTGTTACAGAAGATGAACTGACAGAAGATGGAGTAGCAACAGTTGCCACTACTCTGGATGCAGTTGATACTTTTGTTAAAGCCGCAGATAAGAAGATTAAGGAAACTGAGGAAGATCTTAAAACAGTAACGGATTATGAGCAAAAGGTTTCCGAAACAGAGACAGAGCTTAAGAAGGTCGAAAACCTCGGTTCTTATGATACGACTGATGCAACTGACGATGCCGATGATGCGATCGATTATGCCGATGTAGCTAACACTGCGGAATCGGAAGCTGCTGCAACAGAAGCAAAGTTAAATGCTGAGAACGCTCTTAAAGACGCCCAGGGTGGTCTTGAGGCTGTCACCAGGGAATACGTAGCTGCTAAGCAGGCGGTTGAGAATACACAGGAAAAATTAGATGATGCGGTAGAAGCATATAACAATGCTGTAGATAAACTCGATGAATTAAATGAAGAAATGGCTGATGCCAAAACGAATGCTACTGCAGCAAATGAGCGTATGAAAGCTCTTCAGGCATCAGTGGCCTATCAGACAGCTAATATTGAAAAGCTTAAAGAGGAAAAGAAAGATCTTGAAAGTGCTCGGGATCAGTATTATGTGGTTACTATTCAGTATTATACCAAGTTGCTTGGTAGTGGTGGAGTTGTCTATAATGAGGACGGTACACTTGATGTAGCTGCATGTGCGGCAAAGGCTCAGCAACTTGATTCAAGTACACTCCAGGGCTTTAGTGATAATTGGACATTCCAGTTTGGAAGAGATCTTTTCTGTAAACTTATTAAGTATAAGATATCTCTGGATTATGGAATAAATAGTGAAGATATAACTATTGGGGATAATGTCTCAAAATTGCCTGAAAACAAGGGTTGTTCCGGGTCGAATCAAGACGCAAGACAGAGTACTGCATTTGAATCCGAGACCACAGGTTATGATTCCCAGGGTAATATAGTAAAAAATATTGATCAGGTTGTTTATGATAAGCAAAGGAAGAACAGCAATAAAGAAACAGTAGATCCATATAATGTATATAAATTATATAGGGTTCTTGGTAATAATGGTGATGGAGGCAGAACAAATCGTTATCACGTAGCCTTTACGGATAATGATGGTGTTGAGCATAGTGAGTATTATAACTATGTATTCAGATCAACAGCAGATGAGAAAAAGGATTTCCAGAACGGACCTGTTTTCCTTGCAAGAATAGTACAGGAAGAACAGGAAGACGGAACATTAAAATGGGTTGTCAAGAAGGACGAGAGTGAGTTCAATTTTGATAATTACCAGAAGCTGATGAAGGCTTTTGAGGCTATTGATCAGCTCGAGCAGTATCAGGCAGCTGTAGAAGCAGCCAATGCTGCAGCTGACAGAGTTGAGAAGCTCAATAACAAGATCCAGGAACTTAAGAATGTTACCTTGGATAGGCGCGTTATTGATGACCTGAAAGATAAACTTAGCAAGGCAGAGACAGATCTTAGAAATGCTGAAAGTAAAAAGAATGCGCTCAACGATAAGGTCGAAGAGGCCGAAAAAGCAGTTGCAGCAATCGATCTTTCCAGATTTACACCGAAACAGGATGATCCCGATTCTGAAGGAGAAACAGAAGGAAACAACCAGACAAATCCGCCTGCAGCTCCCGCTGCAGATGCAGAAACAACTACACCGGCAGCCCCTGCTGCTACAACAGCAGAAACAGAAGAAGCAACTACACCTGCAGCTCCCGCAGCAGAATCAGAAACAACCACAGCGGAAGCCTCTGATTCAACAACAACTGCTACCCCTGCAGCGGTAACAGATGCTGATGATACGGATGATGGTGCTACAGATACAACTCCTACGGTTACATTCGGTGATGCCGGAACAACGGTAACGATCCCTGGGCTTGATACTTCATTCACGCTTCCCACATCACCGTTCAGCAGTTCTGGACTGACAGCACCTGCAGCTGATGTTCTTGGAACAAGAACCGGTGACACAGGAACAACAGCAGCCGGAACCACAGGCGCTACAGCCGGAACTACAGGAGCAGCAACCGGAACTACAGGAGCAGCAACCGGAGCCGCAGGAGCAGCAACCGGAGCCACAGGAGCAGCAGCTGATGCAGACGGTGGCGCAGGCGATGAGATTGGTGGCGGTGAAGCTGAAGGACCTGCAGGCGAGGCAGTAAGACCCGGAGCTGTAGCTAACAGACTGCAGGCTAATAATAATCCTGAGGTCGTAAGACTTGAAGATGAGGCACTTCCTCTTGCAGCGATACCTTTCGAGGAGGGCATTGAAATGAACTGGTGGTGGCTCCTTGGAATCTTCCTTCTTGGTGGTACAGGCAGAAAGCTCTACGAAGACCACAAAGAGAGAAAAGCAGCTAAGAAACTTAACAAATAATTCTTCAAAATTATCCTCAATACACACATTTTAAAAGGCAGTCCCGGAGACCCCGGGGCTGTTCTTTTTTTGCTTGCAATGATTCGCTTTTCTCATATATCATTATATTGTAGATGCAGGCTGTATAATTTTTTGAAACGTATGAATGAACCGGCGAAAGACTATGTAAGTCCCCAGACAAGCGCATATTCTAAAAGTGTAAACAGGGTGGTTTGCGCGCTGTTTGCATTGTTTGCGATCATCTCATTTTTACCGGTGCTCCTTGTGATCATAGTATCGATCTCGTCCCAGGACAGCGTGACGGCGATTGGCTACAGCTTTTTCCCCCGGTCATTATCGCTCGAGGCATACCGCTATCTGGCGGACTCCGGGATGTATCTGGCCAGAGCGCTCATTAATTCCCTGTTTATTACCGCATCCGGAACCCTCCTGGGGCTTGCGATAATGTGTCCGTTTGCCTATGCCCTGTCAAGGCGGGAGTTCAGGTTCCGCAGGATCCTGTTCGTTTTTATTATGATCCCCATGCTGTTTTCCGGGGGTCTTGTTTCCACATATATGATCAACACGCAGATGTTTCATCTCGGAAATACATATCTGGCCCTGATCGTTCCGGGGCTTTGTTCAACATGGTATATCCTTATTATGCGGAACTATTTTGCGGATTCGCTTCCCGATGCGATGATTGAGGCTGCAAAGCTCGACGGTGCGACGCAGTCGCAGATTTTTGCATTGATCGCGATTCCTGTGTCCAAACCGGTCATAATGACCGTTGCCGTTTTCCAGATATTCCTGTACTGGAACAGCTGGTATCCGTCACTTCTGTACCTTGACAGTAACCATACCGAACTCTATCCGCTTCAGTATGTACTGGTCAATATAGACAGGAGCATTGAAGCGATAACAAGGGATGCCCAGTATATGTCGGGTATGCAGACATATACTCCTCCGGCCGTAACCATAAGGATGGCCATGGTGGTCATCGTGATACTTCCGGTCATGATACTGTTTCCGTTTTTCCGTAAGTTCCTCAAGAACGGGATGACCGTTGGGGCGATAAAGGGGTGATGACATGAAACGACTGATCTGGTCAATAATCATCATATCCGTTTTTCTGACCGGCTGCAGCTTCCGTGACAGTTCGGGTAACGCTGCGCCGGAGCCGATAAACCTGCGTGTTGTCACATATGATAACGGTAACATGCCTCTTGATGCAAAGGAAGTCATCGCAGCCGCCAATAAGGTTTCGGCTGAAAAGATCGGGATCACCGTGGATCTGGAGTTTCAGCCCAAGGAGAAGATCAATCTCATGATGGCGAGCGGTGAATACTATGACATGGTCTATACATGCTCGTGGCTCAATCAGTATGACAGGAACGCACCGGCAGGACTCTATTATGACATAACCGATCTGGTTCGCAGCGAGACGCCTGCACTTTATAAGTCGATAGGCGAGTACTGGGACTGCGCAAAGGTTTCCGGCAGGATATACGGTGTTCCCACTTTAAAGGATATGGGTGCCGAGGATATGTTCCGTTTCAATGCGGATTATTATGAGGGTGAAAAGGGGATGACCATCCCCGAACAGATGACTTTCGAGCAGCTTGAACCGTTTCTTGCGGCATATAAGGAGGATTATCCCGATAAATATCCGCTGGCGATGGATAAGGGCGGACTGGCCGGTTTTTATAACTTTCTGGAACGTGTTGTGGATCCGGTGATCGTGATCCCGTATGGGGATGGTAAACCGCAGGCCATACCGTTCTGGGAGAGCGAAGAACTGATGAACAGGTACAGACTGCTTCATAAATGGTATAAGGCAGGGTACATACATCCGGATGCCGCGACCATTGATTCCGTAAATGCTGACAAGTCGTTTCCGGTACGCCCCGGGGTAGCGTGGAAAGGGTATCTGGGGTATTCCAATCCCGCGGACTGGGGATTTAATGTCAAGACATCCGTATATGACGGCCCTTACCTGTCAAGAACGAGCGAGCAGGGTGCGATGTTTGCGATCTGTGCGGGATGCGATGAGGAACATGCGAAAGCCTGTCTTCGGTATCTGGAACTTCTCGCAACTGACAGGAAGTTCCGTGATATCCTCGGATACGGTATAGAGGGAAAACATTTTGAGTATCTCGACAACGGCACGGTGTTGCGGCTACAGGCGGGTATCGACGGGTATGATACCAAACTGTTCCAGACGGGATCGGTGGTAAATGCGTCTGTGGAGTCGGTAAGTCCGACTTTTCTCGGCGATCCGGATCAGTGGAAAAAAGTATACAGGCATTACAGGGAAGATGGCATATACAGCAAAGCCGGGAATTTTTCGTATGATCCGACTCCCAAGGAGGACATAATCACTGCCCTGACGGCTATATATAATGATTATGCGGCGGAACTGCGTACGGGCACGAGCGATCCCGACGTGGTCATCCCGGAGATAAAACAGAGGATGGAAGCGGCGGGTATTAACGAACTGCTCGAGGATATCCGGCAGAAACTGGATGATAGCCTTGCAGAGTGATCCTGCCGGCGAAAATGATCTGACGGAGATAATATGAAAAAAAGTGGAAACAGAATATCACATAAGGGATACGGGAAGGACAATGCGCACCTTCTGCTTTTGTGCGCTCCGGCGATCCTGTGGTTTATCATGTTCACATATCTGCCGATGTTTGGGGTGGTATTTGCTTTCAAGCATTTTACTCCGAAACCGGGACAGAGTCTTATCAGGAACCTGTTTGTGAACAGCCGCTGGGCCGGGCTCGATAATTTTTCATTCCTGGTCCGTTCATCCCAGATGTCTAGGATCATGTTCAATACGCTGTTTTATAATGTTATATTCCTTGCGGCGGGTATCGTTATCCCGGTCATACTGGCAATTATGCTCACGGAAGTTCACGGTAAGGCTTTTTCCGGTGTTATACAGATGGTGATGCTGCTGCCATATTTTCTCTCATGGGTCATTGTCGGATACTGCCTCTACGGATTCCTTGCGACTGATGAAGGTCAGGTGAACCATTTGCTTACGGCTCTCGGAGGAAGCGGTATCCAATGGTACCAGTCGCCGCAATACTGGCGTGCCATACTCATCGGAACCGGGCTGTGGAAGAGTGTAGGATATTCGATGGTGATATACCTGTGCTCTATAACCGCGATCGACAGGAGCCTGTATGAAAGCGCTACGCTTGACGGTGCGGGATTCTGGGCCAGGGTCAGGTTTATCACGCTTCCGCTGCTTCGCCCTACGATACTTACCATATTCATACTTCAGATCGGAAGCATATTGAATTCCGATTTCGGCCTGTTCTATCAGGTGCCGCTCGATTCGAACTCGCTGCAGCCGGTTACCCAGACACTTGATGTATATGTTTACAAGGCGCTCATGCAGCAGGCCAATTTTTCATTCTCTTCGGCGGCTTCATTCCTGCAAAGCTCGGTGGGATGCGTGCTGCTTCTTGTCGCACATTTCGTTGTCGCCCGGCTTGAGAGGGATGAGCAGTAAAAAAGGTTTTTGCGTACATTTTCATTGTAAACTGAATATTATCACTTGTCACATATGCCATATAGTGTTATAATTATGACAAGTGTAAAGGTGATCATGCATTTGTGAAAGGATATGTGACATGCAGGTCGGAGCAGTAAGTATGGCAATGCCTATGCCGTACGTATACAATACAAACAGAGTCGACAGGGCTTCGATGAACAGGATCCAGCCCATTGAGGACGATCTCTTACAGTCCAAGACAGACTTCAGCGATCTAACACAGGAGGAGGAGAATATCAATCCTCTTGCGATCGGACAGACGAAGGATTTTGCGGGCGTTCTGGAGATGCAGATGCAGATGGGCAGGATGAATGCCGCAAGACTCGGATTAGAGTAGTAACAGTAATAATCAGGAATTGGAAAACTCCTTACCATGATAATTATCCCGGTAAGGAGTTTTTTTGTGTTCACAAATGTGTTAAATTAGATAGCATGCAGGATATTTTGTCGGTTGAAAATATGAGAAAAAGCGATGCCGCAACGATAGAGGCCGGAACGTGCGGACGTGAGCTTATGATGAGGGCTTCCCGCGGTATATTTGATGCCGTTTCATCCGATAAAGGATGGAATGGTCCGGTTGCGATTGTGTGTGGCAGCGGAAACAATGCGGGAGACGGTTATGCACTGGCACTGCTGCTCAATGATGCGGATATCGACTGCTCTGTCATATGCGTCTCGGACAGGTTTTCCGAGGACGGGAAGTATTATTATGACCGTTGTGTCGAAGCGGGGATAAAAATCGTTGAACGCAGGGATGTGACGGGATCCGTATCAAGCGGACAGGATGGCAGCAGAAAGATATCGGATCTTACGGGATATGCGACGATCGTCGACTGTCTTCTCGGTACGGGATTTAAGGGCGCTGTACGCCCGGATCTTGCCATGGTAATAGACAGGATCAATAACAGCGGGGCGTATGTTGTAAGCGCGGACATAAACAGCGGCCTGAACGGTGATACCGGTATGGCAACGGATTGCGTAAGATCAGATCTTACGGTATCGATCGGGTCATATAAGCCCGGACACTTCCTGAACATGGCAAAGGATGTCATGAAGAGGCTGGTAAATATCGACATAGGGATAGAGCCTGCAGATCCTCCGTATAAGCTTATTGAGGAGGATGATATCGCAGAGATTCTTGGAAAACGTCCCAATTATTCAAACAAAGGCACATACGGATATACGGCACTTATCGGAGGCAGTACACGTTACAGCGGAGCCATCAGGCTTGCATATCTTGCCAATGCCGCGATGCGAAGCGGTGTGGGAGTTGTAAAGGTCGCACTTCCGTCGTCGCTTGTTCATGATGTTACACCGCATATATTAGAGAGCACGCTGTTTCCGCTGTCTGAAACCGCAGATGACAGTGCGCCCCCTTATGACAGAACAGTAGCATATGAGGAGGCGGAGATAGATGAACTTATAGCAAATGTGAAGACGGTTGCATTCGGCATGGGAATCGGTAAAGGAATTGGAGCTGCCGGGATATTGGAGCATCTGCTTACGAAGTATACCGGAACGCTTATCGTAGATGCCGACGGACTGACACTTTTAGCCGGCATGCCGGGTGATACGATCCAAAACAGCAGATGCAGACTTGTTCTTACACCTCATATCAAGGAGTTCTCGCGACTTACCGGGCTGGAAACAGACCGGATACTTGAAGATCCGGTCGGTATCGCAAGGCAGTATGCATCAGAAACCGGATCTGTGCTCCTCCTTAAGGGGCCTTCTACGATAATCACGGATGGCGACATGGTTTACATAACTAACAGAGGCTGCCCGGGAATGGCAACTGCCGGAAGCGGAGATGTTCTGTCGGGTATAGAAGCCGCGGTGTGTGCTTATATTGATGATAAATGTCTTGCTGCTGCTGCAGGCGCTTTCATAAACGGGGCAGCAGGCGAACTCGCATCTGAAAAATATGGTGATATCAGCATGATCGCAGGCGATACGGCTGCTTTTATCCCGGCTGTCATGCGGTCTTTTTCGGGACGTTGAGCAATTCTGATTTTTTTCTCATATACATTAGTTAGATTTCCAGTGACAAACACCACAAGGTATGGTATACTTATCCCCGAGGGATTTACATAACAATTTGTTATGTGTTTTATGAGGAGAGTAATAAATAATGTCTGATGAAGAAAAACGAAGTTCGGGCTTCGCTGAGAAGGCGTGCTCGTTCATTGTCGACAAAAGAAGTCTGTTCTTTCTGATCTTTGTACTTCTCGCGATTTTTTCCGCATTTTCCAGAAACTGGGTACATGTAGAAAATTCGCTGTCATACTATCTGCCGGAGACGACTGAGACGAAGCAGGGCATAGACCTTATGGCAGAGGAGTTCGTAACATACGGAAGCTGTACTTTCATGGTCGCGAACGTATCATACGAACAGGGGGAGAGGATGGCAAGGTCCATACGTGAGATGGACGGGGTCTTTTCCGTTGATTACGAGGATACGAAGGAGTATTACAACAACGGTTCGGCCAAATTTGCCGTAACATTCGACTATCCGGAGGATGATGACAGGTGCCTTGAGGCACAGGATCGGATCAAGGATTATCTTCGAAACAACGATTATTATCTTTCCACCACACTCGGTGATATCTCAGCTGAACTTATAAACAATGAGATGAACACTATCTCTGTTATAGTCGTTATCATCGTGCTCGGAGTGCTTCTGATCACGACCGAGGCTTATGCGGAGATCCCGGTGCTGCTCATAACTTTCGGCGGTGCGGCAGTGCTTCAGATGGGAACGAACTTTGTGTTCGGAACGATCAGTTATGTATCCGATTCGGTCACAATAGTACTCCAGCTCGCACTGTCCATCGACTATGCGATCATATATCTGAACCGGTACAAGGAAGAGCACAGGACAATGCCGTCACGTGAGGCTGCGATCGTTGCTCTTACCAAGGCGATCCCCGAGATCTCGGGAAGTTCCCTTACGACGATCGGCGGTCTGATCGCGATGACGTTCATGCAGTTCAAGATGGGTCCCGATATGGGTATCGTACTTATAAAGGCCATACTCCTCAGCCTCGTTTCGGTGTTCCTGCTCATGCCCGGCGTCATCATGCTGTTCGCGAACCTGATGGAAAAGACGAAGCACAGGAACTTCATTCCGAAGATAAGCGGGATAGCAAAGTTCGACTATGCTACGAGATTTTTCATAGTCCCGATATTCATAGCGGTGATTGTTGTCGCATTCTTTATTTCCAACAAATGTCATTACGTATACGGTTACAGCAGTATCACGCCGCCTATCAAGAACGAAGTTCAGATCGCGGACGAGATGATCAAGGGTAATTTTGAGTCCCCGAATTTTGTAGCTGTCATAGTTCCTGCGGGAGACTATGACAAGGAAAAGGCGCTCCTTGCGGATTACGAGGCAAGGGAAGAGGTCGATCATGCCGTGGGGCTTTCCAATACCGAGGCACTCGACGGTTACACGCTTACCGACAAGCTTACTCCCAGGCAGTTTTCCGAACTCCTCGATCTAGACTATGAAGTGGCCGAGCTCGTATATACGGCATATGCGATAGATGATGAAAATTATGCCAAGGCCGTGAACGGTCTGTCCGAATACAAGGTTCCGCTGATCGACATGTTCATGTTCGTTCACAAGGAAGTCGAGGAAGGCTACGTCACGCTCGATGATGAAACAAAGAAGACACTTGATGATGCATATAAGATGATGAACTTTGCCAGGACACAGCTGCAGGGCGAGAACTATGTACGTATGCTCGTTTATCTGAACATGCCCGAGGATGAGCAGGACAGGATATATGCGTTCATAGATGAGATGCATACCATTGCGGAAAAATATTATGACAGCTGCCTTGTCTGCGGCGAGAGCGTCAGCGAATATGATCTGAAAAAATCATTCAGCCGTGATAATCTCGTCGTGAATATCGTGTCGATCCTGGCAGTACTCGTAGTGCTGCTGTTCACGTTCAAATCGGCCGGCATGCCGGTACTGCTGATCGCGGTAATCCAGGGAAGCATATGGATCAACTTTTCGGTTCCGCCCGTGATGCATGATGACATATTTTTCATGAGTTACCTGATAGTATCCTCTATCCAGATGGGTGCAAACATCGACTATGCGATCGTTATTGCATCCCGTTACACGGAGCTTCGTGAGACGATGGGAAGGAGGGACGCCATCATAGATACGATGAACCTTTCGTTCCCGACGATAGTGACCTCGGGTCCGATGCTGGCCCTTGCGGGTATCACGATCGGAATGCTGACGTCCGATGCTGCCATATTCAATATCGGACAATGCATCGGCCGTGGAACCATCTTTTCGATATTTATCACGCTGTTTGTTCTGCCGCAGATACTGCTTGTCGGCGATACGATAATCTCCAAGACGGCATTTGTCATGAACATGCCGCTTCGGAATATGGCCGCATCCGGTATCATCCGTGTTGACGGTGCCATCAGGGGACGAATCAACGGTACGGTCACAGGTACCATGACTGCGATAATCCGCGGCGATGTCTCGGCGTTCATCGATGCTGGAAACTTTACCGTTTTAGAAGCAGATGAGGCAGTTTCGGAAGAGATAACGGATGGGGGTGCTCCACCGGAAAAGGAGGTTGTGCCGGATAAGGAGGTTCTGCCGGCAGAAACGGCAGACGATGTCGAGACTGAAAATAATAATGAAAAGGAGGGTGATGAAAATGAAGAGACTGTATAAGGTCATACCCTCCATGCTGTGCATCATCACGATGTTTTTCACGGATATTGTTCCGGTATTTGCGGTAACGGAGAATGTTGCGGAAACTGCCGCCAAGACCGTGAATGTTTCGACCGAAACCGATGACGAAGGGGCTGGCGAAGAAGGATCCGAAGAAGACGGCGATAGTCAGGATGAAAACGGAGATTTAAACAGCAAGGCAGCAGGCGAGGACGGAGCCTCCGAGAAGAGTTCCAATCTTACCATACCGAGGATGGATCCCGCCGAGATGACTGAGGTTAAGATATCAAGTTACGAGGACTGGTGCGATCTTGTCAAAAAGTGCAGACTGGACACATGGTCTGCGGATAAATATGTTGTCCTTACTGATGACATCGACTGCAACATGCAGAGGATCACGCCGGTGCCTTATTTTGCCGGAGTATTCGATGGCAAAGGCCATACGATCAATAAGGCCGCCTTTACGGAAGAACAGAATTACGTGGGTATTTTTTCCAAGACAGCGGCAAGCGCCGTGATCAGGAACGTAAATGTGATCGGCGTCATAAAACCTGCGGGAAAACCGTTCGGGGTCGGCGGGATAGTCGGAGACAACAACGGTATGATCGCCGGGTGTAAGTTTGACGGATATGTTGAAGGCTATGATTATATAGGCGGGATCGCCGGATACAACGAAGCGAGCGGTATAATCTCCGGGTGCAGCGTTACCGGCAAGATCACGGGTCTGCACTATGTCGGCGGTATATGCGGTACGAATACCGGGCTTGTCACAGGGTGTGCCGCTGCAGCCGATATCAATACGATCACGAAGGATGTCGAGACATCGATATCGGATATAAAAGTCGAGGAGGTATTCACATCACTTCTAAATTTCGGACGTGAGGAAGGCAACAAAAAAACGATAAGGTCTTCAACGAATCCCGTGGATGTCGGAGGCATAGTCGGACATAATACCGGTGAGATATCATCCTGTGCGAATGATTCGAATGTCGGATACGAACATGTCGGTTACAATATCGGAGGCATAGCGGGCCGGCAGTCGGGATATATCCATGACTGCTCAAACAGGGGAAATATCCGGGGCCGTAAGGATGTCGGAGGTATAGTCGGTCAGGCTGAACCTTATATCAGGCTTGATCTTACATCGGATGTGATCGACCAGATCAATAAGAGTATCAACAGTCTGCATGATTCGATAGAACGGACCATAAAGGATACGAACAACTCGTCAGGCGTTGTATCCGCAAGGCTTAACGTCATCAAGACCTTCGCTGACAAGGCGCTTTCCGATACCGGATACCTTGCCAACAGCACGACTGATTTTGTTAACGGTGTAACAGGTGCGACCAACGAGATCGTAGGACGCATGGAAAATGTCATGGGCGAATTCGCCGCAAGTGACGGGCCGTTTGAGAGCCTTGAAAGATCCGGCAGCAACTTAAAGGATGCGGCAAAGGATGTTGAGGAGATGGCTGAGGATCTCGACATATACAATTATATGGATGAGACCGAAACACTTCAGTATGACAATGCCAAGAAGAACATAAGAGATGCTACGGACGAATATTCGGGTTATTACAGAAAAAAATATGATGAGACAAAACCGGACCTTTATGACAGGAAATATTATCAGATACTGACAGGTGCCGAGAAACTTCCGGACGAGCGCCCTTCAAAGGAGCAGATAGCAGAGGCGGAACAGGGAAAAACGGAGGAGGAGATCGCCAAGGCTAAGGGAGAGGCAACGGAATACGCCGCAAAGGAGGCAGGTGGTGCTGCTGCAGATTATGCCGAATCTCAGTATGACGAACACCATGAGGGTCATACATATACGGAGGATATGGAGGAATATTCGACCACAATAGCCAATCTTGTCCTCAAGTATTCCGATAATATGACATCCGATACGGAAGACGATGTAAAGGATGCTGTCGAGGATGTTAAGAAGATGGCGGGTAATCTAAAGGATACAGGCAGCCGGCTGAGAGAGATAATAGGTAATACCGCTTCCCAGAGTCCCGTACGTTTCCCGCAGCTGTCGGATGAGTACAAACTTCATGCCAACAGCCTTGTAGCAAACATACAGGGGATGAGCGATAACCTCGGGTTCCTCAATTCCGAGATGAGCGGATCGACAGATGCCGTGTGTAATGATCTCGAGGGTGTAAATGACCAGTTTGCATCGATGATGCTTCTGTTTACCGATGCGATGGACGGTGCTCTTGATATGGATTATTCTGAGGTGTTCGAAGACGAGAGTAATGACGTCTGCGAGGACAGTGTTGATGCTACGGTAGCAGACTGCAGAAATATCGGGATGATATATGGAGATATCAATACCGGAGGTATCGCCGGAACGATGGCGCAGGAATATGACTTCGACCTTGAGAGTGATATCACGGGTGTGAAGGATTCTGCAAGAAAGTCGACATACAGGACAAAATGTGTCCTTAGGCGTGACGGTAACGAAGGCGAGATAAAGGGAAGGAAGAGTTATGTCGGCGGTATATGCGGTCTGTGCGAGATCGGAACGATACTTAAATGTGAAAATCTGGCAAAGGTCAGCTCCGAATCGGGTGATTATGTAGGCGGTATCGCAGGCAGATCGTATGCGACGATCAGGAATTCCTATGAGAAAGGTGTTCTCGGGGGAGGTTCCTATATAGGAGGGATCACCGGCTGCGGCGGGGACATCATGGACTGCGCAGCCATGCCTAATGTAACTGACGGGGTCAATTTCACGGGAGCTATAACCGGATCGGCAGATGATGACGGCAAGATCAAAGGCAATGTGTTCGTAAGTGACGAGCTTGCCGGGATTGACCGGATAAGCCGGGCCGGTGCTGCGGAGCCTGTATCGTATAATGAGATGCTTGCAGCAGAAGAAGTTCCAGATGATTTTTCGACGATGAAGGTCAATTTTATCGTTGATGATAAAGTAGTCGCAACGCTTGACAAGAAGCAGGGAGAAGTGATCTCGCCATCAGAGACTCCGGTGGAAGCCCAGATCTCCAGTCACAAAGAGAAAGCAGATGATGCGGATGACGGTAAACTGCATCTTGCAGATGATGAATATATCTCCTGGAAATGCGATAAGGAGATACCGGTAGATGAAGATATGGAGATAGAGGGCGAGATCGTCAGGTTTTCGACATCGCTTGCGAGTGAACAGCTTCGGTCAAACAACCAGTCCGTGCTGCTTGTTGACGGCAGATTCTTCAAGGGGGCCAAGCTTTCGGTAGCGGCTGTGCCAAATAATGATGCCGACTGCGAAGAATATGTGGTCGATATTCCCGATGACGGGCAGGACAGCCATAAGATCAGGTACATGAAACCGCTCGATGCGAAGAAAGTCAGGATCTATGTTTCGTCCGGCGGAAAATATGAGGAGGTTGCGACCGAAGAATACGGGAAATACCTTACGTTTACAGCTTCGGGTAACAAAGTCAATATCAGAGCGGTTGAAGAGGAACAGCATGATTTTATGAAATGGCTCATATGCGGTGCGACAGTGCTTGCGCTCATAATCATAATGATCGTTCTGATAAAGGTCCTGTCATCAAAAAAGCGCAAACACGCGAAGAAGA
Source organism: Lachnospiraceae bacterium (assembly GCA_045117595.1). Lineage (GTDB taxonomy): Bacteria > Bacillota > Clostridia > Lachnospirales > Lachnospiraceae > UBA2868. The sequence continues at coordinate 22,729 of JBGUNV010000119.1, forward strand.
AGGTATCAAATAAATCTTGACTGTTTACATAACATATGATACGATGGGTTTGACTTTATTAGTCAAACCTGTCGTTTTGTGAGATAAAATGCAGCTTTTACAGGATTTAAGAGGGGATTTACCATGAATTCTAAATTCTTTGACGTAAAAAAGGATAAACAGGATGCGATAATAAATGCAGCACTCAAGACGTTTGCCCTCAAGGGATATAAGGATGCGAGCACCGATGTTATCGTGAAGGAGGCCGGTATCTCAAAAGGCCTGCTTTTCCATTATTTTACAAGTAAACAGGGATTATATGATTTTATCTGCGATTACAGTACCAAGTATATGATTATGGAATTGACCCGTACGGTTAAGAAAAGTGAGAAGGACCTGTTTTCGCTGATGTCACAGATCAGCCAGGGACGTGTCAGAGTCATGAGAAATTATCCGTTCATGGGCCGTTTTCTGCGCAGTCTCAAACAGGAGACGGACCCTGAGGCGCTCAGGGTGGTCGGTGAGAACGTTGAGGATCTTGACAGGACATACAGGAACATATATGCACAGATTGACAGCAGGAAGCTCGTAAGACCGGATGAACTTCCGAAGATAATTGATATCATTGACTGGATGTGTAACGGTTTTCTTGAGAAGAACTTCAGGGTGGATGATCCCGACCCCGACAGGCTGTATGAGGGTTATTCGGATTATCTGACACTTCTGCGCCAACATCTGTATGCGAGCGATGTTGACGGCAGGGTTTCGATCGCCAGGGAGGAACTTGTTGAGAGAAATGAGACCGTTATGAAGGAAATGAAGCTCGATATGACGTTTGAGGAACGTCTGATGGCGGGCAAGAAGCCGCTCGTTGAGACGGATGACGAGGAAACCGGGGAACCGGAAGGTGAAACGGAGGAGACGGCCGGCAAAACCGAGGAGGAGACCGAGACAGTCAGAGCTGAGGGAGAGGCCGAAACATTTGAGGATATAGTAAAGGAAGCCGAGAAGAATATCACCAATTCGTGATATCCGGAGAATGATCTATGAAGGAAAAACTGTATACAATTCCGGTAAACGACGCGGTTGCCGCGAATGATGAGTGCCCGATCTGTAATGCCAGGCGAAGCCTCGAACAGGGAGCGATCGACTATGCAATAGGTCCGGGCGCTTCTTATATGGAAAGCGATATCAGGGAGATGACGGATAAGACGGGATTTTGTGCCCGTCACTTCAAGATGATGTATGACTACGGCAATTCACTCGGAAATGCCTTGATACTCTCGAGCCATATCCATAAGGTATCCGCAGACTTAAAGCGCGAGATGAAGTCATATAAAGCCGAGGGCGGAGGCCTTTTCTCGAAATCGAAGGGATCAAATGTAGCAAGGTTTTCGGATGAACTTGAGAGTAAATGCTTTGTCTGCGATTATTATCGGGATACTTACAGGCGATATATAGCGACCTTTTTCTATCTGTATGAGAATGATGAGTCTTTCAGGGGGAAAATAGCCGGGGGCAAGGGATTTTGCATTCCGCACATGGCAGAACTTCTGAATGAGGCTCCCGGATATCTGAAAAAAGATGTGCTGGACAATTTTACCGGGACATTGTTTGACGTTATGGGCCGCAACCTTGACAGGATAGAAGAGGATATCAACTGGTTCGTCGAGAAGTTCAAATACGAGAATAAGGACAAGGACTGGAAGGAATCAAAGGATGCGATCCCGAGGACGATCCAGAAACTTGTCGGCGGTTATCCGGCCGACGATCCTTATACTCAGAAATGACGGATCTCACAGCGGTTTCCGCAATCCTTTGGGGTAATGGTTCTTGAGGGTGCCGCCGACGGCTTTTCCCCAGCCGAGGGGGAAAGTTGAGGTGGTAACAAGACACCAGCCCTTCATATCTTTATCACAGCTTATCGTCATCCCCGACAGATACTGCCCGGCCTCGGGTGAATCGGGGGCAAGATCGACAAAATTCTTCACATCGGTGCTTTTTAGAGCGTGCGAAAGAGCGTGATCGGGTTCAAACCGGTCTTTTTTTACCGTACCCAGCTTTAAACCGCATCGGAGCACCTTCAGCCCGCTTATATCGGGCATTTTGGCAGGTGTCAGATACAGGCTGTCACCGAATGCGGTAAGTCTTTCGGGGTGGCCTTCGATCGCTTTTCTGATGCGGCAGTTTTCATTAACCGTATCAGCCAGAAAACTACTCAGCAGTGCATAGTGAAGCTTGGGGACCGGTTTGTATGCTGCCTTAGAAGAGGCGCTGTCATGGGATCTAAGACCGTTTCCGGCCCTTTCAAAGGCGACAGCAAAATGTCCTTCTCCCTTAAATGTATGCGGATACAGTTTATGCGGTCCGGCACACACTGTAAACTCTCGGAATCGTTTCAGGAACCGTTCGACGGCTCCCTCGTCCTCCTCGGGCGAGAAAGTACATGTGCTGTAGACGATCCTGCCTGCCGGTGAGAGCATCCTGACGGCACAGTCAAGTATCATATCCTGCCGGTCTGCACATAA
>JBGUNV010000120.1:0-26017 GCA_045117595.1 Lachnospiraceae bacterium
GCAGTGCCTTCAGTTGATCCTTCAAGCGGAAAGCTGATGCTTCAGTTTGAGGATGATACGGTTCTCGGGCTTTGTGATGACGAATATTTCAGAAAGAGTTTTGACAAGGCTTTTTCCGAGGTTCTCGGCAAGACGGTGGACTACGGTTTTACCTCAAATGAGCAGACAAGGGAAAATGGAAAGTATTATCCGCCGACATCAATTTTCGGAATGGAAGTTTCGGTTGATGATACGGATTTTGATGAATAATGATATCGGAGGAAGGTTATGGCAAGAAGAGGTGGATTTCCCGGTGGAGGAATGCCGGGTAATATGGCAAATCTGATGAAGCAGGCTCAGAAAATGCAGCGTCAGATGGAGGAAAGCCAGAAGGAACTTGAAGAGAAGGAGTTTTCAGCCAAGGCAGGAGGCGGAGCGGTCGAAATAACCGTTTCGGGAAAAAAGGAGATCACAAAAGTAAAACTCTCGGAGGAGGCTGTTGATCCGGATGACATAGAGACTCTTGAGGATCTTATAATGGCTGCCGCAAATGAGGCGCTTCGTATGGTTGACGAGGAAAGCTCGCAGAATATGGGCAGGCTGACCGGTGGTTTGGGAGGCTTTGGAATATAATAATGGATCTGTACAGCGGCTATATCAGTAAACTGATAGCGGAATTGTCGGTGCTTCCGGGTATTGGCAGCAAGTCAGCCCAGAGACTGGCTTTCCATATCATCAATATGCCGAAAGAACAGGTGGAAAAGCTTGCAGGTGCCATGGTAGAGGCACGTGAGAATATCAGATACTGCAACGTTTGCTACACCCTTACCGATAAAGATGTCTGTCCGGTATGTTCGGATACGTCCAGAAACCAGAAGCAGATAATGGTTGTGGAAAACACGAGAGACATGACGGCTTATGAGAAAACACATAAATATGAAGGGGTATATCATGTCCTTCACGGTGCGATCAATCCGAGTCTCGGTATAGGACCTGCGGATATAAAACTTGCCGAACTGTTAAAACGGCTGCAGAAGGATGTTGATGAGGTTATAATCGCTACCAATTCGAGCATCGAAGGCGAAACAACGGCAATGTATATCAGTAAGCTGATCAAACCGACCGGAATAAAGGTCACCAGGATAGCCAGCGGCGTTCCGGTGGGCGGTGAGCTGGAATATATCGATGAAGTAACATTATCCAGGGCATTGGATGCAAGGGTGGAATTATAAACTTTTTGGAACAGGGAGGAAAGAAAATGGCAACATCTGTTACACAGTTTGGAAAAACACAGTTCGGAGAGAATATCAAGCTTTATACGATCTCTAACAAGAACGGTATGGAGGCGGCAGTTACGAATATCGGAGCATGTCTTGTCAAACTGATCGTTCCGAATGATAAGGGAGAGTTGAAGGATATAGTACTCGGTTTCGATTCGGGTGAAGAATATCTCATTAACGGCTCATTTTTCGGGGCGACCATAGGAAGGAGCGCCAATCGTATCGCAAAGGGTGTTTTTACCATAGACGGTACAAAGTATCAGCTCGCGATCAATGATAATTCCAACAATCTCCATTCTGATTTTTACAGGGGAATGCATAAGGTTCTGTGGAATGCCGAATACGGTGATGATTTTGTAAGGTTTTCATATCTTTCCCCTGATATGGAGAACGGATTCCCGGGAAATCTTGACATGAAAGTAACATATACGCTTACGGATGATAATGAGATAAGAATACATTATGACGGTGTCAGTGATAAAAAAACAATTATCAACATGACAAACCATTCATATTTCAACTTGTCCGGACACGATTCCGGATCTATAGAGGATACGGTCCTTACAATAAAGGCATCAGCCTATACCCCTATTTCTGACGAAGAAGCAATTCCAACGGGTGAGATCGCTCCGGTTGAAGGAACCGTGATGGACTTCAGACAGCCCAAAGCCATAGGTCGGGATATAAGAGAAGATTTTGAACAGCTTGCATTTGGATGGGGATATGATCACAATTTTGTTATTGATGATTTTACCGGCGATATGAAACTTGTCGCGAGCGCATCGGCCGACGGAAGAACAATGGAAGTATATTCGGATCTCCCGGGTCTGCAGTTTTACGCAGGAAACCGTATCGCAATCCAACAGGGAAAGGGAGAAGCAGTATATAAGGAACGTACGGGATTCTGCCTTGAGACTCAGTATTTCCCGAACAGTGCAAACGAAGAGGCATTTGCACATCCGATATTTGATGCCGGTAAGAGGTATGAAACAACTACGATCTACAAGTTTTGCTGAAGATATACATGGGGAAGTACAGTAATTAATGAGTTCCGCTAATAACAGGGATAAGGAAACCGCAAGAAAAAAGAAAACAAAAGACAGATTTTCCGTCACCATTATCGGGGTAATGCTGTATTCGATCATCCTGATCGCAGTCATGGTCGGATCATATATCGGTGTGAAAGCGATCTTCAGGAATCACGATCTTGCTGTAAGTGCAGCATCAGCCGAAGAAGCAGAAGAGCCGGCAGAAGAGGTAAAGGAAGAGCCGACACCCGAACCGACGCCTGAACCGACAAAAGCTCCCGTGGCAGATGAAGAGATCGATCACGAAAAGTCATTGGAAGAGTTGACAGATCCGGAAACGGGGATAGTGGATTACTCTGTCATTCATTTCAGTCCCGGAAAGAGAAATAAGGATCTGAAATGGAAGGACACCGTTTTTTCCAGGATAGAAAATGTAAAGGATCCTGCCAATGCACCGGTTAATACTTATGATTACAAACGTGTATCGGTTCAGCTGGCCGGTAATGAATCTTCGGATTACAAGGTTTACTCCGATCCGGATACCGGAAGGGTGGAGAAGATAACCGAGGTCAGAGAATGCGACGATAAGCTGCTGATCACGGATTATTATTATGATGACGGGAATCTGAATTATGCGGATGAATATAATTCATATATAGATAAACCCGTAGACATATCATCGACCGATATAGAGTCAAGGTATTATTTCAGAAATGACAGTCTGGTCCGTTATATCTACTGTAAGGACGGAAGCGCCACGGAATATGCGGTCGCTGATATAGATTCCTACAGCAGCGGTACCGTCGACCAGTTGGATTATCTTGAAAAGGATATGATAAACCGGGCATATATCGTATATAATGTTGCAAATTCCACAAAGGAGACGGAGATCCTGTACGGTTATGTTATGGATGAGTTTTCGATGCCCATGGAAGATGCGGCAATAGAAGTGCGCTCGGAATCAGATGACAGGGTCATTGCCGAATCAATAACAGATGGTGACGGATTATACAAGATCGCCATAGACTGTTCGGAAGATGAAAAATACTATGTATATGCGACTAAGCAGACACTGAATGATGTCGGTGTATACGGTATAACGGCAAGATCCGGATCCGGAAAATATGCGGTCGAACCGATATACATGGGATATACGGAAAATCTGACGGAATATCCTTCGCAGTTTGTTGTAAGGGATGCAACCGATCCGAATGTCCCTCTTGCCGGGGCGGGAATACAGATCCGCAGAGGAATAAACAACAGGAACGGTACCGTGGTGCAGACAGGCCAGCTTGATACGAACGGAACGGCAAGTGTGCTGCTCACATCGGGGAGTTATACGGCAGAGATAACAAAAGGCGGATATGAAACCCTGTATATGTCGGTCATAATCAGGATGGATCACCAGTATGCCATAGGATTTGCAATGCCTGATGTTGCCCAGGATACATACAGGGCAGTTGTATCATGGGAAACGGCACCTCTTGATCTTAATGCGCTTGCTATATCCTCCAATTGTGCAAGGGTGATAAAATCATCCATTGACAGTCTGGGGCTTACAACGGCGGAGACCGTTACGATCGATAATGCGCAGGCTGATGATTTCAGATTCTATGTAACGGATTTCGGTGCCATAACAAGCGGTGATGTGATGGCATATAATATGACATCGTCAGCCGCAGAAGTTGATATTTATGATTCGGAGGGCATGATCGGCAAATATCATGTACCTGCAGCATCTGCCGGTGTTGTATGGGAAGCTTTTGAGATACATAACAGGGAGATACTTCCCGTCAATTCATATTATTATGCGATAGACGATGATGCTTTATGGAAATCAAAATGAATGCTATAATTATCAAAAATATAGGAGGAATGTGCTATGAATAATTTGGATTTGGCAAAAGAGGCCAATGAGATCCGTAAAGGTATTGTTACGGCAGTTCATTCGGCCAAAGCGGGACATCCCGGAGGATCATTGTCCTGTGCGGATCTGATGACATTTCTGTATTTTGAGGAGATGAACATCGATCCCAAGAACCCTGACAAGGCAGACAGGGACAGGTTCGTTCTTTCAAAAGGTCACTGTGCGCCTGCTCTTTACTCGGCACTTGCACACAGAGGCTATTTCCCGGTTGAAGATCTTACCACACTTCGTAAACTCGGATCCCATCTTCAGGGTCATCCGTGCATGCAGCACACACCCGGAGTTGACATGTCAAGCGGATCGCTGGGACAGGGTATTTCCGTAGCTGTCGGTATGGCTCTTTCCGCAAAGCTCTCTAATGACAGTTATCGGGTTTATACACTTCTCGGTGACGGAGAGATAGCTGAAGGACAGGTCTGGGAAGCTGCAATGTTTGCAGGTCACAAGAAACTGGACAATCTGGTTGCTATAGTAGACAACAACGGTCTTCAGATAGACGGAAAAATTGAGGATGTATGTAATCCTTATCCTATAGATAAGAAGTTTGAAGCATTTAATTTCCATGTTATCAATATCGATGCACATGATTTTGATCAGATCAGGGCAGCATTTAAGGAAGCCAGGGAAACAAAGGGAATGCCTACTGCCATCATAATGAAGTCCGTAAAGGGTAAGGGGGTTTCATTTATGGAGAATCAGGCAGGATGGCATGGCAAGGCTCCTAATGACGAACAGTATGAAATAGCCATGAAAGATCTTGAGAAAGTAGGTGAAGCATTATGTCAGAAGTAGAAAAGATCGCAACCAGAGCCAGCTACGGAAATGCTTTAGTAGAGCTCGGCAACGAACATGATGACCTTGTAGTATTGACCGCTGACCTTGCTGCAGCTACCATGACCGGTATATTTGCCAAGGCTCATCCTGATAAGCACATAAACTGCGGTATTGCCGAATCAAACATGACAGGGATAGCTGCAGGTCTTGCAGCAACCGGCAAGGTTCCCTTCGCAAGCTCATTTGCAATGTTTTCGGCAGGAAGAGCGTTCGAACAGGTACGTAATTCCATCGGATATCCTCATCTGAACGTTAAGATCGGAGCTACACATGCCGGAGTATCGGTAGGTGAAGACGGTGCATCCCATCAGTGTAATGAAGATATCGCCCTTATGAGAACGATCCCCGGGATGGTTATAATTAATCCTGCGGATGATGTTGAGGCAAGGGCTGCCGTAAAAGCGGCCTATGAATATGTCGGTCCTGTTTATATGCGGTTCGGACGTGCTGCCGTGCCCGTATTTAATGACGAGAAAACATATAAATTTGAAATGGGTAAAGGTATAGTCCTTCGCGAAGGAAAGGATGTTTCGATAATCGCTACGGGTATTACTGTTCCCGCATCCCTTGAAGCAGCAGAAATGCTTGCAAAGGACGGCATAGACGCGGAAGTCATCAATATTCACACAATAAAGCCGCTTGATGAGGAGCTCATCCTCAGGACAGCTGCTAAGACGGGCCGCGTGGTCACGGCTGAGGAACATTCTGTCATAGGAGGTCTTGGAAGTGCGGTATGCGATGTTCTTTCACAAAAGAATCCCACGCCCGTATTCAAGATAGGAATGCAGGATGTATTCGGTGAGAGCGGAACGGCTGCACAACTCCTTCATAAGTATCTGCTGGATGCGGAAGGAATATATGAGCAGGTAAAGAGTTTCGTTAAATGATCGTATTAAAGCACACAGCGTCCTGTATGAGCCAAGGCTCATACGGGACGCATTTGTTGTGTAAGTTGATTTTTCTGGCGGAGAATTAAATGAAAGAACTTATCTTCCTTGAACCTGTTGTCAAGAAACTGATCTGGGGAAAAGAATACTGGACCGTAAGCGCACATCCGAACGGAGACTGTCTGATAAAAGGCGGTACGTTTGACGGAATGCATCTGTCAGAGGTGTGGAGAGACCATAAGGAAGTCTTCGGAGTTGAAACCGAAGGCAATTTTCCTTTTATCGTCAAGGTAATAGATGCCAAGGATCCTCTTTCGATACAGGTTCATCCGGATAATGAGTATGCATGTAAGAGAGAAAACGGTGCTGCCGGCAAAACGGAATGCTGGTACGTAATGGACTGTGACAGGGACGGTTCCATAATAATAGGCCATAAGGCCAAGACAAGAGCAGAAGCCGTTTCATTGATCAACAGGGACAGATGGGACGATTTTTTAAGGGAGATCCCCGTTAAAAAGGGAGATTTCTTCCAGATTACTCCCGGGACCGTGCATGCGATCAAGCAGGATACGATGATAATGGAGATCCAGCAGAGTTCCGATGTCACTTACAGATTGTATGATTACGGCAGGAACAGGAACGGCAGGCCGACGGATCTTCACATAGAAAAGAGTCTTGACGTAATGATGATCCCGCATAAGGATGCCAACTGTTATACAAACGGGGTACCGGGAAGACTCGTATCATGCAGTTATTATGATGTTGATAAATTCGATATTTCAGGTGTCAGGGATTTTGAGAAAAATGACACCTTTATGATAATTTCCGTACTTGAGGGTGAGGGCGGTATTGACGGAAGAAAGATAAGAGCGGGTGAATCCTTTATTGTATCTGGCGGATACGGAGATTTCTCGATATTCGGCAAACTGTCCGTCATGGTGACAACACTTCCGAAACTGTACGGCGGAGTGGAAGCCGGAGGAGACAGAATGGTATGTGCCATCGGATATGCCGATGGCAGGATCGTTGAACAGACGTCCTTCCCGACAACAACGCCGTATGAATCCGTTCCGAAGATCATAGATTATTTCAGGGATAAGGACATCATTTCACTGGGAATAGGATCTTTCGGGCCTGTTGATGTCAATCCGGAATCAGAGACGTACGGGTCCATACTGGAGTCACCGAAACTCCCGTGGCAGCATTATCCGCTCAAGAAGGTACTGGAGGAAGCACTCAGTGTTCCGATCAAGGTAGATACCCGTGTTAACGGTTCATGCCTCGGAGAGATGACTTTCGGTTGTGCACAGGGAATAGATAATGTCGGTTATGTAACTATAGGGAACGGTATCGGTGCCGGTATGGCGGTAAACGGAATGCTGGTCCATGGAATGGGACATCCCGAATTCGGACATATACTTGTATCGAAGATAGAAGGAGACGATTATAAAGGAAGCTGTCCTTTTCATTCCAACTGTTTCGAGAGTCTTGCATCGGGCACCGCGATAGAGGGCAGATGGCATCAGAAGGCAGAGGAGCTGTCTGACAGACCTGAGGTCTGGGAAATGGAAGCGGATTATATAGCCCAGGGACTCATGGCTATGGTGCTGACCATTTCGCCGCGTAAGATAATACTTGGCGGGGGAGTCATGAAACAGCGGCAATTGTTCCCTTTGATCAGGGAGAAGCTGCTTGAAAAACTTGCCGGTTATATCCGGACAGAGGAACTCGAGAATATGGAAGAATATGTTGTTCCCGCATCGCTTAATGACGATCAGGGAATTATGGGTGCGATACAGCTTGGAGTGCTGGCATATATAGCATCAAAGGAGAAGAGCACCGTTTAATATCCGGTAGATATGGCAGAGATAAACGAAACACTAAAAGAAAAATATGAAGCCACCCAAAAAGACTTCGAGCAGAAGATCCGGCGTCACAGAAGAGCGATCCTGTATCGTGTTATAGTTGGACTGGCTATTGTGATCGCGGTCATAGCAAGTGCCATTTATAATTACCAGAAAATGGTGTATACCGACTATGATGTAATGAGAAAGATCTCATTTACCGAGGCAACCAATGCAAGGTACTTAAGGTTCGGTAAAAATGTCCTGAGGTACAGTCAGGATGGTGCATCCGCCTTTAATATCGCGAATGATATGCTGTGGAATGAAACATTTGAAATGCAGAATCCGATCGTGGACGTATGCAATGATTATGTTGCGATCGGGGATTACATGGGTACCACGGTATATGTATATAACAGTGAAGGTCTGCAGGGCACGATAGATACATCAACTCCCCTGAAGAGATTCTGCGTTTCCGGTAACGGCAATGTTGCGGTTGTCCTTGAGGATAATGAGGTAACATGGGTAAAACTGTATGATGTAAACGGAACAAATATCGCAAGTGACAGAACGACAATGTCAAAAAGCGGATATCCCGTATGCATAGATATTTCCGAGGACGGGATACTTCTGGCGGTGTCGTATCTGTTTGTTGACAGCGGCGTTTTATCTACATCGGTTGCGTTTTACAATTTCGGTGCCGTCGGCCAGAATGAAGTGGATAACCTTGTCAGCGGATATAACTATTCGGGAACGGTCGTATCGCTCGTGGGATTCCTTAATTCTGATACCAGTTTTGTGGTAGGTGATAATAAACTGTCGATCTTTAAGGGATCCGAAAAACCGGAGAGTGTATTTGAAAAGGATATAGATAAGGAGATCCTCAGTGTATTTCACAATGATAAGGAGATCGCCCTTGTTTTTGAGGATGAACTCGGTGAGAACAAATTCATTGCGGAAGTATACGATGACAAAGGTCAGATCGTCACAACACTCGGATTTGATATGGATTATAACAATATAACGCTTAATAAGGACCTTCTTGTGATATATAACAGTGAGGCATGTCAGATCTACAATACATCCGGACTCAGAAAGTTTGACGGACAGTTAGAAGGATCAGCTATACTGATGATACCCGGAGAATCCGGGACCAGATATCAGGTGGTATATTCCGACGGAATGGAGGAAATAAAACTTAAGTAACATGAGTGATTATTATCTGCTAACAGCAGTTCTGATAGTATTGGTTCTGGGGGCCGTAAAAGGGTATAAAAAGGGGTTTTTAAGACTGGCTGTATGGTTTGCCGGACTTATCGCATCCTTATTCATAGTAACCAAGATCTCCCCGTATGTGAGTGATTTTCTGATCAGGAACACCTCTCTGTACGATAATATGAGAGAAAAGATCGTTGAGGCCTATGAAACCCGGATGACCGACAGTGATTCCGAGAATGCGGTCATAGATTCTTTCGGGTTTCCGACAATTATCGCAGACGATCTGAAGACAAACAATACGGGAGAAATATACGAGAGACTGGCAGTATCACTGTTCAAGGATTATGTTTCGGGATATCTTTCGGCGCTTGCCATAAGGTCAGGGACTTTTGCAGGACTGTTCATACTTCTTGCAATAATATGGTTTGTGGTCATCATGGCGGTCAGGATACTTGAGAAGATACCCGTCCTTAAGACTTTCAACAGACTGCTGGGGATGGCTACCGGAATAACGCTTTCTCTCGTACTGGTATGGGTATTCTTCCTGGCGGTCATGATGTTCTTCGGAAATTCCTTCGGAAGCTGGGTTTTTGCGCAGGTAAAGGCAAGCAGACTGCTGTCATTTCTGTTTAACAATAATATACTTTTTGAACTTCTGTAAAAAATCCTGATGGATATTTTTGTATATTCAGAGTAGGATTTTTTATTTTATTTAAAATTCATTTGTAATAGATTAGTGTCATCCGGTTTGTATCCCTGGTGGTCAGGGATCAATAAAATTTAAGGAGGATGAATATGAAAAAGAAAGTTTTAGCAGCTATTATGGCAGCAGCGATGGTAGCACTCACAGCTTGTGCCGGAGCAGCAGCTCCCGCAGCACCCGCAGCAGATGCTCCTGCAGCAGAAGCACCCGCAGCAGACGCAGGTTCTGAAGAGGCAGCACCCGCAGCAACAGGCGCAGGCAAGAAGGTTGCAGTTGCAATGCCCACACAGTCATCAGAGAGATGGATGCATGATGGTGCAAACATGAAGGCACAGCTTGAAGAGCTCGGCTACACCGTAGATCTTCAGTACGCAGAAGATGACGTTCAGGCTCAGGTTTCTCAGATCGAGAACATGATCGCAGCAGGCGCTAACTGCCTCGTTATCGCAGCTATCGACTCAGACGCTCTTGTAAATGTTGAGCAGCAGGCAAAGGATGCAGGCATCCCGGTTATCGCTTATGACCGTCTTCTTATGAACACAGACGCTGTTTCTTACTATGCAACATTCGATAATAAGGGTGTTGGTACCAAGATCGGTGAATACATCGTTCAGCACTGTGGTGCTACAAAGGATGATCCTAAGACTATCGAGCTTTTCATGGGTTCACCTGATGATAACAACGCTCATATGCTTTATGCAGGTCTTATGGAGCAGATCCAGCCTTTACTTGATGACGGATCTCTTATCTGTAAGTCAGGCCAGATCGATTTCGAATCCAACAATACTCTTAGATGGGATCAGCAGACAGCTATGAAGAGATGTGAAGATATCCTTACAAGATACTATGCTGACGAAGATCTTGACATCTGCGCATGCGCATACGATGGACTTTCATATGGATGTATGTCAGCTCTTGAAGGTGCTGGTTACACAGATGCAAATTGGCCTCTGATCACAGGTCAGGATGCAGAGCTTATGGCTTGTAAGCACATCATCTCCGGTAAGCAGACAATGTCTATCTACAAGGATACAAGACTCCTTGCTTCCAAGTGTGTTACAATGGTACAGGCAGTTCTGGAAGGTTCAGAGCCTGAGATCAACGACACAGAGCAGTACAACAATGGTAAGATCGTAGTTCCTTCATACCTTTGCGAGCCCGTTCCGGTTGACAAGGACAACTACAAGGAAGTTATCATTGGCGGCGGCTACTACACAGAGGAGCAGTTAGCTGAATAATAACAAACTTATAGGTTAAACGTAAGTTTTAACATGGCGGCGGCATATGCTGCCGCCATGTTTTAATCAGACTAGATCAAAGGAGTAGAGTAGATGTCAGATTACATCTTGGAAATGGATCATATTACGAAGGAATTCTCCGGAGTAAAGGCTCTTGACGATGTTAATCTTAAGGTAAAAAAAGGCGAGATCCACGCAATATGCGGGGAAAACGGAGCCGGTAAATCCACTCTGATGAATGTTCTCTCAGGCGTATACCCTTACGGGACATACGAGGGAGATATCACATATAAAGGTGAGCATTGCAAATTCCATAATCTTAGGGATTCGGAAGCAAAAGGCATCGTTATCATTCATCAGGAACTGGCACTTTCGCCTTTGCTTTCGGTAGCTGAGAATGTATTCATCGGCAATGAGCAGACAAGCAGAAAGGGTATAATTGACTGGACGCAGACCAGGCGCCGTGCCCAGGAGATGCTTGCAAAGGTAGGACTTGAGCATGAGGATGTCAATGTTCCAATCAATACGCTTGGAGTAGGAAAGCAACAGCTTATAGAAATAGCCAAAGCAATGGCAAAGAAGGTTGAACTCCTGATTCTTGATGAGCCTACTGCGGCTCTTAATGACGAAGAGAGTAAAAAACTTCTTGATATCATGCTCCAACTCAAATCCCAGGGTATTACATGTATCATCATATCCCACAAGTTGAATGAGATAGAGTACGTTTCCGATTCGGTCACTATCATCCGTGACGGTAAGACAATAGAGACTCTTGTCAAGGGAGTGGATGATTACTCTGAGGACAGGGTTATCAAGGCTATGGTAGGTCGTGAGATGACCAACCGTTATCCGGTCAGAGAAGGTGTGGAGATCGGAGATGTAGTATTTGAAGTAAGGGACTGGAACGTATTTCATCCCGATGACGAGCATCGTCAGGTGCTCAAGAATATCAATATCAAGGTCCGTGCCGGAGAAGTTGTCGGACTTGCAGGTCTGATGGGTGCCGGCAGAACCGAGTTGGCCATGAGTCTTTTCGGACACAGTTACGGACAGAAGATATCGGGTCATATCCTGATCAACGGCAGGGAAGCTGTTATAAAAACAGTTAAGGATGCCGTTAAGAACAAATTTGCATATATTTCCGAGGACAGAAAGACATACGGACTTAATCTTATAGCAGATATCAAGGAAAATATGGCAATAGCAGCAAGACCGTTCTTTTTCTCAAAGAATGGCGTTATAAACGCAAATGATGAGATAGTTGCTGCGCAGGATTATAAAGAACGAATAAATGTCAAAGCCAATTCCATCAATCAGGTGGTTGGATCGCTTTCCGGTGGTAACCAGCAGAAGGTTGTTGTTGCAAAATGGATGCTGACACAGCCGGATGTTCTGATCATGGACGAACCTACAAGAGGTATAGATGTAGGTGCCAAGTATGAGATCTATTGTGTAATCAATGAACTTGCCAAGGCAGGAAAGGCGATCATTGTTATCTCATCCGAAATGCCCGAGATAATTGGTACGTGCGACAGATGCTACGTAATAAACGAAGGTGAGATTGCAGGAGAGCTGAACAAGGACGAGTTTTCACAGGAGCGTATCATGCAGCTTATCATGGCTCATATGAGAAAGGGAGATGGAGATGGAAAATAAGAAAAAAACTGTTAATATGGATTTAAAACAGTATGGTATGTTTTTGATCCTGATAGGTATATTTATTCTGTTTGCGATAACAACCAAGGGTGCAAATGCGAAGCCCGTTAATATCAACAACCTGATCATGCAGAACGGTTACGTTGTTATTCTGGCGATAGGTATGCTGCTCTGTGTTCTGACAGGTAACATCGATCTTGGTGTCGGTTCAGTTGTTGCGGTAACCGGTTCGATCGCGGGTATCATAATGATAGACTACAAGATGAATATGTGGGTTGCGATCATTGCAGCTCTTGCTGTTGGTCTTCTTACGGGACTGTTTGCAGGATTCTTTATCGCTTATCTGGGAATACCGCCTTTTGTAGTAACGCTGGCGACGATGCTTATGGGCCGAGGCCTTACATATACTCTGCTTCAGGCACAGACAAAAGGCCCGTTTGATGAATCATATAACTTTATCGGAGCCGGATTCCTTCCCACTATAAAGGTACCGTTCGGAGACGGGACACTTGATATTGTCAGTATCATAGTTGCTATTGTAGCCTCTATTGCACTGATAGTATCGGAGTTTAAGAGTTATGGCACCAAGAAGAAGTACAATTTTGCGGTTAATCCCGTATGGCAGATAGCCCTCAAGCTTGCGATCATGTTGTTCATCATATGGTTCTTCTTCTACAAGCTTGCAAGGAATAACGGACTTCCGTTCGTACTTCTGATCATGGTCATACTTATTGCCGTATATGCATTCATAACGAGCAAGACTGTAGCAGGACGTCAGATATATGCTCTCGGTGGTAACAGAAAAGCAGCTAACCTGTCAGGTATCGATACCAACAAGGTTTTCTTCTGGGTATACGTTAACATGGGATTGCTTTCATCCATAGCCGGTATCGTGCTTGCAGCCAGAAACGGATCTGCAACACCCAAGGCCGGTGACGGTTTCGAAATGGATGCCATCGCATCATGTTATATCGGTGGTGCTGCGGTTGCAGGTGGAGCCGGAACCATAGTCGGAGCTGTTGTAGGTGCTTTCATCATGGGTATATTGAATAACGGAATGTCACTGATGGGATTCACTACCGATGTTCAGAAGATCTTCAAAGGAATGGTTCTTCTGCTGGCGGTTACACTTGATGTAGTATCAAAACGTAAAAAAGGCTGATCATTATTTAACAGGCAGGGCCGTGGGAAACCACGGCCTTGTTGTTTATTTACGGCTGAAATGATAAACTGTTATAGTATTTTCAAATAACAACAGTCAGGAGAGGTCATGGATCTTTATAAAGTCATTTTAGTCGACGATGAAGAAGAGGTAAGGGAAGCGATCAGAAAAAGGATCAACTGGGAAGAGATCGGTTTTACCGTAACCGGCACAGCCGAAAACGGGGAAGAGGCACTGGAACTTGCGGAAAGTTGTGAGCCCGATGTCATAATGACCGATATCCAGATGCCGTTCATGGACGGACTGACACTTATCAGAAGGTTAAAGGAAAAGATCCCGGACCTTCGAAGCGTCATCTTTTCGGGCTATGATGATTTTGAATATGCCAAGGAAGCCATAAGGCTGGAGGCAGAGGAGTATATATTAAAGCCGGTTGATGCGGAAGAGTTGAAAAAGGTCTTTCTGAGGATCAGAGACAGACTTGATGAACAGATCAGACAGCGTCGTAACGTGGAGCAGCTGACCAAGTATTATGAACAGATCCGTCCCATGATGAAGGAGCAGTTGATAATAGGACTTCTCGAAGGAAGAGAGCTGCAGTTTGATCTGGAAAGATATCAGAAGGATTATGATTTTCAGATAGAGTCTTCGTTCTATTGTGCCGGAGCGTTCAGGATAACATTTGATACGGAGAACAAGGATAATCTGGACAAAAACCTTATGGCGGTATCACTGAAACAGATCGTTACCGAGAGGTTTAAGGATATCCTTCCGGTTGAAGCACTTGTTTACCTGGATACCGTCTGTGTTCTTGCACGCCTTTCCAGTTCGAAACAGTACGGAACATTCGTAGAGGAGATGGATAAGATCTGTAAGATAGCGCATAAGGCATTAAATGCCGACGTATCTGCCGGGATCGGAAGAACATACGGAAGTGCGGAGAGTATCCATACATCATTCCTGGAGGCCAAGGATGCGTTTCATTACAGGAGATTTGTCGGGGAAAACCAGGCACTTTGTATCAGTGACGTAGATCCTACAAATACTGTCGAGGATTATGTAAGCGAAAAACAGATACGCCATATAATGAGACAGGTCAAGGTGGGTACAAAGGAAAGCCTTGAAAAGGAGATACGTGATTTCACGGACAAACTCAAGAGATCAAATATCAATCTGAATCAGCTGCAGGTATTCTATGCGGAGTTCATGGTTGAACTTATGCGCCTTTCGAGAGGTCATGTTATAAGTATCGCAGAAACGGGATTCGGGACAGTAAATACAAATGAGGAACTGGCAGGGTTTACGTCAATGGATCAGTTTGCGGACCGTCTGCTGGAACTGTCAATGATCCTGTGGGATAAGATCAGCAGCGGCAGGCTTGACACGACCAAGAAGCTTGCGGAAGATGCAAAACAGTACATCGCGGATCACTATTCGGAAAGCTCCCTGTCCGTAGATGAGATATGCTCACATCTCGGAGTGGGAACATCATATTTTTCATCGGTGTTCAAAAAGGAGACAGGTGTCAGTTTTGTCACGTACCTTACGGACATCCGTATGAATGAAGCTCAAAGACTTCTGGATACAACCGAAGAAAAAAGTTATATCATAGCGGGCATGGTCGGATATGAAGAGCCGAATTATTTCAGCTATGTGTTCAAGAAGCATTTCGGGATATCCCCGTCAAAATACAGACACTAGACAGAGGAAAATGATTTGCAGGAACTGTTAAAGCGACCGATAGCCTTTGTCAAAGAAGGATTAAAAAAAAGAAGTCTGCAGTGGATCATATCGCTGTCATTTACGGCAATCTCGGTACTGAGCATTGTTTCTATGGCTATTGCCTTTTATTCACATTCGATCAATACGATCAGGTCAAATACCATCAAGCAGAATGAGCAGATAGTGGACCAGGTCAGCTGGAACCTGAATTCATATATCAGGAATATGATCAGCATTTCCGATACGATGAGCTATAACGTGATAAAGAATACAAACCTCACAAATGAGCGCATCAACAAGGAAATGAACCTTCTCTATGAAGCCAACAAGGATAATCTGACAAGTATTGTGTGTGCAACGGAGGACGGTGCCATAATCGCCGCATCTCCTGTATCATCAAGAAAACCGGGAGTGGATCTCAAGAAGGAAAAATGGTTTCAGAGTGCATTTGATGAAATTGAGAATATCCATTTTTCGACTCCTCATGTACAGAACCTGTTTGATAACAGTAATTACAGGTATTTCTGGGTTGTATCACTCTCGAGGATAGTGGAGCTTACCAATCTCGGAAACGTCAGAAACGGTATTCTGCTCGTTGACATGAATTACAGCGGGATAGAGCAGATGTTTGAGAAGGTCAATGACGGAGGTGTCGGACTGGTATATCTGTGTGATGCCGATGGAGAGATCATATACCATCCTCTGCAGAAGGCGGTGTATGCCAACCTTGTCAGGGAAAATAACCGTGTACATGCGGCACATGCCGACGGCTCATTTTCAGAGGTTTTCGACGGCCAGGAAAGAGATATAGTAGTCAAGACCGTCGGTTATACCGGCTGGAAGATCGTCAGCGTAACACCCACAAGTGAGCTGGCACTTGATATGGGACAGATGCGTAACTACCTGATCCTGGTGGCGATAATAGTCCTCCTGCTGATAGTATTCGGAAACTATATCATATCCTATGTCGTTACAGATCCGATAAGAAAACTCGAGGATTCCATAACCTATCTGGAAGAGGGTGTTATAAACGAAGACATAATGAACGAAGAGGAAGTGTTCATTGGCGGTTCTCATGAGATAAGACACCTTGGAAGGACGATCAAGTCCATGATCCGGCAGATGAAGAAACTGACCGATGACATGGTCAGGGAGCAGAAGGCCAAGAGAAAGAGCGAACTTGATGCACTTCAAAGTCAGATCAATCCCCACTTCCTGTACAATACGCTTGATTCGGTCGTATGGATGATCGAAGGTGAACGGTACAAGGATGCGATTTCCATGGTCACGGCTCTTGCCCAGCTTTTCAGGATATCGCTCAGTAAGGGTAACAACATAATCTCGATACATGATGAGATCGTGCATGCAAGAAACTATCTGAGCATTCAGAAGGTACGGTATAAAAACAAGTTTGTTGCGACAATAGATATAGATCCGGAGATAGAAAACTGCGCCACTATTAAGCTCATTGTGCAGCCTCTGCTTGAAAATGCCATATATTACGGTGTTGAACATATGGACGGGGAGGGCGAGATAACCCTCCGGGGCTATGAAAAGGACGGGGATATCTATATCTCCGTTTCCGATAACGGAATGGGAATACCACCGGAGACTCTTGCAACGCTTCTTACGGATAAGGCCAGAAGCCGCGGAAAAGGCTCGGGTATAGGATTGTGGAATGTGAATCAGAGGATACAGACGTATTTCAAGGGAGATTACGGTCTCATTATTGAAAGCGAACTGGATGAGGGTACAACGGTAACGATCCATCTTCCCAAGATCTCGATCGAGACTTACAGGAAGGAGGAAGGCGATAAATGAGCGGTTTGAGAAATCACAGAAGCCTTCTGATCATAGGTATACTGACTGTCGCTTTCCTCAGTCTGGTAGTGTCGTTGTTTTATCCTGCTTCTCCTCGCGAGGAAAAACACAGTAAGGTATCCATGATCGTATATGGCGAAGATTCCGAGAGATGGGAGAACATGAGACAGGGTGCTGCTCTTGTATGTAAGGAAAAGAATGCGGACCTGAGTATGATGACAACTCTGTCCGAAAATGATCCTGAAGAGCAGATAGAGATCACGGAAAGGGAAATAGAAGACGGAGCCGATGCCGTGATAATTGCCGCTTGTGACAGCAACAGGCTGAAGGAATATTTTGACAGGAATGATCCGAGGATCCCGGTTGTTTTTGTCGAGTCACTGGAATCTGCAGACGGTGATGTTGTAAGTATCGCTCCGGATGATTATGAGATGGGAAGAAAAATGGGTGAGGAGATCGTCAATAATGAAAGCGATATCGTCACTGTTGCGATAATATCCGGGAATGTGGAAAAGGACAGCGTTGCTCTTCGAAGAAAAGGATTACTGGATGCGATAGAAGGAAAGGTCGGAAAGATAATCGACTGGAACCAGGGAGATTATTATACCAGCCCGGTAACGAGAACATTTATACAGAAGGAGATCGTATCGGAAGCAACGGATGTGATAGTTACGTTTGATAATTCCATGACCGATGCGCTGCTTGATGCACTTGCAAACCTTAACAAACACAGCAAGATATATTCTGTTTCGACATCAAATATGGCAGTATATTATCTGAACAACGGAGAGATCATATCACTCGGTTTCCCGAATGAGTTCAGCATGGGCTATCTGGCTGCTTTTTATGCAACTGATGCATCAGATGCAAAAAAACAGTTCCCTGACAGGAATATCGATTATCGCATCATAAGAAAGGAGACAATGTATGACAAGGACAATCAGGCATTATTGTTCCCTTTTGTTAATTAGGATGATTCCGGTCATCATGTGTGTCTCCTGTCTGCTTACAGGATGCATGGGTGAAAGCACACAGGGGTCAAAAAGGATCAGGATCGCCGTACTGGTTTATGATGAATATGATACGTTTATAGACGGAATGACCAGATATATGACAAAGTGGTGCCGGCAGAAGGAGCGTGAGGACGGTGTAAGGATCACTCTTGATATAGTCGGAGCCAGGAACAGTCAGTTGACACAGAATGATCAGGCCGGAAAATTCATAGAAGGTAACTATGATGTTCTGTGTGTTAATCTTGTGGACAGGACAGATGCGACGGTTATAATCGATAAAGCCATGTCAAGCGACACGCCGGTCATTTTCTTCAATCGTCAGCCGGTAGAAGAAGATCTGGCCAGATGGGACAAACTGTATTATGTCGGAGCCAGTGCCAGACAGTCGGGCGAGCTTCAGGCCAAGATCATAATCGATGCCCTGTCGGATGCAAAGAAGTTTTCGGGGATAGATGCAAATTCAAACGGTACGATCCAGTACGTGATACTTGAAGGTGATTCCGGACATCAGGACACACTTATCAGGACAAACGTATGTACAAATGAGTTGATAAATGCCGGGTTTTCTCTTGAGAAGCTCGGAGATGAATATGCCAACTGGGACAGGGACCAGGCTAAGACAAAAATGAGGGAACTGATCGACAGATATCCCTTTCAGATAGAAATGGTTGTTGCCAATAATGATGACATGGCTCTTGGGGCTATAGATGCCATAGAAGAGGCAGATTATCCGCTGGATCCGTTTGTGGTAGGGATCAATGGAACGGAAGAAGCGCTTGAAGCCATAAGGACGATGAAGCTTGACGGGAGTGTGTTTAATGATTCTAAAGGACAGGCCGAAGTTATAATGGAAATGGCATATGCGCTCGGAAATCATGAACCTTTTTCCGACTCGATAGAATTGACATTTGATAAATATGTTTTCAGGCCTTATAGTATTATTACGTATGATAATGTTCAGGAATATCTGAGATCATCAGAAGAGCAGACAGTTCAGTAGAAGGAGAGTATTATGCGCAGATTTGAAGGATATCAAAAAGGGGTTAATCTCGGGGGATGGCTGTCACAGTGTGTAGCATATGATGAAAATCATTTCAACAGTTTTATCACTGAAAAGGATATTGAGGATATAGCTTCCTTTGGACTGGATCACATAAGGGTGCCGGTCGATTATGATGTTTTCATGAAGGAAACGGCTGAGATGGATGTCGTTAACGAAGCGGGAATGTCCCATATAGAAGACTGCATAGGATGGTGCAGGAAACACGGCATTAATATGATCCTGGACCTGCATAAGGCAAAGGGATATATGTTTGATGCAGCAGCGGTTGCAAATGCAGACCTGTTCTTTGTTGATGATATACTTCAGGAGACATTTTACGAAACATGGGAGATGTTTTCGCAAAGATTCGGGAAAAATCATGACATGCTGGCGTTTGAACTGCTCAATGAAGTTGTAAATCCCGACTATCAGGACAAATGGAATGAGATCGCAACAACTGCGATAAACAGGATACGAAAATATGCTCCGGATATCACCATAATCGTCGGTGGAGTTAATTATAACAATGTGTTTGCGGTACCGGCCATAAAGATCCCGTTTGACGACAATACGGTTCTGAACTTCCACTGCTATGAACCGCTTTGTTTTACGCATCAGAAGGCATACTGGGTTGACGGTATGACGGATGATTTTGACATGAATTATCCTGCGGATATAGATCTTATCAGAAAAAAGACCGGAGAATTCTCCAAGGATCACATGGGTGCAGTATACAATGAATGCATGGACGAGGAGGGAGAGTTTTTTGATAAGCTGTTCAAGGTTGCGGCAGATTACGCAGATGAGAAGGGTGTTCCGTTGTACTGCGGAGAATACGGGGTTATAGACCGTGCTCCTCTTCCGGATGCACTTAACTGGATGAAGGATATACATACAAGTTTTGAGAAGTTCGGTATAGGCAGAGCTCTCTGGAATTATAAGGATAAGGATTTCGGACTTGTGGATGAGCATTATGCACCGATATTCCGGGATATGATCGAGGTATTATGACGAATGAACATAGTACTTCTTGAGCCGGAGATACCTGCCAATACCGGTAATATAGGGAGAACATGTGTAGTGACCGGCTCCACGCTTCACCTGATCGAACCTCTGGGTTTTCAGATCAACGAGAAGACTCTGAAAAGAGCGGGACTGGATTACTGGAACAAACTTGACGTCAGGATATACAGGGATATTGAAGAATACGAGGCAAAAAACGAAGGTAACCGTATATGGTATCTGACTACCAAGGCGGAAAGAACATATACGGAAGCTGATTTTCGTCCGGATGATCATCTGATGTTCGGCAGGGAAACAGCAGGTATCCCCGAGGAGATCCTGGTAAAGAATAAGGATAGATGCATAAGAATACCGATGGTAGAAGATGAGAGATCATTGAATCTGTCGAATGCGGTAGCTATCGTTCTGTATGAGGCACTCAGACAGAATGATTTTTTACAGCTTGAAAGATCGGGAAAACTGCACAGATTAAACTGGCAGATATAATATATTTATGAGAGGGATTAGAAAATGGAAGAAAAAAAAGATGGATTTGGAAGCCGTTTGGGATTTATACTGGCGGCAGCAGGCTCGGCTGTAGGACTGGGAAATATCTGGAGATTTCCTTATCTGGCTGCAAAATACGGAGGAGGTATTTTCCTTCTCACATACGTGATACTTGTTGTTACATTCGGGTTCTCGTTGATGGTAACAGAGATATCACTTGGACGAAGGACCGGAAAGAGCGTTATCGGAGCGTATAAGCAGGCAGATGAAAGATTCGGATTCTTAGGTCCGGTTGCAGCTCTCGTTCCTTTTATCATCACGCCTTATTATTGTGTTATCGGGGGCTGGGTGCTGAAGTACCTGTTTACATTTATAAGCGGACAGGCAGTCGAAGCAACGGATGACGGATTTTTCGGCGGTTTTATATCACAGGCCGGACAGCCGACGGTATTTTTCATCATATATGCCGCCCTTACTGCAATAGTAGTTATATTCGGTGTTGAAAAGGGTATCGAAGGTGTCAGCAAGATACTTATGCCCGTTCTTGTAATTTTGTCTGTAGGTATCGCGGTTTATACGATACTTCTTCCGGGATCGGGAGCAGGACTGAAATATTATCTTCTTCCGAATTTTGAAGGATTTACGGTAGCAAAGTTTCTGAAGACGATAGTGGCAGCCATGGGACAGCTGTTTTACTCAATGTCACTTGCCATGGGAATAATGGTCACATACGGTTCATATATGAGAAAACAGGATTCCATAGAGGGATCGACCAGAAGGATCAGTATATTTGACACAGGTATTGCATTCATAGCGGGACTTATTATCGTGCCTTCCGTATTTATCTTCAGCGGAGGGGATGCGGATGCTCTTAATGCGGGCCCGGGCCTTATGTTCGTAACGCTTCCGAAAGTATTTGATTCGATGAAGGGCGGACACATAGTAGGTGCGGCATTCTTTGTTCTTGTAGCATTTGCGGCATTAACTTCATCTGTATCACTACTTGAGACAATGGTTTCCATAGTAACGGAAAAGTTCGGTCTAAAGAGGATCGGATCAACGATCGTATGTCTGATTCTTGTATTTGTTATGGGAATGTTGTCAGTACTCGGATACAGCAGCTGGAGTGAGGTTACCATTTTCGGTTATCAGATACTGGATTTCTTTGATTTTATATCCAATAATATCATGATGCCGATCGTAGCGCTTCTTACCTGCATTCTGATAGGTTATGTTGTTAAGACATCATATATTGAAGATGAGACGACGCATAACGGAGAGGAGTTCAAGGCAAAGGGAATGTATGACATAATGATCAGATTCGTATGCCCTATATTTATGATCATCATCCTTTTGACACCGTTCTTTATCAGCATTTAAGGCTGTCCCAGAAAAGCCCTCATGGGGTTGATCTTTTTGGCAAGCTCAAAAATGCTGTCCTGCTCATTATCGATATAGTCTTTCAGCTGAGTTATCTCTTCTTCGGAGAAGCCGTTATTTCTGACAAGGTTTCCTCCGGGAAGAGAAAATTCAGCTTCTTTTTTACCGTCTTCGAAAAGAACATATACTGCCTTGGTATCTTTTGTATGTGTCATGGTCGACACACTCATTTTGATCTCACTGTTCATAATCTTCTCCTCCTTTACATGGCACAAAGTCTCAGGCGGGAGTTATCCTGAAGACCACAGGCATATCGGTATCGGTATCATATCTTATTGTCAGACCGTCTTCCTTATGGTCAAATGACAGTTCCTTTCGGCTGTCAAGTGAGATGATCGTTTTGATCTTCATATTAAGCATTCCCTGTTTTTTGGCAAAACTTTTGATGGTATATGTTCCGTGCGGATCCGGTCTGAGTGCGATCGCATATATTGAGCCGTTACCGGAAAAGAATCTGAAATCCGATGATGTGAACTGTTTGACATCTCCATCCATAAAACCACCCTCGGCAACAACCGTAGGACCTTCGCCGAATATCCTGTAAGGCCGGGTATCAAATATCGCTTCACCGTTGGTGTCGAGCCAACTGCCTATTTCCATCAGGATATCCGTCTCCTCCTGTGTGAATGTACCGTCTTCCTTTGGTCCGATGTTAAGGAGTAATGTCCCGTTTTTGGAATTGATGTCGATAAGATCGCACAGGATATCCCGGGTTTTCTTGTATTTATTATCAACGGTATGGCACCAGGAATTAAAGCACATGGCAGTATCGCTCTGCCATCTGTAAGGTTTCTGTGAAGCAAGCTGTCCCCTTTCGATATCGGGAACGGCTATACCGAACGGTATAGCATCATGTTTATAATTTATGACAACGGACTGACCGCGTTTGGCTGCGCTGTTATAGTAATAAGCGATGAGTTTTTTCAGATAAGGTCGAAGTTCAACCTGCTGGATCCACCAGTCAAAATAGATAATCTTCGGTTCATATCTGTCAATGATCTCACAGGTTCTGACCAGCCAGTCCTGCATGAACTCTTCCGTTGGAACACATTCACCGTCTATGGCATCAAAATCAGAAGGTCCCTTGACCGAAGGCCAGTATAACTCGCCTCTCTTGAATTCTCCCCTGATGTCGCTGTCAAAATCCCTTCCTTCTCCGAGAAAGAAATAATGCTCAATGCGGTGAGAAGAAGCACCGAACACAAGTCCTGATTTTTCGGCACTTTTCTTCAGTAATCCCAATATATCCTTCCGGGGCCCCATATCCTTTGCATTGTACGAGGACAGTTCACTGTCATACATCTGAAAACCGTCATGGTGTTCGGCAACCGGTACGACATACTGTGCCCCCGCCCTTTTAAATATGTCTATCCATCTGTCAGCATCAAAGTTTTCGGCCTTAAACATAGGAATAAAATCCTTGTAGCCGAAATCCGTATGCTTCCCATAAGTATCAATATGATGTTTGTATGCCCTGCTGTCCTTTACATACATCATACGCGGGTACCATTCGGTATCGAAAGCGGGAACGGTAAAGACACCATAATGAATAAAGATCCCGAATCTCAGATTTTCATACCATTTCGGCACTTCATAGGAAGCAAGGGATTCCCAGTTGTCGCTAAAGGGTCCGTCATCTATGACTTTTTGTATATCTGCAAGCTTCCGGCTAAGGTCATAGTTCTTCATTATCCGCTCCTTTCTCACGCACAGTATGCTTACCGGCCCGCAGTATCAACAGGCCTGTTCCCATCAATACAGGAAAAACTATCGCTGCTCCTATACCTGTTCTCATTTTTTGGTTAAATGTTGTCATGATGAATCCGGCCATGGCAGGTCCGAATGAACATCCCAGATCCCCGGCAAGTGCCAGAAGAGCAAACATAAGAGTACCGCTGTAACTGATACCGGCAGATGCCATGCTGAAGGTACCGGGCCAGAAGATTCCGACGGCAAAGCCTGCAAGACCGCATCCGAGCAGGGTTATAACAGGATCACGGACTACAAGGATCACGGTATAAGCAATAATACAAAGGATCGTTGATACAGCCATGAATCTTTTAAGGTCAAGCTTGTGTCCTCTGACTCCGTATATGGTCCTTGAAGTACCCATGCAGATTGCAAAAAGCATAGGGCCGAGAAGGTCTCCCATCTGTTTTGATACGCCCAGGCCTCTTTCCGCAAAGGCGGAGGCCCACTGACTGACGGCCTGTTCCGATGCCCCGGCACATAGCATCATGAGCATCATCAACCAGAATATCTTCTGATTGATGAGAGACTTAAATCCTGATCCGGTCTGTTCGGAATCATCATCAAACCGGGCTATGGGAACAAATGTAAACAGTATGAGGTCGGTAAGGGGAATGATACACCATAAAACGCTCAGGATACGCCAGTTGTTAATACCGGCGAATTTGAAGAACAGTGTACTGAAAAGAACCACTCCCACATGGCCCCAACAATAAAAAGAATGAAGAAGACTCATGGTGGATTCCTTATTTCTGGTGGGGCAGGCTTCAACTATCGGGCTTACGAGAACCTCCTGAAGACCGCCGCCTATAGCATTAATGCAAACGGCAGTCAGAATACCGGCAAAGGGACTCATAACTCTTCCGGGGAGTACGGTAAGCAGTAAAAAACCGGCTATAACGCAGGTGTTGGATATCAGCATGGAAGCTCTGTATCCGATCCTGTCTATAACGGGTGCAGAACTTAAATCTATGACAAGCTGGATGGCAAAATTGATCGAAATAAACAGGGTAATCTGCGACAAAGGAATGTCAAATTCGCTTTGCATCTGAATGAATAAAAGAGGCAGAAAGTTATTAACTGCCGCCTGTACGATATAACCTATGAATGCGGCTTTTATGGTCAGTTCGTATTTTTTTTCTTCCATATTAAAGGATGTCTCCCACAGGATTCACTCAGGTGACCAGTTGTCCTGAAGATCTTCTATAACAACGTTTTCATCTACCTTAACTGCGACCTGGTAATCATCTTCGTATACTATCTCTCCGGGGAAATTGGTATACACTACATAGTAAGGATGTTTATATCTCTCAAGCAGCCAGAGTAACGGATTGATCATCTTCATCATCATTTCACTGTTTTCGGTTTTGAAATAGCAGATGACCTTCTCCTGACGTTTGCATTGCGGAGGCCACGGTAATTCATCTGCAAACCAGGAATCAATCTCCTTGAAAAGATCAACATCCTCATCTTCCATAACACCGTTTGTTACCATCTGGTTGAGCATGCTGAATATGCCCTTTCCGGTCTTTGTATTGATGGCAAGTTCCTTGCCTTGAATCCTGCAATACTTGAATTTTACAGCCATTGTAGCCCCCTTTAATACAGCCTTTTATGAAAATTATAACAGTTATCGGAGTAGGATGCCTTATTTTACTTAATAAATTTGATAAAATTCCCTAAATTTATTTGAAAAAATACCGTTGACAAGGGAATAATGCAATGATATATTATTAAAGCCGCTTTGAAAAGCGTGTATTTTTTATGCATTTAACGGGGTATGCCCGGATGCATGTGCACCTTGAAAATGAAATAGTACAACCAACCCCGAATAATTCCTTTAATAAAGAATTATTCAAAAAAGTAATTCGGAACAAAAAAAACAGCTAGCGTAACAAACTAGTTCTCATTTATTTAGAGAGTTTGATCCTGGCTCAGGATGAACGCTGGCGGCGTGCCTAACAC
>JBGUNV010000121.1:0-30241 GCA_045117595.1 Lachnospiraceae bacterium
TCGTGTGCATACTTTCTGTTAGCCATAAAAATCCCCCTTAAGTAGTTTTGGTTATTTAACCTGTCCACTTAAGGGGGATCATATCACAGAGGTATCCTTCTTTTTTTGCAAAGAGCACTTCGAATCGAGACGGGACGACCTGCCACGATCTCCGAAGGTGATCGGGGCGTTTCCTTGTTCAGTCCCGTCTCGTGCTCAGTTCTTTTCTTTTTTCATGACAGTCCTGCTCCATTGTTCACTGCAAAAAATGGAATCCTCCCCGGATTCTGTGGATACTTCCTGAAAACCTGCGGCTTTATAGCATGCTTTGGCGGAAGGATTATTGTCGAATACTGCAAGATCTACGGATTTGGCGCCATAAACATCAAAAGCGTATTTGAAACCGAGGCTTATCATTTCTTTTCCATATCCTTTTCCTCGTCTGTCGGGTGATATGATGACAAAACCCATGCGAAGCTCATCAAGAGACTGCCCGGGATTTCTTAAGGTAAAAAAGCCGCATATCCCGTTTTCATCAAATGCAGTAAATCCCATTATGTTTTCAACGAATGCAAACTCTTTTTCCGTTATCGGATAATCTCCCATAACGCCGGCGGTCCATTTGTAGAACGCTTTTTCTTCCGTACACCATGATAATATAGTGGCTGCATCTTCCTTTTTGTATGGCCTGAGTCTTAACATAATATCTCCTCCGCTGATGCCGAGCCTCCCCTTATATAAGTATACACTGATGGAGAGATCAATGCCTTATCGTAAAACGATAAATTATTATTGATTTACAAGAATCATTATGATATACTCTCTCATGTCACATGGAAAACAGACAAAACATGACATTGGAGGATTGATCATGGAAAGAACCTCATTATCTTTGAAGCTAACTGTTATAACTATAGGCATTCTCGGGGCGATCTTCTTTTTCGGTGCGCTTCCTTTTGTTGGAAAATGGATCGCAGAACTTGCTCCGGAATTTGCCCGGGCATATTATCCGTGGCTGATCCTGTTCTGGATAACTGCCGTTCCGTGTTACATGGCACTTGTTTTACTGTGGAGGATCATAAAGAGTATCGACAAAGATGAATTGTTCAGAAATGTTAACGCCGCAAGACTTCGAACAGTAGCCCGGCTGGCATTTGCAGATACGATCATATTTATGGTTGCAAATATAGTTTATGGATTTCTGAATATTAATCATCCTTCGATCTTTCTTACATCTGCATTTGTATGCATAATCGGAGTTGCTTTCGGGATTTGCATGAAAGCTCTGGCAGCCTTCTTTGATAAAGCAGCAGCCCTTCAGGAAGAAAACGATCTTACCATATGATACAAAGGAGTTATGTGATGGAAGAATCAAGAGGAACTATCATATTTAACATAGATGTTATGCTTGCAAAGCGTAAGATGAGCGTCACGCAGCTTGCGGAAAAGGTCGGTATCACACTCGCCAATATGTCGA
Source organism: Lachnospiraceae bacterium (assembly GCA_045117595.1). Classification (GTDB taxonomy): domain Bacteria; phylum Bacillota; class Clostridia; order Lachnospirales; family Lachnospiraceae; genus UBA2868. Next base: position 1,457 of record JBGUNV010000121.1, read on the forward strand.
TATTAAAGACCGGAAAGGCAAAGGCCATAAAGGTGTCAACCCTCATTGCGCTCTGTGATGCTCTTGACTGTCAGCCCGGAGACATTCTCGAATATCGCAGAAACGGAGACGATAAAAATGTTAAGTGATGCAAATGAGCTTATGCAAAACCTTGTATTCATGCTGCTTGCGTTTTCGATCCTGGCAACCCCGATCGTAGCTGTTATATTGGAGATGGTATTTCTGCTGATAACGGTCAAACGTCCCGAAATGATCACCCCCAAAAAGAAAAGTACATTCCTTATGGTCGATCTGATAACGGTATTTCTTGCTATAGCCCTGCAGATAGTCTATCTGTCATTTTGCGATGTAATGTTTGATGCCAACTGGCAGACACAGCTTTATAATTCTCAGAAGCATCAGCCGATATATACCGGCAGCTTTCCGACATTTATAACGATAGCGGTCATTGGAATAGCCGGACTTTGTGTTTTGAACCTGATCAAAGTAAACAGGATGCCCCCGCTAATTCCTGTCCTTGCGATGTCATCGCTTTTTCTTGGAGTTCTGCTCAGCATTGTATTTACGATACATGTGTTTGATCCTGGCAGGATGGGGATGTTTGAACTTTACCTGCTGCTTCCGCCTGTGGTATTTATTCTCATGACTTTCAGGACAACCCTTTGTATTATTCGAGAGTATGATCCGTCTTTGGACAGAATGAGCAAGATTGCGGGGTCTAACACACTTTCTACGTTTTTTGGTATTTTGAACAATTTAAAGCGATGGCCCATGATCGCTCTTTTGATGATGATACCCATGCTTGGGGTCCTGATATGCATACTCATGATCTTTGGGCAGGCACCCGATGCCGTGATAAAGGCATTCACTGAAACTGCTGATTTTCGGTTATCACAGAAGATACCTCCCCAGCAACTGTATTATGATGAGCATTACCTTTGTACTGTTGCTGCGGGAGGTGATCGTAAGATAGTAAAGCCACTTCGCATGGGCATCAGACATGGACACCCTGTTGTGGTGAACCGTCAGTTATGCGTGGCAAATGCTTTCGAGCAGGTACTGGAGGAGCGTACTCCGCGTTTTCATAAGGCTGTTCGGTCTTTCTATGACACATACGGATTTCCTGTTGCCCGGATGATCAGGACAAAAAAGGCTGCAGATACTGTGTATTTTATGATGAAACCTTTGGAATGGCTGTTTCTTATCGTTCTGTATCTGACCGACGTTAATCCTGAAGATCGAATAGCTCTTCAGTATACAGGGGTCTGACAGGTTGTGTCATAAGAGCAGGATATTCATATTCGTTATATGATCAGTCGGTGTAGATCAAATCAAATGCATAGCCCTCTATATCAATATTTACTGTTATAAAATCCGCGCGCAGATCCCGGTCCGTGAACATTTTTACAGTGCCCGTCTTATCAAGGCCGAGTATTGCAAATTTCCTCCCTGCACTTTGGTATTGCGACGGGATCCTGAATGAAAGCGATCCCTTTCTGGGTGAATAATCTGCTTTATCATTTACTGTCATGTTAAAGGTTAATGCTTCCTTCCACCCGTTCGGAAGATGTAGCCTGAATGCGAGTTGTGCCAGATCGCCCTGAATCTGCGGTCCTATTTTTACATTCGATAAAGTAACCCCATTGGATATAAACGAATACGGCAGCAATGCATTCGGATTTACCGGCTTGGATATGGGGGCCGGGGAAGAAACCTCGTCATCTTCATCATCGTTATCATCGTCTGTGTGGTTTTCATCATTTTTTTTTCCACTGTGCATACAGTGTCAAATCTTCTGATACATTTACCGTGTCACAGTCGTCATGGGAATTACCCGAACCATCAGGCTTGGTGTTCCAGCTGTTGAATGAATATCCTTCACGGGTGAAATTGTTCCTGTTAAGTTGTGTATCAGCGCCCTTATCGACTGTCTGACCGTCCATCTCACCTTTTCCGCCGTTTGCGTCAAAACTTATCGTGCATTTATCCGGTCCGGGATCGGGTTTATTTTCAACAATAACCGTACAGACCGCTTTCTTTTGCCCATCTTCCGTTGTTACGGTGACTGTCGTCTTTCCTGCTGATACAGCTGTAACCGTACATTCCCTGCCATCGGATGCTATTTTTGCGATATTTTCGCTGCCCGAATTCCATGATACGATCTGGTCGGTTGCATTTTCGGGATCGATAATGGCTCTGATCTGTCCCGATTCCTTAGGTTTGAGGGTAAGCTTTTCGGTGGAAAGGGACACTCCTTTTACTTTTACGGGATCCTTGTCCGATATTGTTGCTGTTGTACATTCCGGATCTGAATATGCAAATCCCGCATTTCCTTTTGCTCTGTACCACACATAATACGTACCGGTCTCCGACCGCGTTGGAATGACATTACTCCAACCGGTATCAGGAACAGTTGTATCATCATTCCCGACGGTATAAATAATGGTTCCGTTTTCAGCCTCACCAGCCGATACCAGCGCCTGACCGGTGCCGTTGTAAGTAAGTGTCTTCCCCTGGGGTTTAGTAGTCACTACAGCCTGCGGTGCATCTTTCCAGTATGCGGTCACCTTAATTTTTCCTTCAGAAAGATTATTAGTGGCTATTACTATATGACCACTGGGAGTATTCGGGATATGTATTCCATCTGATCCGGTCATTTTCCAATGATCAAATATCTTTTTTGAAGGCGGCGTAAAAGTACATTCGGGGAAGTAATATGTATCGCCATTTGTTACTGTTATATTATCCATAGTCCCTGTACCGCCGTTTGGATCATATACAAGATCATATTGTTCACCCTCAGCATATACAGGTATATCCGTTATCGGAAGAATTGCCGTTATGAAAGTTGCAGTAAAGATCATAATGCCGAGGAATACCAAAAAGTGTCTGTTTGCTCTTTTTTTGCGGTGTTTAATCATTTTGATCTCCTTTCCTTTACTATAAACTATAATACCATAAGCAAGATCTGTGACATAGTGATTTCTTGACAAATATTTCCTGTTTTTCTAAGCTGTTCCTATCATATGGCTTAGTTGTGATACAATGACGTTATATATTAAATTGAATATAAGGAGCAGAACATGGAATTATCGTTTTTATATGCCATACCGAGAATGCCTGCACTTGACAGTTTCTTTCTGGCCGTAACAAAGCTTGCAGGGGCTTATGGCCAGATATGGATTGTTACAGGGGCTGTTCTTTTGATACCTAAGAAGACCAGAAAGACCGGAATAGCAGTCCTGATCTCTTATGTACTTGTATTTGTATTCGGACAGCTGATCTTAAAGAACCTGTTTGACAGACCCCGTCCCTGCCATATAGATCAGACATTTAAGCTTCTTGTTGAACGGCCGTCAAGCTCATCATTTCCGTCTACACACTCGGCCTGGGCATTTGCAGCGGCGACAGCGGTCTTTATGAAGTTCAGGAAGGCAGGGATAGCGACTTATATTGTTGCGGTAATTATTGCATTCAGCAGATTATACCTGTTCATGCATTTCCCGACTGATGTACTTACCGGGATCATTTTCGGTGCAGTGATGGGTGTTGTTTCGGTCAGGTTGTGTGATCTTGTTGAAAACAGGAGAAAAGCCGGACAGAAATTGATTTAGGAGGAAGTTATGGCTGAGACAATAAAGATCAACGAAAACACATACAGGATTGAGGACGGACACGTAAGATTCTACCTGTTTATCGGGAAGGAAAAGGCATCGCTTATAGATACGGGAATGAATGTTCCTGATGCGAAGACGATCGCTAAGTCTCTTACAGATCTTCCGGTTATCCTTATAAACACGCATGCGGATCCGGATCATATCTCGGGTAATGCTTCATTTGACGGATTTTACATGAGTGCAAAAGAAGAGGACAATTACAGGGAACATGGTGGGAAAGGTGATTATAACCATGTACATGAAGGAGATGTGATAGATCTTGGTGACAGGCCGCTAAGGATAATCGATATCCCCGGACATACGCCGGGAAGCATAGCGATAATAGATGAGAAAAACCGTATCCTCATCAGCGGGGACACTGTTCAGGACGGGCAGATATTCATGTTTGGGACACGGAGAAATCTTGACAGATACATCGAGAGCCTCAAGCATCTTCTGGAGTTTAAGGATATGTTTGATGTGATCTATCCCATGCACGGAACATTTCCGCAAAAGCCGGAACAGATCGGAAAGCTTCTTGAAGGGGCACAGCTCATAAAGGAAGGCAAGGCATACAGCAACCCCGTAAACATCTTCGGTAATGAAGTATTGCTCTATAAGTTTCCGTACGGAGGATTTCTGTGCGATAAGAGCTGACCGGAATTTCAGGGAGACCGTATCCTGTGTGTCTATTTAACAGGCTGTTTGTGTTTTGCCATATATGCGCGCTTGTTTCTTAATCCCGGTATTTGATCTATCTCATCATATAGTTTGAAAAGCTTACGCATCTGCGGATGGCTGTAGGACGGGTCCGTCTGTAGGATATAATAACGATCTTTAACATACTGATATACGTTTGTCATTACCCATGGAAAAGCACCACGTCCGCCACACAGGGAATGACTGCAACGGGCTTGTCATTCGGAAGAAGAATATAGCCCCCGTCTTCCCCTGTGGAAACCGGTTTTCTTTTGATAGAGTCTGTATGTATCCAAAGAGTATTTCATGGTTTTATACCTCGCAAATCCAAGTATATATCCAAATCCGGAAAAAACAAAAATTCCGGAAAAATGAAATAATAAAAAATCAGTAATGATAATGAAAGGAAATATGATCATGAAAAGAGTATATGTAAAAAACAACATCTGCTTTGCCGGTATTGTTCTGGCTGTAGTTGCAGTTCTTACGGGCTGTGGCGGAGAAGAAAAGAAAACATCATATGAACTTACGGATATGCCGAAAATCTCAACAGATGAAAGTGCGGATATTGACCTTGATGCTCTGAATGAGAGCGTGAATTCGATCAAAAACCTGGATCTCGGACCGGAAACGGCAAAGAAGGAAAATGTAACCCCGGAGCCGGCCGAAACGGAAGACGAACAGGAAGCAGAGGTGAAAGGAGATCTGACAGAATACAGCTATACGGATGTTGTAAGATCAGGTAATGATATCACCGTAACGCCAAACGGGGGACTGAATGATTCCACTGTACTATATGGCGATAAGGACCTTAAGGGTTTTCTTGATTATGTTGACGGAACCGTTCTTGAACAGGGCCGTACGATCAACAGGGATATGTTTTATGATCTGCTTGCGATCATGCTCGTGGACAAGGATCTGAACTCTGATTTTGATCAGATAGAGAAGAACATGGTCATGGCACTGGCTGTTGCGAATAATTTTCATGATGTTGATGTCAGTATCAAAGACTGTTACCTTGATGCGAATAACGCGGCAGAATACCGTTATAATGTCAGTGCATTCGGTACGGACGATACCTGGATCGTAAATTACGGCCGGCGTACGTTTTACATGAATGACGGTGCGACAGAATATCACTCGGATATGTTCAAGGACGAATATCTTGCAGTCTGGATGGTCGCAATAGAAGAGTATTATTTATGATACCCAGTATCAGGTATCTTATCGGATTATATACTTGACAAGTTAGGGAAGGATAACTATAATAAACGAAAGTTAGTTATGGCTAACCTAGTAATCACGGTTTATTATGAGGACAGAATAATGAAAGGAAGCAGGATCATTATCGGAACCGCCACCGTGGCAGGCCTGGTCTGTACGGGGGTGATGTTAACGGCATTCGTGGGGAGCGGCAAAAAATATAATACTGATATAGTAAGCGTATCAAAAGTTTCGGAAGAAGTTGAGGCGACGGGAGAAGTACATGGAGAGAAGAGTAAAACATACTATTCTGACATTACGGCTCCCGTCGAACGTTATGAGCTGATGGTAGGTGATGAAGTAAGAGCAGGGGACAAGGCAGTCGAATATGATCTGGAGGATCTGCAGACCGCGCTAAACCAGGCGGAGCTTACTGCCAAATCGGCCGAAAACACGATGAACGGACAGGTTCAGGCAAGTAACAGCAATCAGGCAAAATTCAACAAAGCGGAATCGGACATAGAAATATACAGAAATACATATGCGCTTTTCCGACAGGCCAATGACTACATTAATCAGGGACAGTACCAGGAGAACTGGGATGTGAACTGTATTGCACAGGGACTTAACAAGCGTATCGCGGAGAAAACGGCAGAAGTAAACACCAAAACACTGGAACTGCAAAAAGCTGAGGCAGAGTTTGATTCGGAAACAGCGGAAGAACTTCTCAATGATATCGAAGAGTTAAACAAGTCGATAGGAGACATGAATTATGATCTTGCATCGCTTCCTCCTGCCACGCTTTCTCCTGATGAATATGCACAGACAGTGATCAACGGAAACTGGATGTCGGATATAATGCGTAACTGGACCGAAGCGTCCACGCTCAGGAACACATATGAGAACCAGATACTGAATTCATATCAGAAGGAACAGCTCAGAAATTCCTATGACCTGACCGAACTGGGAGTCGTAACAGCAGAAGACAATCTTAACAAGGCGGGATCGGGCGTGCTTATAGATTATGACGGTATTGTTACCGAAAGCTTTATTAAGACCGGAACAGTAGTCACAAAAGGATCTCCGCTCTTTACCGTCGAGGATGATCAGAATATCAGAGTGGAAGTCGGAATATCCAAATATGACATAGGAAAGATAGAAACCGGACAAAAGGCCGAGATAGATATAGCCGGTAATACATACACCGGTCAGGTCACACGTATAAAAAGACTGGCACAGAATAATAATTCCGACAAGGCAAAAGTCACGGTTTATATCCGATTTGACGAGCCGGATGAAAAGGTATATCTGGGCCTGGAGGCTGACGTTACCATATTTACGAACGAAAAGGAAGGGGCTTATACGATACCGTCGGAAGCATATTACGCCGACGATTTCGGCGATTACTGCTACATCATAGAAGACGGTGTTGTCAAGAAGCAGTATATTACCACGGGGCTGAGTTCGGAAAACCGCGTGGAAGTCCTGAGCGGCCTCAACGAAGGCAGTGTGGTTATAACCGATGCGATAACCGATGACAGTATCGGTTCAAGTGCAGAGGCAGTACAGGAATAAACATGAACAGCAAAATGACTCATAACACGGATATGGAGATAATCGATCTGAACGAGGATAAAAAGGTTCTGATCGAGTTTAAAAATGTCTGCAAGAAATATTCCCAGGGGGATAATGAATTCTACGCGCTGAAGGATGCGAATCTGACAATAAACGAGAGCGAGATGGTAGTGATACTCGGACCGTCAGGAGCCGGGAAGAGTACACTGCTTAATCTTCTCGGTGGAATGGACAGTGCATCAAGCGGACATATCTGGTTTGACGGAGAGGATCTGACCACATTTTCCGATAACCGGCTTACAAAATACCGCGCAGAAAATGTTGGCGTTGTATTCCAGTTCTATAATCTGATCCCGACACTTACCGCATATGAAAATGTTGCCCTCATGAAAGATATAAAGGATGATACGATGGATCCGCAGGAAGCTCTTACGGCGGTAGGGCTTAAGGAGCACATGCATCAGTTTCCGTCACAGATGTCAGGAGGAGAACAACAGAGAACGTCGATAGCCCGTGCCGTTGCGAAAAATCCCCGGTTATTGCTGTGTGATGAACCAACGGGAGCACTTGATACCGGAACAGGTAAGGAAGTGCTCAAGCTTCTCCAGGACATGAGCCGTGATAAGGGACGGACTGTTGTGATGGTCACCCACAACAGTTTTTTTGCGGATATAGCAGATACCGTGATCAGGGTAAAGAACGGCACGATCGAAAGCATAGTTCATAATGATGAGCCCAAGGATGCCGATGAGGTGTTCTGGTAAAGGAGAACAAGGTTGTTATTCAGAAAAATGCTGCGTGACCTTCGCAGAAACAAAACGCAGTTCATTTCAATATTTCTTATGTCACTTCTGGGAATGCTCGTATTTGTCGGGCTGGATGCTGAAAGTTCCGGAGCGGCTGAGGCCGTAAACGCATATTACAAAAAATATAATCTGTGTGATATATGGGTAGCCGGATCCGGGTTTTCAGATGATGAAGTACGGACCGTCGAAAAGATCACAGGAGTGGAAGGTGTTGAAAAAAGACTTGCGATAACCGGAACGGCGGAAAAGTATGATAATGCCTATATGTACTTAAACTTTATGAATTCAAACGATATCAACACCCTCATGCTGTATGAAGGCGATCAGTTTGATGAAGGAGAAGAAGGTGTATGGCTCGAGGAATGGTTTTGCCGCAAAAACAATATAAATATCGGAGATCAGTTTTCGGTTAAGTTCGGAGGCATAACGGCAGATGCCGTAGTGAAAGGTATAGTGGATGCTCCCGATTATGTTTATTATGTCTCGGAATCGGATGTGATGTATCCGAACTATCAGAAATGCGGTCTTGCATTTTATCCGGCATCCATGTATCCGGATCCGCAGAATATTATCTACAACCAACTTATTGTGGATGTAAGAGATGATATGAGTGATAAGTACAATGTCGGACTTATCAAGGACAGGATCGAGAGTGCGATTGACAGGGATGATATAGCGGTAACGGACAGAGATCAGAATCTCAGTTTTGCGACTTTCGATGCCGAGGTCAGACAACATCATGCAATGGGGATCATGTTTGCGGTCGTGTTCCTTGCCATAGCACTGCTTGGTATAGTGACCACCATGGCCAGAGTGACGGCAAGCCAGCGTACACAGATAGGAACTCTTAAAGCGCTGGGATTTTCAAAGAAAACGATAACCATCCATTATGTCTCGTACGGATTTGTTATAAGCGCGCTTGGATGTATTGCCGGAGCCTGTATTGGCTATCTTACGATGCCGCCGTGGATACTGGGAATGTTTGAGGGAAGCTATATTGTTCCCGACCTGAAGGGCAGGATCACGTCTCTGGATGTGATGGCAACAGTTGTTGCGATACTTGTGGCAACTCTTGTAAGTTTCCTTTCCTGCCGTAAGGAACTGAAGGATCCGCCGGCTGTAACACTTCGCCCTCCTTCACCCAAAAAGATCAGACATTCGGCTCTTGAGAAGAGCAGACTCTGGCTGATGCTGGATTTTTCCACGCAGTGGAACATACGTGACATCATACGAAACAAACTGCGCAGTATCATGGGGATAATGGGTGTGGTCGGATGTTCCATGCTCCTGATATGCGGTTTCGGATGTTTTGATTCCATAAACGGTCTTATGGACAAAATGTATGGAGAGCTTATGACCGCAAAGAACAAGATAGTTCTTTCCGCCAAAGCTGACTATTCATATGCATATGACATGAGTAAGCGCTATAAGGGACAGATGATACAGGAGACAAGTGTGGAATTTGTCTCGGACAAGGCCAAGAAAAGCGGTTCTGCGACCATAATAGACAACGGAAATTATATACATATTCAGGATAAGGATCAAAACCCGGTCAGTCTCAGAAAGGATGGTATAGCTCTTACATACAAGATGTCAGGGCTTCTCGGACTGAAAGAAGGTGATTTTGTCAGATGGCATATAGTAGGGGATGATAAATGGCAGTATTCACGTATCGTGCAGATATACAGGGATCCTTCCATTCAGGGAATGACCATGTACAGATCGGTATACGAAGATATGCAGTATTCTTTCAAACCAACTGCCATACTTACGAATAAAAGCGTACCCGGTGACATAATCGATGAAGATGAAGTTTCGTCAGTGCTCAATGTGGCGGATATGAAAAAGTCATTTGCCGAGACATTGGAAATGCTCAATGCAATGGTATATATCATGGTCATAGCGGCAGTTCTTCTGGGAGTCGTTGTTCTGTACAATCTCGGGGTCCTGTCATTCGTTGAAAAGACAAGAGAGGTTGCAACCCTGAAGGTACTCGGGTTCAGGTCATCAAAGATAAGGAATATACTTCAGAAACAGAATATATGGCTTACAGTCATCGGAATAGGGTTCGGATTATATACCGGATGGGGAATGTTGTATATCATTTGTACAACTGTCTCGGAAACTCTGGATATGTATCCGATAATCTCCATACCAACATATCTTATCTCAATAGTCGGGACATTTATTGTTTCCATCGGAGTTAATTTCATGTTTTCGGGCAAGGTAAAAACTATCGATATGGTTGATGCTCTTAAGGGCGTTGAGTAAAAGGACAGTTTCGGTTATAATGGAAGCGATCAACTAACAAACGGAGAGACGGATCGTGGATAGGACTGAACAGTTAACGGTAGATGCAAAACTGGAAAAGCTTAATGATGTTCTGTCGTTTATAGACGGGATACTCGAGGCGGAAGACTGTAACGTAAAGGCAATGATGCAGCTGGATGTTGCCGTTGAGGAGATTTTTGTCAACATAGCCAGTTATGCATATGGCGATGCTGAGGGAAAGGCGGATATCAATGTTTCCGTCAGCGAAGATACGAGGACAGTCTCCATTGAGTTTCGTGACAGCGGTACTCAGTTTAACCCTCTTGCAAAACCGGATCCCGACGTTACCCTTCCTGCCGAGGAAAGGCAGATAGGAGGTCTGGGTATCTACATGGTCAAGAAGAGTATGGATGACGTATCCTACGAATATACCAACGGACAGAATGTCTTCACGATTCGAAAAGCCCTGTAACGCTTTAAACGGTATAGAGCGCGATGAGCAATAATGTTACTGAAAAACTGAGATCGCAGATAAACGATTATTTTGTCGGCAAGGAAGAGGTTGTGGAGGACGTTCTGACCTGCCTTTTTGCCGGCGGACACATTCTCATAGAGGATGTTCCGGGTGTGGGCAAGACTACTCTTGCAAGGACACTGGCAAGATCGATCGACTGCAGTTTCGCAAGGATACAATTTACTCCCGATACACTTCCGTCCGATGTGACGGGACTGTCGGTATATAACATGAAGTCAGGAGATTTTGAGTACAAGGATGGCGTTATCATGCATCAGATGATCCTGGCCGACGAAATCAACAGAACATCTCCCAAGACACAGGCAAGTCTTCTTGAGGCTATGGGTGAAGGTCAGGTTACCGTAGACGGAAAGGTATATATCCTTCCCAGTCCTTTTATGGTCATCGCGACCCAGAATCCGGTGGAATACCTGGGTACTTATCCTCTTCCCGAAGCACAGACCGACAGATTCATGATGCGCATTTCAATAGGATATCCCGATGCCACGCAGGAAGTTAATATGGCCCGAAACCATATCGATGCAAAGACGACGGATAAAGTCAGTCCGGTATGCAGTGCAGAAGATATATGTGCTCTCAAAAAAGAAGTCGAAAATGTTCATGTCAGTGACAGGGTTCTTGAATATGTCCGTGATATCATAACAAACACCAGAAATGAGAGCAGATTCGTTATCGGTGCGAGTCCCCGTGCCATGATAAGTCTGGTGCTGGCGGCAAGAGCCAGGGCATTTCTTGCAGGGTCTGAATTTGTAAGGCCGGATGATGTCAAGGCAGTGGCTGTAAATGTGCTCCATCACAGACTGTCACTTACGTCTGAAGCCAGGATACGTAAGGAGGATACGGACAGTATCATCAGATCGCTTGTCCTGAAGGCAAAGGTTCCCATGGAGTAGAGCTGCGTAATGAGAAGAAACAGGATCATCTTTTTGTTATTGTGGATCATGTCCCTGGTGGGGATATCATTTTACGGCGGCCCTGTAAGTTACGGATTTTTCATTGTTCTTACTGCGATACCTCCGGTATCGCTTTTCTATATCGTATTTGTGATGTTTTATTTTAAGGTCTATCAGAGACTGGACGGCAGAAATCTTATCAGCAACCGCACATCTCCTTTTTTCTTCACCCTGCAGAATGAGAGTTTTATATTGTTTTCCGGCATAAGGGTCAGTTTCCATTCAGATTACTCAACGATCAGCGGACTTGATGATCAAACCGAATATGAACTTCGGCCGCACAGCGGGATAAAAAAGGAAACGGAGCTTATATGCAGATACAGGGGTGAATATGAGGTTGGTATAAAACGGATGACCGTGCAGGATCATTTTCGTCTGTTTTCCGTTTCGTATAATAACCGGGAGCCTCTGCGCGTAACGGTTAAACCGGATATTGTAAGATTAACGGGGCTTCGTGCGGATTCGGAGAACCCGGTCAGTGAAAAAGAATCAACAACCGGACAGAACGAACCTGATATGACCGTCAGAGAATATGTCAGCACGGATGATAAACGCCTTATAAACTGGAAGGCAACGGCAGCGACCCAAAAGCTCATGGTTCGCCGGATGACCGGGCGGCAAAAGAACGGGATAGGGCTTATCATGAATTCCGGACGCTGCAGTAGCAGCCCCGGTATATATCTTCCCGTGGAAAACAAGATGCTGGAGTGTGTAATAGCTCTTGCGCTTTATTACTGCAGCAAAAATGTTCCGTTAAATACCTGCTTTTATACGGATAAGCCATATGAGAACATATTAAGAAGTACCGACGGGTTTGAGTCATTTTACGAACTTATGTCGGGATTTCTTTTTGATCCGGATTATGATCATATGATGCTTTATGAATATGTGCTTCGTTCTGTACAGATCAGTGAGTGCAGGGCTTTGTTTTATGTTACGCACACGTGGGATGATGAAACATCGGGATTTGTAAAAGAGCTGAGCAGCAGAGGCATGGCAGTAACCGTCTATGTGATATCCGAAGAAAAATCCGATGCCGGTACGACAGAGGCGATCCCGAGGTGCACTGTCACCAGGATTTATGCTGATACGGATCTTACGGAGGTGATGTGATGACTGCCTTTGTATATGATCTGATATATACGGTTCCGCTCAGTGTGGCGTCGGTCATTCTGGCAGGATCGGTCTTTGGAATACATACAGACGGCATGATTCTTCCGGTGACGGTCATATGTGCGGTGTTTATCGTTCTGTTCGGGCACTTCGGGTACAGAGGACGGCTGTTCATGTGCGGAGCGGTTGTAACGCTCGCGGCCGGGATGTGGTTTGTCGGTAAAGGTGATGTGATATATGAACACCTTTATATATTGTGGATATTGCTGACGGGAGTGATATGTTTCGGTTTGCACATTATCACCGTCAGATACAAAAAGTTAAAATGGCTTATGATGGCCGTTTGCATATCGACTCTTATCATCTCGGTGGCATTTGGCAGCAGGATCGACAGAATATTTGTCGGTATGCTGTTTTTCTGTGTTTTGGCATATGCTGTCGAACTGATCCAGACATACTGGAAAAAGGAAGGTGATACGACAGTTAAGGATCATATAGTATACATACTTCCGTTTCTGGCCGTATTACTGATCCCGTATTTTTGTGCCCGGATACCTGATAAGCCTTACGATTGGAAATTTGTGAAGGAACTGATAGAGAATGCAAAGGAAGGATATGAAGCACTGCTGCAATCCCTTGCTATCGAGGACGGATGGGATGACGGTGATAATATCGGCTTTTCACAGCGTGCATATCTGGGTGGTAAAGTACAGGGTGATCCCTATAAGGCATTGACGGTCATGTCGGACCATGAGAATGATTACAGACTGTATCTCGAAGGAAAATCGTTTGATTCGTTCGACGGAAGAAGATGGACAAAAAATGATGATTCGGATACGGATTATCTGACACTGGATCTTCTGGAAACCGTGGCTGCGACGGTACATGAGGGAGAGGATTTTGCGCGTGATCATATGAAACGTGTCAGGGTCCGTATCAAATATGAGGGAATAAGGACAAAATGTGTTTTCACACCTCCAAAGTCTGCCGGAGTAGTTTCGGTGGATGCTGACTGTAAGGGAGGAGATCTGAAACTTAAGAGGGGAAAACGTGGGGATTACTATATATGCTACTATCGCATTAACCGGGATGACAGGGATTTTGAGAGAATACTGAATGAAGAGAGGATACCGGATGAGAGCGACTGGGAAAATGCGTTCCTGAGCATAGATGATACTGTTAACAGGAAGTATACATATGAAGATTATTTAAACTACAGGGAGAAGATATACGGATATAATTCGGAACCGGCAGAACTGTCTGATCGTACCGTAAAGCTTATGGATGAACTGCTTTCGGGAGCGACATCTGATTTCGAAAAACTGGAGCGTATAGAAGATATGCTCAGGGGATACGGTTATACAACATCACCGGGTGATATACCTGACAGTGTGACAGATGCAGGCGATTATGTCGATTACTTCCTGTTCGATAAAAAAGAGGGCTTCTGTACTCACTTTGCGACTGTTTTTGTACTTCTTGCAAGATCACAGGGGATAGCTGCCAGATATGTTCAGGGATACAGCGTGCTCTCAAAAGTCAGGGATTTTGAGGTAAGATCCGACAGAACCCATGCCTGGCCGGAGGCTTATATTGACGGAGTGGGATGGATGATATTTGAACCCACCCCCGGATACAAACAAAGATCCGGATGGGACATCGGGCCGCAGGATGGTAATAAACAGACAGCGGTGGAATTATACAAAGGTAAAAAGGATGAAACTGCTGATACGGATGAAGAGGAAATAACAGAAGATAATATACAGAAGGATACGGGAAAGCTTGCTGCCGGTATCAGAAGGATACTTGTTTACTGTCTGTTTGCAGCTGTTTTCATGATACTGTTCCTGTCAGCAGACAGGATATATCAAATATACAGATACAGAAGGATGGATGATCGCAGCAAACTTAAAACTCTTTGTGATAAGAACATGAGAATGCTCCGTTTTATCGGGCTCACACCGCTAAGCGGTGAAACTCTGGGAGAATTCGGCACCAGGATCCGAAAAACGGTTCCCGATGAAATACAGGGATTCATAGCAGTATATGAGAGGATCCTGTACAGTTTGTATGTATTTGACGCTGCCGATGTTACTCGGATGGAAAAATGCCACCAGGACTGTATGGTCTTCGTTCGAAACGTCATTATCGGAAGGCTTACCGGGAAAAATAAAAAAAATCTCCAAAAAAATGAAATCGGGGGTTAAGATTATCACCCGACCTGCCGAAATATGATTTGAAAAACATAGATGGCGCTTTTGCGCATATCCGAAACGGACTTCGGAGACATTATCTCAACGGAATGAGAACCCTTATAAATGTGCAGTTTCAGCTGTATTTTCTTTTCCGTTCGGAAATGATCCCCAAGTTTAGTAACATGCATATGATATGCCACAACATGATGATATGTTATATGGCATGATGATATGTTATAATAAGCAGGAGGTATTTTTATATGAGCGATATGAATGTAGGAAACATTTCCGGTGTTTATCAGGCAATAAATTCATCAATTCCCGGAGGAAGCGAAGCAGTAGCTGCAAATTCAGGCAGTGCAGCAGCAGCTCCCGAAGTGGCAGCGGTTTATGAGAAGAGTTCAGGCGAGGAGAAGAAGGCAACCTATTCCATAAACAAGATGAGTGCCGAAGACAGGGCAGCACTTGTGCAGCAGCTCAAACAGGACGAACTTGACAGAAGGAACCAGCTTGCCGAGATAGTCCAGAAGATGTTCTCTGATCAGGCCGGCGTGTCAAAGCTTTCCGAGCTGTTTACACCGGATAATCTGAAGAACGTAAGTCAGGCTGATATAGATAAGGCCAAGGAAGATGTATCCGAAGACGGATACTGGGGGATCAGCAAGACCGCACAGAGACTGTTCGATTTTGCATCGGCACTGGCAGGAGATGATCCCGAGAAGATGAAAGAGATGCAGGCTGCTATGGAACAGGGGTTCAAGGAGGCAACAGGTGCCTGGGGTGATGAACTTCCCGAAATATGTAAGAATACATTTGATGCAGCCAATAAGATGTTCGATGAATACTATGCATCAAAAGGCTGAGTTGCGTTTACTTTAAGGAGGCAACCGAATGTTTGATATTACTTCAATGTTAGGCGGTACAAATAAAGGATCGGACAATTCGATCGGATCATTTGATTTTGCAAACTATGCCGCTATCAAGAACGGCAGTTACGGGAAACTGGTCAAGTCTTATTATGCCGGCACCGACAAGACGGTTCAGTCACAGAAGGCATCAGATGCCAGATCAACAAATGCTTCAAGGAAACTTGCGGAAGACGTTGATACGACCGGACTGGCTCAGATCAAGAGTGATGCCGACAAGCTCAGGACATCTGCCCAGGCTCTTGACAAGGACGATCTGTGGAAGAAGACCGGCGGCAAGGAGGATATGACCAAGATCGCCTCAGCTGTTACGGATTTCGCTGATAATTATAATAAGGTGATTGAACAGTCTTCAAAGGTCAGCTCTAAGGAAATCGGTCAGGATGTAGGCTTCATGAAGAGTATGACGGATACTTTTTCAAAGGTTCTGTCCAGGATCGGAATTTCGGTAGAGTCCGACGGAAAACTTTCGGTAGACCAGGATAAGCTTAAAAATGCCGATGTTGCAACGGTCAAGTCCCTGTTTGACGGAAACGGCACATACGGGTCACAGATCGCCGACAAGGCAGGAAACATACAGCGTGATGCAGACATGAATTCAAGTATTTACGGCAGTAACGCAACTGCGGCATCCGCACTGTCTGGTGTGTACAACCAGTTTATATAGGCATTGGATTAAAGTGCCAAACGATTACTTTACCTGCATGATCCCGACAGCATGAGCTGTCGGGATTTTTGCGTCTTTTGAAAACACGGAAAATGAGTTATACTATCGACTATGGACAAGTATAGTGTTACCGGCATGAGTTGTGCGGCATGTCAGGCAAGGGTTGAAAAGGCAGTATCTGCGGTTCCCGGTGTAGATTCATGCACAGTCAGTCTTCTGACAAATTCAATGAATGTAGAGGGTACTGCCGATGAAGGAGAAATAATTAAAGCTGTTGAAGCATCAGGTTACGGTGCATCCGTACAAACTTCCGACAGTCTTGAGGATACACAGACTCCGGTCATGAAGAGGAGACTGGCATTATCGGTTGCTCTGCTCCTGATACTGATGTACTTTTCCATGGGGATACATATGCTGGGATTGCCTGCACCGGCACCTGTTGCGGGAAATCATACGGCAATGGCTCTCGTGCAGTTTGTCCTTACGGTTCTGATCATGATTATTAACCGTAAATTTTTTATAAGCGGGTTCAAGGCACTGTATCACCGTGCACCGAATATGGATACGCTCATCGCGCTTGGAAGCGGGGCGGCGTTTGTATATTCAACGGCCATGCTGATAGTCGGCAGGGACGATTATTACTTTGAGTCGGCAGCAATGATACTTACCCTTGTTACAGTCGGTAAGACTCTCGAGTCATATTCAAAGGGCAGGACAACGGATGCATTAAAAAGCCTTATGAAACTGGCTCCGCAGACTGCCAATGTTATCAGGGACGATACGGAAGTTACCGTCGGAATAGAGGAAGTACATAAGGGAGATATTTTTTTTGTCCGTCCCGGAGAGAACATCCCTGTTGACGGTGTTGTGATAGAAGGAAATTCGGCAGTAAATGAATCTGCGCTCACAGGTGAGTCGATACCCGTGGACAAGGAGGCGGGAGATACGGTCTCCTCCGCAACACTGAATCAGTCGGGTTTTTTGAAATGCCGTGCTACACGCGTGGGAGAGGATACGACTCTGTCGCAGATCATTTCGATGGTAAGGGATGCGGCAACTTCGAAGGCTCCCGTGGCAAAGCTGGCTGACAGGATATCAGGGGTATTTGTTCCGGTCGTAATATGTATAGCAGCCGCGGTTACAGTGATCTGGCTGATACTTGGGCAGAATACGGGATATGCACTTGCGAGAGGTATATCCGTGCTCGTGGTATCCTGCCCATGTGCACTGGGACTGGCCACACCGGTTGCGATAATGGTCGGTAACGGTGTCGGAGCAAGAAGCGGGATACTGTTCAAAACGGCACAGGCCCTCCAGGAAACAGGAAATGTTTCGGTCGTTGCGCTTGACAAGACGGGTACGATAACAAGCGGAAATCCTTCGGTTACGGACGTTATCGCATCGGAAGGGTGTTCAGAAGAAGAAATGATAAAAGCGGCTGTATCGCTTGAAGCAAGATCAGAGCATCCGCTTGCAAAAGCTGTTGTTGATTACGCACAGGGTGCAGGGTATTTGCCGGATGAGGTGACCGGATTTTCGGCTCTTCCCGGAAACGGACTTGAAGGAGTTGCGGATGGTGTGAAGATCCTGTGCGGAAGTGTGGGTTTTGTCTCGTCAAGAATGGCAATTCCGGAAGATATCACAGCTAAGACAGGCAGTCTTGCGGATATGGGAAAGACCCCGGTGCTCGTTGCAAAAGACGGCAGGCTGATGGGGATCATAGCCATTGCCGATACGATAAAGGATGACAGTGCAGAGGCTATAAGAGAACTCAAGAAAATGGGACTGTATGTCGTAATGCTGACAGGTGATAACCGCAGAACGGCAGAGGCAGTCGGAAAACTGGCCGGGGTAGATGAGGTTATAGCCGGAGTACTTCCCGAAGGGAAGGAAGAAGTGATACGAAAACTGTCCGAAAGGGGCAGGACGGCTATGGTAGGTGACGGTATAAATGATGCGCCCGCACTGACCAGAGCCCATATCGGAATAGCGATAGGAGCCGGTACGGATGTGGCGATAGATGCTGCGGACGTTGTCCTGATGAAGTCGGATATGAGGGATGTACCTGCAGCTGTGAGGCTTTCAAGACATACTTACCTGAACATCAAGGAAAATCTGTTCTGGGCACTTATATATAATGTGCTGCTTATACCGCTCGCATGCGGAGCATATGTACACTGGGGACTTACGATGAATCCGATGTGGGGTGCAGCGGCCATGAGTGCGTCGAGCATATTTGTGGTTCTAAACGCACTTCGCCTTAATCTTACCGATGTTTACGATCCGTCACATGACAGGGCGGTCAGGGTGAAGAAGGCAGAAACTTATGTGGAAAAAGAAAAAGAAGGAGAACGGGCGATGACAAAAACAGTTAATATCGAGGGAATGATGTGTCCTCACTGTGAAGCTGCTGTTAAGAAAATCCTGGAGGGACTAGACGGGATCGAAAATGCCGATGTAAGCCACGAAAAGGGCTGCGCGGTCATCACGGTCACAAAGGATACGGATGAGAGCATTATCAAAAAGGCAATAGAAGACGGTGGTTACAGATACTTATCAATGAATTGAACGGAGACGGGTTATGGCGGTATTAGAATCAGGTGAAGACTATATTGAAACCATATACTTACTGAAAAAAAGGAACGGAATCGTATATTCCATCGATGTTGCCAGGGAACTGGGTTTTTCCAGGCCGAGTATATCAAGAGCCATGGGTATCCTTCGGGATGAAGGACTGATAACAATGGACGAGGTCAGCAAGGAGATCAATCTGACTGAAAAAGGACACAAAAGGGCGGTCGAGATCTATGACCGGCACAAGACACTTACAACCTTTTTACAGAAGGTTGCCGGAGTTTCCGAAAAGATCGCGGAAACGGACGCCTGCCGTATGGAACATATATTGAGTCCGTCGACTTTCAGAGGTATTAAAAATTTTATGAAAAACAATACATAAATATGGTACAATAACGTAGAATTGCGATGAGCAGTTACCGATAGTTTTTTGAACTATTGATCATATCATGAAAAGGAGATTAGGGTTATGAAATGGGTTTGTCAGGTATGTGGTTATGTTCATGAAGGAGACACACCTCCCGAGGCTTGTCCCCAGTGTAAGGCTCCTGCAGAGAAGTTCTCAAAGCAGGAAGGTGAGATGACATGGGCTGCTGAGCATGTTGTCGGTGTTGCCAAGGGTGTATCGGAGGATATTATAGCTGACCTTCGTTCTAATTTTAACGGTGAATGTACCGAGGTCGGCATGTATCTTGCCATGGCCAGAGTAGCTTTCAGGGAAGGCTATCCCGAGATCGGAATGTATTATGAGAAGGCAGCATTTGAGGAGGCCGAGCATGCAGCAAAGTTTGCCGAACTTCTCGGTGAGGTTGTTACCGATTCCACCAAGAAGAACCTTGAGATGCGTATAGAAGCCGAGAACGGCGCGACTGCAGGCAAGACCGATCTTGCAAAGCGTGCGAAGGCAGCAAATCTCGATGCGATCCATGACACAGTCCATGAGATGGCAAGGGATGAAGCAAGACACGGCAAGGCATTCAAGGGCCTTCATGACAGATACTTCGGATAATGGTACGGGAGACCGCAGATGCCGGTCACTCCCCGGTATGAGAGAGTGGACAGAAGTCCGCTCTCTTATTGTATGGGTTACCTTATGAAAAACGAAAGAGAAAAAAACGAACAGACAGAACTGTTATATGAAACCGATGGAAGTGTGACCGTATTTGATGCAAAGGTGACAGGATCCGGCAATGATAACGGGAAAGATTATGTCATACTTGACCGTACCTGCTTCTTTCCGGAGGGAGGAGGGCAGCAGGCAGACACGGGCTTTTTTACCGTGGAGGGTATGGATAAAATAAGAGTGACGGATGTACAGACAGTATCAGGGCAGGTCAGGCATTATACGGAATCCTGCATCCGGGAAGGGACAGCGGTTACGGGAAACATCGATGCGGACCGGAGATTTTT
This sequence comes from Lachnospiraceae bacterium, assembly GCA_045117595.1. Taxonomy (GTDB): domain Bacteria; phylum Bacillota; class Clostridia; order Lachnospirales; family Lachnospiraceae; genus UBA2868. The sequence continues at coordinate 22,040 of JBGUNV010000121.1, forward strand.
CTGCATGCAGATCCATGGTGCCGAGCACATCATAAGCGGGCTGATGCATCAGGCCTTCGGATACGAAAATGTGGGATTTCATATGACACAGTCGGAGGCTGTCTTTGATCTTGACGGACCGCTTACGGACGAACAGATAAGGGATATAGAGGAGCGTGCCAACAGGATAGTATATGGTGATATTCCGATCATTATAAGCTTTCCCGAGCCGGAAGAAGCTAAGAAGATGCAGTATCGCAGCAAGCTGGATATATATGAAAATGTACGGCTTGTCTGTATAGAAGGTGTGGATACATGTGCATGCTGTGCGCCTCATTTAAGATCTACGGGACAGGTGGGTATAATCAGGATACTTGATCATACTCCGCATCGCAAAGGTACAAGGATAACCATGACTGCCGGTATGAGTGCATATAAGGATTATGCATATCTCGATGAATCCAACCGCGCAATAATGGAGATACTTTCTGCCAAAAGAAGTGAAACGGCAGATTTTGTCAGGGATTTTTCCGACAGATATGCAGCCCTTAAGGAGGATAATACCCGATTACGCAAAAAGATTGCCGGTATCATTACCGCTGATGTTATAGGACGCGTCAGCAAAAAGGATCCGGCAGGATGCAGGGCGGAGCTTATTTTTGTCGAAGACCTTGATCCTATGGGACTTCGTAATCTTGTTAATGAATGCACAAAGGTATATTCGGGAACGATATGTGCCCTGACCGGCAATGATACGGAAGGTTATCGGTATATTTTTGCGATAAAGGCAGATAATGCCGATAATGCAGGACTGCAGCAGATGACCGCCGATTTCAATTCAAAATGTAAAGGCAGGGGAGGAGGCAGCCCTGTCATGACCCAGGGAACGAGCACAGCCTTGCGGACGGATATAGAAAGATATTTCGGCAAATAGACCGATCGCATAAAAAAGTGGATAAAATACGCAAATTAGCGTAAAATATAAGAGTTAGGTCAAAATCTTTTTATGAGGAGTTTATGTTATGGCGGATAAGAAACAGGTTGAGCAGATCACTTCGATGGAGGTTGATTTTGCGCAGTGGTATACGGATGTTGTCAAACAGGCAGATCTGATCGATTACACGAGCGTTAAAGGGTGCATGGTTTTTAAACCGGCCGGTTATGCGATCTGGGAGCTCATACAGAAACAGATGGATGAGAGGTTTAAACAGACAGGCGTTGAGAATGTTTATCTTCCGATGTTCATTCCCGAAAGTCTTCTGGAGAAGGAAAAAGACCATGTGGAAGGATTTGCTCCGGAGGTTGCCTGGGTAACACAGGGAGGACTTCAGCCACTTCAGGAGAGGATGTGTGTAAGACCTACATCTGAGACTCTGTTCTGCGATTTTTATAAGAATGAGGTCCATTCATACAGGGATCTGCCCAAGATATACAACCAATGGTGTTCTGTAGTCAGATGGGAGAAGGAGACCAGACCTTTCCTTCGTTCAAGGGAATTTCTGTGGCAGGAGGGGCATACGATACATGCCACTTTTGAGGAGGCCGAGGAAAGGACCATACAGATGCTCGATCTGTACGCACAGTTCTGCGAGGAGGTTCTTGCGATTCCGGTCATAAAGGGACGCAAGACCGACAAGGAGAAATTTGCTGGTGCCGAGGCTACCTACACGATAGAAGCTCTCATGCACGACGGCAAGGCACTCCAGTCCGGAACCAGCCATAACTTCGGTGACGGTTTTGCAAGGGCGTTTGGCATCCAGTTTACAGACAGAGACAATACCCTTAAGTATCCTTACCAGACTTCATGGGGATCGACAACCAGGCTGATAGGCGCGATCATCATGGTTCACGGAGATGATAACGGACTGGTCCTTCCGCCAAAGGTTGCACCCGTCCAGGTAGAGATAGTACCGATAAGGCAGCAGGCAGAGGGAGTTCTCACGAAGGCTTTCGAAATAAAGGATGAACTGTCCGGCAGAGGACTTCGTGTGAAGGTTGACGATACGGACAAGAGTCCCGGATGGAAATTTGCCGAGGCGGAGATGCGCGGTATTCCCGTCAGGATAGAGATAGGTCCCAAGGATATCGAAACGGGCAAGGCCGTTCTCGCTCGTCGTGATACCGGAGAGAAGACAGAGTGTTCTCTTGGAGACATTGCGGATTATGTAGCGGACCTTCTTGATACGATACAGAAGGATATGCTCATGCGGGCGGCTAAGCGTCGCGATTCTCAGATCTATACGGCATCTTCGAAGGAGGAGTTTGAGAAGATTTTCTCAGAAAAGACGGGCTTTGTTAAAGCTATGTGGTGCGGTGATGTATCATGCGAGAATGAGATCAAGGAAAAGATGGCAGTAACAAGCCGTTGCATTCCTTTTGAACAGGAAAAGATATCGGATGTCTGTGTATGCTGCGGTAAGCCTGCCAAACATCTCGTATATTGGGGCAAAGCATATTGATTCATAAGGAGAGGAAGACCATGAATGTATTAGTAATAAACTGCGGGAGCAGTTCACTGAAATACCAGCTTATCAGTACCGAAAGCGAGGAAGTTCTTGCCAAGGGTCTGTGTGAACGCATAGGCATTGACGGAGGAATGCATACATATCAGCCGAAGGGACATGACAAGATCAAGTCGGAAACCGATATGCCCAGTCATACCAAGGCTGTATCACTTGTGCTTGAGGCACTGACGGATCCGGAAACGGGAGTGATAAAGAGCCTTTCTGAGATAGATGCGGTCGGGCATCGTATCGTACACGGAGGAGAACGTTTTTCCGAGTCGGTTATAATCGATGATGAAGTTATAAAGGCCATAGAGGAGTGTAATGATCTTGCGCCTCTTCATAACCCCGCAAATCTTATAGGCGTCAATTCATGCAGGGAACTGATGCCCTCCGTTCCCATGGTAGCGGTATTTGATACGGCCTTCCATCAGACCATGCCTCCCAAGGCATTTCTGTACGGGATACCTTATGAGTATTACAGGAAATACAAGGTCAGACGCTACGGGTTCCATGGAACGAGTCATGAATATGTTGCAGGTGCTACGGCAAGATTTCTCGGAAAAGATATTAAGGATATGAAGATCATAGTATGTCATCTGGGAAACGGTGCTTCGATCTCTGCCGTAAAATACGGAAAATGTGTTGATACTTCGATGGGACTGACACCGCTTGAAGGCCTTATCATGGGTACAAGGAGCGGAGATCTCGATCCGGCCATACTGGAGTTTGTTTCCGAAAAGGAAGGCCTGTCCATAAGCGACATGCTGAATGTATTAAACAAGAAATCAGGAGTTCTCGGACTTTCCGACGGCATATCCAGTGATTTCCGCGATTTGGGAGAGGCAGCGGAATCAGGCAACGAACAGGCAAAGATCACGCTTGAGACATATGCATATCGCGTTGCCAAGTATATCGGAGCTTATGTTGCCGCCATGAATGGTGTTGATGCCATAACATTCACCGCGGGAGTCGGTGAAAACAATATAAGTGCAAGGGAGGAGATATGCGGGTATCTGACATATCTCGGTACCAGTATCGATCGTGACAGAAACAATGTCAGAGGTGTTGAGACCATAATATCGGCCGAAGGGTCAAAGGTTCCCGTTCTTGTCATTCCGACAGATGAGGAAATGTCGATAGCCAGACAGACGGTCGAACTTGTAAGCAACAGATAAGAGGAAGCAGATGCAGATATTATATCCTCCCAAGGTTAGGATCATCATTGATAAACTGCAGGAGGCCGGATATGAGGCTTATGTGGTCGGGGGATGTGTCAGGGATTCTTATCTGGGTATAGAGCCGAGTGACTGGGATATAACTACAGATGCGCATCCCGAACAGGTCAGATCGCTTTTCAGAAGAACCGTAGATATAGGCATTAAGCACGGAACCGTAAAAGTGATGATGGGAAACGATGGTTTCGAGATCACCACCTATCGTATTGACGGGGAGTATGAGGACAGCCGCCATCCCAGAGATGTCATGTTCACATCAGATCTTGCTGAGGATCTCGGGCGCCGTGATTTTACGATAAATGCCATGGCATTTTGCGAAAAGGACGGGCTTGTGGATCTGTTCGGAGGTGTTGAGGATCTGAAATCAGGTATCATCCGGGCGGTGGGAGATCCGAAGGAGAGATTTGATGAAGATGCGCTTCGGATGCTCCGTGCACTCAGGTTTTCAGCCAGGTTCGGATATGAGATAGCGGAAGATACTGCAAATGCCATAAAACAGCTTGCCCACAAGTTATCGGACATCAGTGCAGAGAGGATAAGGGATGAACTTGAAAAGCTTGTTCTTTCGGATCATCCCGACAGATTGCGTACGGCATATGAACTCGGGGTCACGGCAGTCGTATTTCCCGAATGGGACACAATGATGGAGTGCGATCAGATAACTCCCCATCATTTTACAGATGTCGGAGATCATACGATAGCGGCACTTGATTACATGGTCCGGAATTATAAAGGTATTGATGCCGCAAGTTACAGGGTGCTGGGTATTGCGACGTTGCTTCACGATATTGCAAAGCCTGCAAAGAAAACAACGGGTCCGGATGGTGTTGATCACTTCAAAGGACATCCAGAAGCAGGCGAGAAGATGTCCGGGGATGTGCTTAAAAGACTGAAATATGATAACGATACGATCGACCGGGTCATGAAACTTGTCAGGTACCATGATGAAAGGCCAAAACTGTCATATCCTTCGGTCAGACGGTTTATTGTTAATGTCGGAAGATCCAATATGGATGCACTCATCATGCTGAAATATGCGGATCTGTATGCCCATACCAGATATCAGTGGGAGGACAAACTGTATCAGGTAACAAAGTTCGAGGAGATGTATCATGAAATATGTGACCGGGGAGATTGTCTGTCGATCAATGATCTTGCCGTTAACGGAAAGGATCTTCTGAATGAAGGATATTCGCCGGGACCTGAAATTGGCAGAATGTTAAATGAATTGTTTGAGTGCGTGCTTGATGATCCCTCAATGAACGACAGGGAGATTCTCTTAAACCGGATTCGCGGTGGCCTTAAATGAAAAAAATCGAAAAAGTAGTCATTCCGGTCATCGTGATCGTGATAATAACGATGCTCGGGATATATTATATTTCAAAAGAATATAATAAGCGGCAGGCCGAAAAACGGGCACAGCAGATCCAGGAGACGGTCGATTCAAATCCCGTGTTAAGCGATGAACTGGTGTATGAAAGTACAGCCATGCTTGTTGGAGTTAACACGGAAGATCAAAAGCTTAAGTTCATATCGGTGGATAATGACAAGCTTTTCGAATTTGATTATACGGATAAGACCCCGATACTCGGAAAGTACGGAAACTATCTCACACTGGATCAGATCCCTCTCGGAGAGATATTTGATGTCACATACAGCATGTACAACAGAGAACTGCTCGGGCTGAAGATCAGCGATGATGCATGGACATATACCGGTGTGACAAAATTTGAGATAAATGAACAGGAGAAACGGATGGATATTGCCGGCAGTACATATAAACTTCCGGCCACATCGATCGTTTCCTATGGCAGGAATCTTGCCTCGTTCATGGATGTTACGAATGTTGATACACTTACAGTCAAGGGCTACGGCCGTAAAGTCTGTTCCATAATCGTTGAAAGAGGCCACGGTTATATAAGACTTCTGAACGATACGTATTTTAACGGCGGATGGATAGAGATAGGCCAGGAGCTTATCAGCAGGATCGATGAGGAGATGCTCATACCTGTTCCGGAGGGCAGTTATCATGTCCGTCTGACCAATAAGGGTTATGCAGCCGAGGAAGATGTTACGGTTGAAAGGGACAGAGAAACCCCAATAGATCTGTCGAAAGTGGATATAAAGGAAGTTGCGATAGGTCATGTTGCTTTTAACATCGTTCCGGATTATGCCCAGTTGACCATAGACGGAGTAATGACCGATTATGAGGAGAGGATACCCCTCGAATTCGGGATCCATAAAGTTCATGCGGAACTTGCCGGATATAACAGTGTGGATATAAACATACGTGTTTCGGACAAATATGCCAATGTGGATATTGTCCTTGAAAAAGAGGGATCCGATACGGACAAAAAGTCTACGACGGCAACCGCGAAAAAGACGACGTCAGGATCGACATCGACATCAACGTCAACATCAACGTCAGCGTTCCCTTCATACAGGTCATCATCGGGATTATATCTGCCTCCGCTTACTCAGGCAGTCCCCACACCGTTTGCGGGACAGACATCATCGATGTCAACATCTTCGAGCACCACGGCAGCCGTGGTTGTCAGCGATACATCCAGGATGTATGTTGATTCTCCCGAAGACGCGGAAGTATACATCGACGGGATATATGTGGGTATATCTCCTATCTCGGTCATAAGACCGGATCCGGGCTCGCACGTTATCACGCTTTCGAGAAACGGTTATGTGACCAAGAGCTATACGATATCAATAGCCTATGATGAAAGGGATGTCACTCTTTCGTTTTCCGATCTTGTGGAAGATGACACAGACCGTGATGAGGAGGAAGTGACACCGACGCCTACACCGACACCGACGCCGACTCCGACCCCAACGCCAACCCCAACTCCTGCCCCGGAGGAAACACAGGAGGAGTCAGAGGAGTAAGATGAAAAGATACCTGAAGAACAGGGACAATCAAATAACACTCATGCTCTTTATCGTTACCATGATAACAGCGGTCAGTCCTCTGATCTCAAGATATTGTATCAACGGACACGATATAGAATATCATCTTCTTCGTATCGAGAGTCTTAAGGAGGGGATCCTGATAGGACACCCCTTCATGAAGGTCAATACACTGTTTTACGGGGGAGCGGGCTATGCAAGCTCCATGTTTTATTCCGATCTTTTCATGCACATACCGGCATTGCTTCGTGTATTTCATGTTAGTATCGGAAAGAGTTTTCACATTTATACGGTTATGATCTTTGTTCTTACATACCTGTCTGCATTTTATTGTGTATGGAAGATGACCCGATCGAAATTTGCAGGATCCGTTGCGGCGATCCTGTTGACACTTTGCCCGTATCACATGGATGATATGGTTGTAAGAACGGCATGCGGTGAAAATGCTGCTTTCATTTTTGTCCCGATTGCAGTTTACGGTGTATATAATGTTCTGTACGAGGATATGGACAGACCGTTGATGTTCGGACTCGGTTTCGCGGGGCTTATACTTACGCACACATCTACACTCATCGTCACTGCAGGATTTGCTTTTGCGGTTTTTCTGATCTGTATCAGACATTTTATCTCAAAACCGAGAATATTTGTCAAACTGTGTATAGTATCACTCCTTGCTCTGCTCGTAACGGCATATCAGTGGGTACCAATGCTGGAGCAGTTTGCATCGGCAAAGTTTTATGTATCGGATAACTGGACGGATCTTCTTGATTCCGCGGTTAATTTTGCGGATATCGCCTCATCCGTTTTTCCGTGTATAGGATTTGCTCTTTTCGGATTTGCGATCCCGAGGATCTTTCTGTCCAAAAGAGATTGTCCGATACTTGGATTTGCGGATAACATGCTTGCTTTTGCGGCGGTTTTTGCGATCGGATCCACTAACATAATGCCATGGGAAAAGGTGGCGCGGTATTTCGGTTTCCTGCAGTTCCCATGGAGACTGTTTCTGGTCGCTTCTGTCCTGCTTGCCATGGCTGATGCGATAATACTGCAGAAATTTGTGGAAAAGGCAGATGACATGCAAAAGGGTCATGTTTCCGATATGGCGGTAGTGACAGTAACATTTGTCATGGCATTTCTGGCGATAGGACACCAGAATGAAAATTCAATGGGGTATTATGATTACAGCGACGATTATTACAGTTACAAACCGTATACGGCAAACGTTATAGCCGGAGAATGGCTTCCCGCTACGGTAGAGGAGCCGGGCAAACTGGTCGGTCAAAGTGAGCATATGGTGTTTGATGACGGATCCGAGGCCGGATTTGAAAGAAACAAGGGTAAGATAATTTCGCGGATAGAAGACAGTCATATCTATGTTGATGTTCCGTTCATCTACTACAAAGGGTATAGCGCATACCTGGCTGATGATCAGGGAAACAATACAAAACTTGAAGTAACTGATGAAGGTGAGAACGGAATGTGCCGGGTATTGCTTGACGGTGCAAAAGGAACCCTTACCGTATATTATGCCGGAACGATCATGCAGTATGTTTCACTTGCAA
>JBGUNV010000122.1:0-8620 GCA_045117595.1 Lachnospiraceae bacterium
CTCCTTCTGATGCGGAGATCATGAGCAATTCAAACAGAAAACTCATCAAGACCGTTAATATCACGGCAGAGACCAGGGAATTTGATAAACTGATCGCAAATGTTACGGACAGGATCGCATCTCTCGGCGGGTACGCACAGAGTATGGATGTGCAGGGAAGTTCTTATGATTCAAACAATGAAAAAAGAAGCGCATTTATAGTCGCAAGGATCCCTGCCAACAAGCTTGACTTTTTTGTCAAGGGTATAGAAGACGAATCAAACATCACATCCAAGAATGAATCCGCAGAGGATGTAACACTGCAGTATGCCGATGTGGAAGCTCACAAGGAATCTCTCAAGATAGAACAGGCCAGACTCAATGAACTTCTTGAACAGGCAGATACACTTGAAAACATTATCGAACTGGAAAACCGCCTGACTGAAGTGCGTTATGAGATAGAGAGTTATGAGTCAAGACTGCGTACGATGAATAACCAGGTTGAGTATTCCACTGTCAATCTGAATGTATACGAAGTAATAGAATACACTCCCGAACCGGTTGCGGAGAAGACTTTCTGGCAGAGACTGTCCGAAGGGTTCCTTGACAGTTGTGAGGAGGCCTGGGAGACCATACAGGACTTCATCATCGGATTCGTATCCCTTCTTCCCATGCTTCTCGTTGTTGTTGTCATACTGGCGATAATCTTCGCGATAGTATTCGGTATTGTAAGGGCGATCATGGCCATAGTCAAAAAGTCCGGCAAGAAGAAGGGCATCTCGGCAAAGAAATCCCAGGTTGTGACAGCTACCGCGGTTCCCGTAAAACCGGACGAAGTTGCCGTATCACAACAGAACGCTCCGGTATCCGGCAAGGAAGGCAAATAATGAGTGAAGGTTCTGCCAAAGCGGGTTTTGTTGCGGTAATAGGACGGCCCAATGTAGGCAAATCGACTCTGACAAACAGGATAATCGGGCAGAAGATCGCGATAACATCGGATAAACCACAGACGACCCGGAATCGCATAAGGACGGTATATACCGAGGAGCGGGGACAGATAGTGTTTGTGGATACCCCCGGGATCCATAAAGCGAAAAACCGTCTCGGGCAGTATATGATGACTGCAGCCAGGAGAACGGTTTCGGAGGCGGATCTTATACTGTGGCTGGTTGAGGCTGATGAATACATAGGAGCAGGTGATAAGGCGATCGCGGCCGGCCTTGCGGACATAAAGATCCCGATAATACTTGTCATAAACAAAACGGATCTGAAAAAAAGGGAAGAACTTCTGGGGATCATCGACAAATACAGGAAGTTATGCGATTTTTCGGAGATCGTTCCGGTATCCGCCAGAAACGGGGACAATGTGGATGTCCTTATCGATCAGATATTCGGATACATACCGGAAGGAGCCCCGTTCTTTGATGAGGAAACGGTGACCGATCAGCCTACCCGCCAGATCGTTGCTGAACTAATCAGGGAAAAGGCATTAAGATGCCTGCAGGAGGAGATACCGCATGGCGTTGCCGTGACCGTTGAGTCCATGGAATACACTGACAGGATCGTAAATATACACGCCACATTGATATGCGAGAAGGATTCCCACAAAGGTATAATCATCGGTAAAGGCGGGTCAATGCTCAAGAAGATCGGAAGCGCTGCCAGATATGAGATAGAAAAGCTTGTTGAGAGCAAAGTCAATCTCGATCTGTGGATAAAGGTCAAAAAAGACTGGAGGGATTCCGATATAATGCTGAAAAACTTCGGATATGACAGGAAAGATCTGACAGATGGAGAAGATTAACTCCGGACCGGTCACGCTGACCGGTATGGTACTTGCTACAGGTCCTGTTGGTGATTACGACCGTCGCGTAGTCATTCTGACGCTTGAACGCGGGAAAGTCACCGCGTTTGCAAGAGGCGCAAGAAGGCAGGGATCAAGACTTATGGCTGCCACAGACCAGTTCTGCTTCGGCTCGTTCAAGATGTATGAAGGCAGGACGGCCTACAATATCATTGAAGCTTCGATATCCAATTATTTTGAGGAACTTCGTGAGGATTATGACAACGCCTGTCTGGGAATGTACTTCCTCGAATTCGCGGATTACTATACGAGGGAAAACAATGACGAGTCGCAGATGCTCGGACTGTTATATCAGTCGGTCAGGGCTGTATGCAAACCGTCTCTTGACAACAGACTTGTAAAAGTGATCTTTGAAATAAAGGCACTTGTTGTAAACGGGGAGTTTCCCCAGGCCGAAGCCGACCGCACACTTGAAGGTACGGCAAGATACACTGTGGATTTTATCGTTAAGACTCCTATCGAGAAACTATATACGTTTGCGGTAAGTGATGAGGTTCTTGACAGCATAACAAAACTTGCTGATGAATACAGGAACAGATTTATCGACCGGAAATTTAAAAGTCTGGATTTTTTGGGTGGTTCGGGAGTATAATCAATAAGTTATCATTACGGGAGATTCGAGTTGAAAAAAAAGGCTGTTTTGATCTGCATATTGATAGTCATGTCATTTATCGCTGCCGCCTGCAGTTCGGCCGAAGAAGAGGAAGATTATGCCGAGACCACGATCACTGTCAGCAGGAAGGGCAAAGTCAGTGAGACGATAGTTGAGGATTTTTCCAAGGATTATTATGACGTAAATGAACTCAGAAACGAATTTGCCGATGAGATAGGACGGTATAACGACTCTATAGGTGCCGAAGAGATCAGGTTGGGCAAGGTCGAAGTCAAAGATTCCAGGATATTTGTTAATCTCGACTTTACGGGGCCTTCAGATTATGAGAGTTTTATAGGCCAGAAACTGTTTGTGGGTTCCATCAGTGAGGCTTACGATAACGGTTATTCGATGGATGTAATGCTTAAAGGTGTAGAATCCGGTGACAAGATATCGAAGATACAGATCATGGGAATGCCTGAGAAGAATATCGTGATACTCAGTGAACATGCAAGGATCAGGACATTTAAGGATATTGCATATGTATCGGCAAATGTTGATATGATAGATGACAGAGAGGCCAGGGTCCTCAGCGAATCGGACGGTCTGGCTTATCTGGTTCTCAAATAAAAATACCAATACCTAACCAAGGAGAGAGATTATGGAAAAATCAATGGACAAAATTGTTGCGCTTGCAAAATCAAGAGGTTTTGTTTATCCGGGAAGCGAGATATACGGAGGACTCGCCAATACATGGGATTACGGAAATCTTGGCGTTGAGTTGAAGAATAACGTCAAACGTGCATGGTGGCAGAAGTTTGTACAGGAAAATCCTTATAATGTTGGAGTAGACTGTGCAATTCTCATGAATCCCCAGGTCTGGGTAGCATCCGGCCATCTCGGAGGTTTTTCCGATCCGCTTATGGACTGTAAAGCATGCCATGAGAGATTTCGTGCGGATAAGGTTATAGAAGACTATGCGGAAGACAACAATATCACTCTTGAGTCATCTGTTGACGGATGGTCCCATGAAGAGATGGAAAAGTTCATAAGCGACAATAACATTCCCTGTCCTTCATGCGGAAAACGTGATTTTACATCGATAAGGGAGTTCAACCTGATGTTCAAGACATTCCAGGGTGTCACGGAGGATGCGAAAAGTGTTGTATATCTGCGTCCCGAGACTGCACAGGGTATTTTCGTTAATTTCAAGAATGTTCAGAGGACTTCACGTAAGAAGGTTCCCTTCGGAATATGTCAGGTCGGTAAATCATTCAGAAATGAGATAACACCCGGTAACTTTACATTCAGGACCAGGGAGTTTGAGCAGATGGAACTGGAGTTCTTCTGCAAACCGGGAACCCAGACGGAATGGTTTGAGTATTGGAGAAAGTTCTGTTATGACTGGCTTCTTGCACTTGGTATCAACAAGGATCATTTAAGACTGCGTGATCATGATCCTGAGGAACTGTCATTCTACAGCGATCATACAACCGACATAGAATATGCATTCCCGTTCACTGACTGGGGAGAACTGTGGGGTATCGCATCAAGAACCGATTATGATCTTACACAGCATCAGAACACGTCCGGTGAACCGATGGATTATTTTGACGATGAGACAAACGAAAAGTACATTCCTTATGTAGTTGAACCGTCTCTCGGTGCTGATCGTGTGACTCTTGCATTTCTGTGCGAGGCATATGATGAGGAAAACATCGGAACGGAAGATAAACCGGACATGCGTACGGTGCTTCATTTCCATCCGGCCATCGCGCCTGTCAAGATCGGTGTCCTGCCTCTTTCCAAGAAGCTTGCCGAAGGTGCGGAGAAGATATATGCGCAGCTGTCCAAAAAGTACAACTGTGAATATGACGACAGGGGAAATATCGGTAAGAGATACAGAAGACAGGATGAGATCGGAACACCTTTCTGCGTAACATACGATTTTGATTCCGAAGAGGATGGTGCAGTTACGATAAGAGACCGTGACAGCATGGAACAGGAAAGGGTGAAGATCGACGAACTGGATGCATACTTTGCCGATAAATTCGAGTTTTGATATAATATGATGAAATGACCGGAAGGTCAGGGATCATATGTAATAGATTAATAAAAGTTTTCAGGAGGAAAGAGAATGAATTTACGAAAGAGAAAATGGGTTTATCTGTTTACCGAGGGTAGTGCCGAGATGCGTAATCTCCTCGGAGGAAAAGGTGCAAACCTGGCCGAGATGACTAACATCGGTCTTCCTGTTCCTCAGGGCTTTACGGTTACAACTGATGCCTGCTCGCAGTACTATGAGGACGGAAGACAGATCAATGACGAGATCATGGGACAGATAATGGAATTCGTCGGACGTATCGAGATGATCAACGACAAATACTTCGGCGATCCCGACAAACCGCTCCTTGTTTCGGTCCGTTCCGGTGCCCGTGCTTCAATGCCCGGCATGATGGATACCATACTTAACCTCGGAATGAACGAGGAAGTTGTGGAAGCAATGATCAATGCAAACCCTGATCCCAAATTCGAAAGATTCGTATATGATTCATACAGACGCTTCATACAGATGTTCTCAGATGTTGTAATGGGAGTCGGCAAGAAACACTTTGAGGATCTTATCGACGAAATGAAGAAGAAAAAAGGTGTTGAATATGATGTCGACCTTACTGCCGAAGATCTTAAGGAACTTGCCGAGCAGTTCAAGAGTGAATACAAGAAAGAACTTGATGAAGACTTTCCTTCAGATCCGATAATACAGCTCAAGGAAGCTATCAAAGCTGTTTTCAGAAGCTGGGATAACCCGAGAGCAAACGTTTACCGTCGTGACAATGATATACCTTACAGCTGGGGAACCGCTGTTTCCGTTATGCCGATGGTATTCGGTAACCTTAACAACAATTCCGGTACGGGTGTTGCATTTACAAGAGATCCCGCTACGGGTGAAAAGAAGCTCATGGGTGAATTCCTTGTTAATGCTCAGGGTGAGGACGTTGTTGCGGGTATACGTACTCCGATGAAGATAGATGAGATGGAGAAGCAGTTCCCTGAAGCATACAAGCAGTTTATCAAGGTGTGTAAGATACTTGAGAACCATTACCATGACATGCAGGATATGGAGTTCACCGTTGAAAACGGAAAGCTTTACATGCTCCAGTGCCGTAACGGAAAGAGGACGGCCCAGGCTGCACTCAAGATCGCATGTGATCTTGTTGATGAAGGTATGAAGACGGAAGAGCAGGCTGTTGCGATGATCGATCCGAGAAATCTCGATACACTTCTTCATCCGCAGTTTGATGTTAATGTACTCAAGAATTCAAAACCTCTCGGAAGAGGACTTGGAGCTTCTCCCGGTGCCGCATGCGGTAAGATCGTATTTACAGCCGAGGATGCCGAGGCCAAGAACAACAAGGGTGAGAAGGTCGTTCTTGTCAGACTCGAGACAAGCCCTGAAGATATCACCGGAATGAAGGCTGCCCAGGGTATACTTACGGTACGTGGAGGTATGACGAGCCATGCAGCTGTTGTTGCAAGAGGCATGGGTAAATGCTGTGTCAGCGGATGCGGCGACATTGCCATGGATGAGGCAAACAGGAAGTTTACTCTCGGAGGCAAGGAGTTCAAGGAAGGTGATTATATTTCCATAGACGGTACAACCGGTAATATCTATGACGGAAAGATAGCAACAGTTGATGCAACGATCGCCGGAGAGTTCGGACGTATAATGGCATGGGCGGATAAATACCGTACAATGAAGGTACGTACCAATGCAGACACACCTCATGATGCCAGAAAGGCAAGAGAACTCGGCGCCGAGGGTATCGGGCTTTGCCGTACGGAGCATATGTTCTTTGAAGGCGACAGGATAGATGCATTCCGTGAGATGATCTGTTCGGATACGGTTGAGGACCGTGAAAAGGCACTTGACAAGATACTTCCTTATCAGCAGGGAGACTTCGAGAAATTATATGAAGCACTTGAAGGATATCCGGTAACGATACGTTTCCTTGATCCGCCTCTTCATGAGTTCGTTCCCACAGAGGCAGCTGACATAGAAAAGCTTGCCAAGACTCAGAACAAGACAGTTGATGAGATCAAGACCATTATCGATTCACTTCATGAATTCAACCCGATGATGGGACACAGAGGATGCCGTCTGGCTGTTACATATCCCGAGATCGCAAGAATGCAGACAAGGGCTGTGATAAGAGCGGCGATAAATGTATCTAAGAAGCATTCGAACTGGAGCGTAAAACCCGAGATAATGATCCCTCTTGTTGGAGATATCAAGGAGTTTAACTTCGTTAAGGCTATAGTTGTTGAAACGGCTGATGAAGAGATCAAGGCTGCAGGCTTCAAGCTTGAATATGAAGTCGGAACGATGATCGAGATTCCCAGAGCCGCTCTCACGGCGGATGAGATCGCTGCCAATGCTGATTTCTTCTGCTTCGGAACAAATGACCTGACACAGATGACATACGGTTTTTCGAGAGATGATGCGGGCAAGTTCCTGAATGCTTATTATGATACCAAGATCTTTGAATACGATCCGTTCACGAAGCTTGATACTGTCGGTGTAGGTAAGCTTATGAAGATGTCTATGGATCTCGGTAAGCCGGTCAATCCGAAACTTCATGTCGGAATATGCGGAGAGCATGGTGGAGATCCCACATCTGTCGAATTCTGTAACAGTCTGGGACTTGATTATGTATCATGTTCACCTTTCAGAGTACCGATCGCCAGACTTGCCGCAGCACAGGCTGCAATAGCACAGAAATCACAGAAGTAAATCTGTCTGATCTTCGGATCATTATGCCACGACCCCGGAATACGGGTGTCGTGGCTTAGATTATAAGGAGAATTACAATGAATGTATTTGTTACCGGCGGCGCCGGATATATAGGTTCGCACACAGTACTTCAGCTGCTGAAGGAAGGACATGAAGTCACCGTTCTCGACAATCTTTCGAATTCATCAAAGGAAGCGCTTGACCGTGTCGCACAGCTTGCAGGTAAATCAGCCACACTCATAGTCGGGGATATTCTCGATGCAGGACTGCTTGACAGGATATGTTCCGATAACAGATTTGACTGCTGTATACATTTCGCGGGTCTTAAGGCAGTGGGAGAGTCGGTTGCCAAGCCCTGGGAGTATTATAACAATAATATAACCGGAACACTGAATCTGTTAAAAGCACTGCGAGATCACAATATGAAGAATATCATCTTTTCTTCGTCAGCTACTGTCTACGGTGATCCGGAGACGATCCCGATCACCGAGAAATGTCCCAAGGGCGTGTGTACCAATCCCTACGGATGGACCAAATCCATGATCGAACAGATCCTGATGGACATGGCGGCCGCGGATAAGGAATGGAATATAGTCATACTGAGGTATTTCAATCCGATCGGAGCCGATGCTTCGGGTATGATAGGAGAGAATCCCAAAGGGATCCCTAACAATCTGATGCCGTATGTTACACAGGTCGCAGTGGGAAAATTAGAGAAGCTCGGCGTGTTCGGAAATGATTATGACACAGTGGACGGGACCGGTGTAAGGGATTATATACATGTAACGGATCTTGCCGACGGTCATATCAAAGCCCTTGCAAAGATAAGTGAAAAAGCAGGCCTGTGCGTTTATAATCTCGGAACAGGTAAGGGAGTATCGGTTCTTGAACTTGTAAAGAGTTTTGAACAGGCAAATGATATAACGATCCCTTATGAGATCAAACCGAGACGTCCCGGAGATATCGCAACCTGTTATGCTGACGCTACCAAGGCGAGGGAAGAGCTCGGATGGGTGGCAAAACACGACATAGTTGATATGTGCAGGGATTCATGGAACTGGCAGAGTCATAACCCCGACGGATATAAATAAAGAATGAGAAGACTGTTAGTATATCTGAAGGATTATAAAAAAGAATGTGTGGCAGCACCGTTGTTCAAAATGCTTGAAGCCGTATTTGAACTGACGGTGCCGCTTGTTATTGCCTATATGATAGATAACGGCATCAGGCCGTCCGCTCCGAATGTTATAGGATCTTCGTTCGGACTTCTTATCGTGCTTGCCGTTGTCGGTCTTGTTGTTTCATGCACCGCACAGTATTTTGCGGCAAAGGCTGCAACCGGGTTTGCAAAAGGACTCAGGCATGATCTGTTTGCGCATATACTGTCATTCGG
>JBGUNV010000123.1:0-2371 GCA_045117595.1 Lachnospiraceae bacterium
GACGGATTGAAGTATGGAAAAACCGGTATTTAGAAGGAAAATCTATAGCGAGATTCTTGAATGGAAGGAAAATCGAAGTGATAAGTATGCTTTGCTGATTAAGGGAGCGAGACGAGTCGGTAAATCGACAATAGTGGAAGAATTTGCTAAAAAAGAGTTTAAATCATACATTTTGATCGATTTTGCCCATACCAGCAAGGCAATCAAGGACTTATTTGATGATACTTATGATCTGGACTTTTTCTTTTTGCAGTTGCAACAACTGACCGGAACAAGATTATTTGAGAAAGAATCTGTGATCATTTTTGATGAAGTCCAGCTGCTTCCTAAGGCAAGGCAGGCAATCAAGTATCTCGTAGCCGATGGCAGATATAAGTATTTTGAGACAGGGTCGCTTATATCTATCAGGAAGAATACTAAGGATATTCTGATTCCCAGTGAAGAGCATAAAATATCTATGTATCCGATGGATTTCGAGGAGTTTTTGTGGGCAATCGGTGACGAGATTTCTGCCGGGACGATCAAAATGCTTATGGAGAAAAAGAGGCCTGCGGGAGATTCTGTCCACAGGAATCTCATGCGGACATTCAGATTATATATGCTTATTGGAGGAATGCCTCAGGCTATAGAAACATATTTAGAGCAGAATAATCTGCAGTCGGTAGATGAAATCAAAAGAGATATAGTAGATCTTTACGAAGAAGATTTTGCAAAAATCGATCCTTCCGGATTGGCGGGGGACATATATGATGCGATACCGGCAAACTTAAGTGGTAATGCTTCGAGATATGTATTATCAAGCGCGAGAGAAGGCACACGTTCCGGACAGGTACGTGATCTGTTGCCGGATATGCTTTCTTCTTACACGGTCAATATAGCGTATCATGCAAATAATCCCGGAGTCGGAATGGCATTAGAAAAGGACGCGGGCAGATATAAGTTGTTTACTTCTGATGTCGGATTGTTTGTGACGCTTGCGTTCAGGGATAAGGATTATACCGAAAATACAATTTATAATAAGCTGCTTTCCGATAAACTTGAAGCGAATTTGGGCTATGTCTATGAAAATGTTGTTGCCCAGATGCTTGTTGCCAAAGGAAATAATCTGTTCTATTACACGATGGAAAGTGATTCATCCAATCATCTGTATGAGATAGATTTTCTGACTTCGGTGGGAAATAAGATTTGTCCTATAGAGGTAAAGTCGGGAAATTACAGAGGACATAAGTCATTGGATGTGTTTTGCGATAAGTTTATGAATCGTATAAGGGAAAAATACGTTGTTCATACGAAAGATTATAAGAGGGAAAATGGTATTAATTATATCCCGGTATACATGGTGCCGTTTTTATAAAAGGTTGTTTTGCTTAAGAAAGAATTACTGTAAGAGGAGTGAAGATTTATGACACACAAAGAAAAAGCAATGAAGATATTTTATGAGAGATTCAACTGCTCACAGGCAGTTCTTGGAGCATACGCGGATGATTATGGCCTGACGGTAGATCAGGCTATGAAAGTGGCGGCATGTTTCAGCGGAGGCGTGAGAAAAGGTGAAGTGTGTGGTGCCGTATCCGGGGCGATTATGGTGATCGGGTTGAAATACGGAGACGGATCCGACTATAAAGCAACTGCTTACCCCAAGGCTGCTGAGTTTATGGACAGATTCAAAGAAAAGAATGCTTCTTATGTCTGTAGGGATATACTTGGCTGTGACATATCCTCCGAAGAGGGGATGCTCTATGCCCGGGAGAATGATCTTTTTAAGGATATTTGTCCGAGAATGGTAGAATCCGCGGTTGATATTCTGGAAGAGATGGAAATATAAGCAAAAGATATGTACAGTTCAAAAGGTATTGAATATATGAAAAAATATCTCAAAAGAATTCTGATCGCCATCTTCCTGTTAGCGGTTCCTGTCCTTTCAGGATGTTATAATAAGCCTCATACACAAAAGGAAGTGGAAGAATATGTGGCAGAAAATGTTCCGGAAGAGTCGGAGTGTATCGATCATTACGGGCGGGAAACACGTAACGGGATCGAATATGTTTACGTTTTTAAATCAAAAAGCAGGGATTTAACATTTTACGCGTTCTCAACTATAGGAGGAAGCAGTCTTACGGGATATGGTTTATCGGAGTATTATGATGTAGGACGTAAAGATTATTATTTGGAAAAGATGAGACCGATTCTTTCGGGGTGTATGAACAGTGAAATGATTCTGCAACCTGATGCGGAAATTGTTTCCCAAAAGCTCTATTTAAAAGATGAATATGATGCAAAATATCTTGCACCGTTTCTTGAACAATGTAATGATATCGTGAAAGAAGAGTTCGAGTATCAACCCGGTGCCGATTTGAGTCAGAAAGATGTT
>JBGUNV010000124.1:0-15555 GCA_045117595.1 Lachnospiraceae bacterium
ATATGTCGTGATCCATGCATGATATGCATCACCCGCATACCCGAATTCCAGCCTTGTTGGGATCCTCTGGCTCCTGAGCATGGCAGCCATCAGCGATGAATAGTCAAAACATATACCCTTCTTCTCCCTCAAAACCGCGTCAACATCCGGGATATAATCAGGTTTAACGGTCGCGGCTCTCTCATGATCATAAGTGATATTCTTGATCACATAATCATAAACAGCTGCTATGACTTCTATATCCGATCCCTTACCCTCAGCAAGAGTCTTGCCGAGCTGTACCGCTTCGGAATTGATATTGAAATCAACATAACAGTTGGGATACAGGAACGGAAGAAACGGATCCGTCATCTTCACATCGATCTCTTCGGCAAATGCAGCTGCATACATACCCGGTTCTCCCATACTTTCATAGGCTATGACAGAATACACTCCGTCACCCAGCGAAAGCGGAAGTACGCATTCTCCCTTGGGTATTATATAGGTATAGGTAATGCTGTCCGCACAGCTGAGCTGGATCTTGACATCAGGATTCTCTCCCGTGTTCTTAACAAACAGATACCCGTCACTTGCATTTGATGCATCAATGGTAAGACCTCCGCTTCCGCGAACATCAGTACCTCCTGCAACAGGTGTCAGGCACTTGGGTTCATTGCTTCTGTTTTCTGCAGACCCGACCTTGGATATTTCGACTTCCGTTTCCTCGGGTCCGTCATCGCAGGCTGTAAGAGAGAATACGACGGTCAGCATACATAATATAAGTATTATTCTATTTAGACAAAACCGCCTGAACAATTCCACCCTCCGTATCGGGAATAAATATGTTGAGCGTACCGCTTTCAAACCTGAACCTTACGGTACCGTCCGTATCAGCTTCTATGGGATACACCACAGTTCCGTCATCTTTTCTGGCGTATATCCCGTTGTAATCAATATCACTCCCGCTGAGTTTCATGACAAAACATCCATTATCTTCATCCATGTAATGGTCTGTCACGGTAATATCGGCTTTATGTGTTGTCTCCGGAACACTCCTGCCCTCCCAGTAGAATACCAGGGGACACAGCAGTATCAGTACGAGCAGAGCTGCCGACATCCACTTGCCGGATTTTACAAGTGTCGTATTTGCTATATTCTTGAGCAGCAATACATCCAGTGACTGTGTATTGGGAGTCTGGTCACAGGCGGCGAAGACGTTTTGAAGCGCTTCGTTTGCTGCGTTTTTGTTTATACTGTAGATCCTGTTTCTTCTAAACATCTTCTTCCCCCTTTCTGAGCAATGATTTCATCCTCTGTCTTGCCGATATCAGGTATCTCTTGACGCTGCTCCTTGAACATCCTAGCGCCGAGGCTATATCCTCGAGCTTCATGTCATTGTAGTAGCGCATGACGACTACCTGTTGCTCATTAAAGGGAAGAGACATTATCGCTTCCTTTACCCTTGATGTTTCATCAGCCGTTTCCGTAACATCCTCCGGATTGTGGTCAATGTATTCGTCGCTGATGAACTCAAGCAGTTCGGGATTGTTCTCCCCGTATTCCTGACGGTTCTTACGTTCCATGTCGTAACAAACCCGGAAACATATCTGATTCAGCCAGGCGACAAAGAGTGCAGGCTCTTTGATACCCGTTATATTCCTCAGCGCAAGTATGTATGTCTCCTGCAGTGCATCCTGCGCCAGGTTTGTATCTCTTAAATAATGTGCCGCATAATTATAGGTATGCTGATAAGTTATGGCATAGAGTTCAGCGAAAGCATCACTGTCCCCCCGCTGCGATCTCTGGACCAGCCGCCCGATATATGCGTGATTAAAATCAGCCATTCATTATACCTTGGCGGTTCCATACAATTTGGCCACCAGCTCCCTGAAATCTGTAAGGTGCATTGTCTCATTCAGCAGATGCGCAATTTTAATCTTTATCTCATAACTGCCGGAAGATCTGTTATAAAGATCTATGTCCTTGATAAGATCCTGTCTGAACCTGTTCATCTTATCCTCGGAACAGTTCTCTATTACCACAAGGAACTCATTTCCGTTATTTCTTCCGACAAACCCATAGTGAGCGCTTATCCTCTCGACCATGGATGAGAATTCCTTCAGTATGACATTACCGCTCGATCTGCCACGGGTGCGGTTTATCTCTTCCAGATTCTCGATCTTGATAAGAGCACATCCCAGATCTGAAATATCTGACTGACCTTCATATTTTTCAAATATCTGATCGCATGAGAATCTGTTCGGAATACCCGTGAGAGTATCAACATACACAGCTCTCTTGAGAACGTGGTCATGTATAATATGCCCTTCGAGCAGCCTGAAGTCCATTATTATGCAGGCAACACTGTACAGCATAAATGCCCATAGGAAAACACATATCGTAAGAAGCACCTTGTTTGAAAAGACACTCGTTCTCAGATTATCGTCAAGGAAGATAAAAAGGAAAAAGCATACAGCAAATATCACAAGAAGAGCAAGCTGTATAAACTTGAACATCTTATAACTTTTAAAATAATCATCTCTCATTATCATCTTCTCCGCGAAATAACCCTTTAATCGAACAGAAATGCCGTTTTCAATTATATACCCTGAAAAACGAAAAGAAAAGTTTTTTGAACCTTTTTGATTCCTGCCTCTGTCTTTATCATTGAAGGTAGTATTATATTTGCATCAACAGAAAGAGGAATGACATGACAGGTATACGCAGAATAATCGTAAACATTTTGGCATCAATATCACTCACGGCGCTATTATTCCTTCCCGTTCTGGGATTCATGACCACCGAGACTATCGCTTCCTCGACTGTAGAGAGCGCTTCGTCGCACTCCGGTGATTACGTGTTTTTCATTGTGGATAACGGGGATGTTCCGCTTGCTGCCGCACCGAAGACCGATGTTTCATCATATATCGTGTGGGCAGTGCTTGCTGCTTTTACGGTAATGATAATGTTTATATATACGGCATGGTATTTCACGACACGCAGGAACATCTATGAACTTTCCAGCAAGATCCCGGCTTTCGAACGTAAGGGTTTTCTGGCAGGATCCGGATTCTTCCATCCCATAAGGAGCCGCAGACTTGCGAGAGAAGCTGAAGCAGCCGTAGCTTCAATGTATATCGATCAGATCTGATAATCTTGATTTTTATAATATACAAATGGCAGAGGAGTTATCTCCTCTGCCATTATTTTATATCCTCTTTGACCGGATATCATCAATCTTCGTCTTCCGAATCCTCATCTTCCGGAATGTCCTGAAGTTCTTCTTCATATTCCGTATCATCGATCTCGTTGATATCTATATCACCTTCGGAATCTTCATCCGCATCCTCATCGAATCCGGCTTCATCATACTCCTCCGGGATCTCCTCCTTCTGGACAACAAGGCTGTCAGGAAGCGAAGTATCGAGCATTACATTTCTGTACTGCTTCATTCCCGTTCCGGCAGGTATGAGCTTTCCTATGATAACATTTTCCTTCAGTCCGATAAGAGGATCGACCTTTCCCTTGATAGCGGCTTCGGTAAGAACCCTGGTTGTCTCCTGGAAGGATGCTGCCGACAGGAAGGAACTTGTTGCAAGGCTCGCCTTGGTGATACCGAGCATAACCTGTTTTGCCTCTACCGGCTTCTTGCCCTCTGCCTCAAGAGCTTCATTGATGTCTTCAAGTTCAAGTGCGTCAACAAGTGAACCCGGAAGCAGATCCGTATCTCCGTTATCTTCCACACGGACTTTCTTGAGCATCTGACGGACAATGACCTCTATATGCTTATCGTTGATCTCAACACCCTGGAGTCTGTAAACCCTCTGAACTTCGCGGAGCATGTAATCCTGAGCGGCACGTACTCCTTTGATCTTCAGTATATCGTGAGGATTTACGGATCCGTCTGTCAGTTCATCACCCGCCTGGATATCGGCACCGTTCTCGGGGATCTTCGAACGTGATCCGTAAGGTATAAGGTATGTCTTGGTTTCATTTGTTTCGCTGTTTGTTACAACAACTTCTCTCTTCTTCTTCGTATCCTGGAATACGGCATGTCCGGAGATCTCTGAGATGATCGCAAGTCCCTTGGGCTTTCTTGCCTCAAACAGTTCCTCTACACGGGGAAGACCCTGTGTGATATCATCTCCGGCAACACCACCGGTATGGAATGTTCTCATGGTAAGCTGTGTACCCGGCTCACCGATGGACTGTGCCGCTATGATACCGACAGCTTCACCGACCTGAACCATCTCACCGGTTGCCATGTTTGCTCCGTAACACTTTGAACATATACCGTTATGGCACTTACATGTAAGTATCGTACGGATACTTATACCGATCTTGGAATCAAGAACGGGAACTCCCTCACGATCCACTGCATTCTTGAGAACGTTTTCAACACGTCTCGGTGTGATCATATGATTCTTCTTGACAAGAACGTTTCCATCCTTATCCAGAATATCCTCTGCGGCATATCTGCCGAGGATCCTGTCGCGCAGTGTCTCAATGACTTCCTTACCGTTTGTGAATGCTCTTACATCCATTCCCGGTATCTCGGAACGCGTGATCGAACAATCCTGCTCCCTTATGATCAGTTCCTGCGAGATATCAACCAGACGTCTTGTAAGGTATCCGCTGTCCGCCGTACGAAGCGCCGTATCCGAAAGTCCCTTACGGGCACCGTGTGCCGACATGAAATACTCCAGAACGTCCAGACCCTCACGGAAATTCGACTTGATCGGCAGCTCGATCGTCTTACCTGTTGTATCGGCCATCAGTCCGCGCATACCGGCAAGCTGCTTGATCTGCTTGTTGGAACCACGGGCACCGGAATCAGCCATCATGTAAATATTGTTGTATTTATCAAGACCGTCTATTAGTTCCTTGGTAATACTCTCGTCGGTGACTTTCCATGTCTCTATGACACTCTTATGTCTTTCCTCTTCCGTTATGAGTCCTCGCTTATAGTTACGCGTGATCTTTTCCACCTTGTCCTGAGCCGAATCAAGCATCTCCTGCTTTGCAGCGGGTACGGTCATATCAGAGATGGAAACCGTCATAGCCGCCTGCGTGGAATACTTGTAACCCATTGCCTTGATATCATCAAGAACCTCGGCCGTTGTTGTGGCACCATGATTATTGATGACTTTTTCAAGTATCTTTTTAAGGTGTGATTTACCCACATGGAAATCAACTTCCAGCTTCAGCGCATTTTCGGGATTTTCTCTGTCTATGAACCCGAGATCCTGAGGAAGGATCTCATTAAATATCAGTCTTCCGAGCGTAGTCTTGATAACTCCCGACACTTCTGTCCCGTCAGCAAGCACCTTCCTGCGGAATACATTTATGGGCTGATGAAGTGTTATCTCATGATTTTCATAAGCCAAAAGTGCCTGATTCATGGAGTTGAAATGTCTGCCGAGTATATCGACCATCTCACATACGATCCACCTGTCACGCTCAGGATCAATATTTACTCTGATAAGTGTATCGCGCTCAAGCGCATCCGTCTTGATGCTGTCAAGACTCTTTCCTGCCTTGATGGCCTTGCTCTTTGCATCCTGGTAAGCATAAAATGCCTGTCCGACAGACTCCAGAAAAGCTGAACGTATATGTTCTCTTTTTTCTTTTGCCTCTTCGATTGCCTTTTTGTCGACTGCGGACCTGCCTGCCTTATCAGCTTTTTCCTTGTCCGCAGACAGCTCATCGATCAGCTTGTTGAGTTCCTTGATCTCTGCCTTTGCCTTCAGGGCTTCTTCTTCCGTAGCAGGGAAGCTCACCGCGGCTTCTCCGGTAAAATCGGGATCCTTTGACAGATCTCTCATCTTCTCCATCGTAAGGTAATATATACCCAGAACCATATCCTGAGAAGGTACTGCAACAGGACCTCCGTCGGACGGCTTTAACAGGTTATTGGGAGACAGCAGCAGGAATCTGCACTCTGCCTGCGCCTCAACCGAAAGAGGAAGATGAACAGCCATCTGGTCACCGTCGAAATCGGCATTGAAAGCGGTACATACAAGAGGATGAAGCTTGATCGCCTTACCCTCTACAAGGATGGGCTCAAATGCCTGTATACCAAGTCTGTGAAGTGTTGGTGCACGGTTTAACATTACAGGATGTTCCTTGATGACATCTTCGAGCACATCCCATACTTCCGGGCGGAGACGCTCCACCATCTTCTTGGCATTCTTGATGTTATGAGCTGACTTGTTGGCAACAAGTTCCTTCATTACAAAAGGTTTAAACAACTCTATCGCCATCTCCTTGGGGAGACCGCACTGATATATCTTGAGTTCGGGACCGACAACGATAACCGAACGTCCTGAGTAATCCACACGCTTTCCGAGAAGGTTCTGACGGAAACGTCCTGACTTACCCTTGAGCATATCCGAAAGTGACTTGAGAGGTCTGTTACCGGGGCCTGTAACGGGACGGCCTCTGCGACCGTTATCAACAAGCGCATCAACAGCTTCCTGAAGCATTCTCTTCTCATTACGAACAATGATATCGGGAGCTCCAAGCTCAAGAAGCCTCTTCAGGCGGTTGTTACGGTTTATTATCCTTCTGTACAGATCATTAAGATCACTTGTTGCAAACCTTCCGCCGTCAAGCTGGACCATGGGACGAAGATCGGGCGGGATGACGGGAATGACATCCATTATCATCCATTCGGGCTTGTTTCCGGATTCACGGAATGCCTCTACAACCTCAAGTCTCTTGATGATCTTGGCCTTCTTCTGTCCTGTTGAGTCTTCGAGCTGACTCTTGAGTTCTTCAGCCTCCTTATCAAGATCGATGTCCATAAGGAGTTCCTTGATCGCTTCAGCACCCATTCCGACACGGAACTTGCCCCAGCCGTACTCCTCAATTTCCTTCTGGTATTCAGCCTCTGTCAGTACCTGCTTCTTTTTCAGGTCTGTACCCATAGGGTCAAGAACTATATAATTTGCGAAATAAAGTACCTTTTCGAGTGTTCTCGGTGACAGATCGAGGATCAGACCCATACGGCTCGGGATACCTTTAAAGTACCAGATATGTGATACGGGAGCCGCAAGCTCAATATGGCCCATACGTTCACGTCTGACATTTGCCTTGGTTACCTCAACGCCGCATCTGTCGCAGATAACACCTTTATAACGGATCTTTTTATATTTACCGCAGTGACATTCCCAGTCCTTGGAGGGTCCGAAGATCCTTTCACAGAACAGACCGTCCTTCTCCGGCTTGAGTGTCCTGTAATTGATAGTCTCGGGCTTTCTGACTTCTCCTCTGGACCATTCCTTGATCTTTTCCGGTGATGCAAGTCCGATCCTTATCGCATCGAAAGTTAAAGGCTCGTAAGCTTCGTTTTTATTCTCTGCCATTTTCTGCTCCTTTATTGATCATTCATCCGTGTCATCGTAGCTGTCATCAAAATCCTCATCCGCCTCATATACGTCTTCGGATCCGTCCTCTACGTCAACAAGGTCTCCGCTGTCTTCATCAAATTCCTGCGTACTGTATCCGCTCTTTGCGAAGTTTTCGTCCTTACGGTAATCCTTGAAATCACCTTCGAGGACGGAACGCATATCGGTTTCACCGTAATCAACGGTTTCCTTGATCTCGACTTCCGTGTTGTCATCCCGAAGGACGCGCACATCAAGACCTAATGACTGCAGTTCCTTGAGAAGCACCTTGAATGACTCGGGAATTCCACCCTCGGGTATATTGTCACCCTTAATGATGGCCTCATATGTCTTGACACGGCCGATCACGTCATCCGACTTGACAGTCAGGATCTCCTGCAATGTATACGATGCACCGTAAGCTTCCAGCGCCCATACTTCCATCTCTCCGAAACGCTGTCCGCCGAACTGGGCTTTTCCTCCCAGCGGCTGCTGTGTAACAAGTGAATACGGTCCGGTTGAACGGGCATGTATCTTGTCATCTACCAGATGGTGAAGTTTCAGATAATGCATGTGTCCGATCGTTACGGGGCTGTCAAAATATTCTCCGGTACGTCCGTCACGAAGTCTGACCTTTCCGTCACGTGATATCGGAACTCCCTTCCATACAGTTCTGTGATCCCTGTTCTCTGACAGATACTCAAACACTTCCGGTAAAAGTTCGTCCTTATGGAGACTCTCAAACGTTACGGCAGATTTATCCTTCGCCTCCTTGGCGTCAAACGGAAGATTGACGTAATCATTTGCAAGATCGAGCGTATCCATTATGTCGTCCTCATCCGCACCGTCAAATACGGGGGTTGAGATATTAAATCCAAGCGCTTTTGCGGCAAGTGACAGATGGATCTCCAGAACCTGTCCGATGTTCATACGTGAAGGAACACCAAGGGGATTAAGTACTATGTCCACGGGACGTCCGTTCGGAAGATATGGCATATCCTCTATCGGAAGAACACGTGAAACAACACCCTTGTTACCGTGACGACCGGCCATCTTATCACCGACCGATATCTTTCTCTTCTGTGCTATATATATCCTTACGGATTTATTCACGCCCGGAGGAAGCTCATCTCCGTTTTCTCTGGTAAACACCTTGGCATCAACTATGATGCCGTACTCTCCGTGAGGAACCTTGAGGGATGTATCCCTGACTTCTCTTGCCTTCTCACCGAAGATCGCACGCAGAAGCCTTTCCTCTGCAGTAAGCTCCGTCTCTCCCTTGGGAGTTACCTTACCAACAAGAATATCACCTGCTCTTACTTCAGCACCTATACGGATGATACCGTTCTCATCCAGATCCTTGAGGGCATCTTCTCCGACACCCGGAACATCCCTTGTGATCTCCTCGGGTCCGAGCTTGGTATCTCTTGCTTCTGCCTCATGCTCCTCAATATGTACAGATGTGTATACATCCTCCTGAACAAGTCTCTCCGACAGAAGTACTGCATCCTCGTAGTTATATCCTTCCCATGTCATGAAAGCTATGAGAGGGTTCTTACCAAGTGCCATCTCTCCGTTGGATGTGGAAGGACCGTCTGCGATAACCTGTCCTGCTTCTATATGATCACCCTTGTCCACTATGGGCTTCTGGTTATAACAGTTTGACTGGTTGGAACGCAGGAACTTGGTAAGATGGTAAGTTTCTGTTGTTTTGTCGTCATTCCTGACAACGATCTCATCCGATACCGAACTTATTACCGTTCCGCTCTTTTTGGCTATAACACACACGCCTGAGTCAACAGCTGCCTTCGGCTCCATTCCTGTTCCTATTACAGGGGCTTCCGTACGAAGAAGCGGAACAGCCTGCCTCTGCATGTTTGAACCCATGAGCGCACGGTTTGCATCATCGTTCTCAAGGAACGGAATAAGTGCTGTAGCTACGGAGAACACCATCTTCGGTGATACATCCATGAACTCAAACATTGACTTGTCATATTCCTGTGTCTCATCACGGAAACGACCGGAAACGTTGTTCCTGACAAAATGTCCTTCATCATCGAGGGGCTCGTTAGCCTGGGCAACGTGGTAATTGTCTTCCTCGTCGGCTGTCATGTAAACAACCTCATCCGTAACGACGGGATTTGTCGGATCGGTGTGATCTATCTTTCTGTATGGTGCCTCAACAAATCCGTATTCATTTATCCTCGCATAACATGCAAGTGAGTTGATAAGTCCGATGTTGGGACCTTCAGGTGTCTCTATGGGACACATTCTTCCGTAATGTGAATAATGAACGTCTCGAACCTCAAATCCCGCACGGTCTCTTGACAGACCTCCGGGACCGAGCGCCGAAAGCCTTCTCTTATGAGTAAGTTCTCCGAGCGGATTGTTCTGATCCATGAACTGTGACAGCTGTGATGATCCGAAGAATTCCTTTACGGCAGCGGTTACCGGCTTGATGTTGATAAGCTGCTGAGGAGATATCCCTTCGAGATCCTGTGTCGTCATTCTCTCACGAACGACTCTCTCCAGTCTCGACAGACCGATCCTGTACTGATTCTGAAGCAGTTCTCCAACGGCACGGATACGACGGTTACCGAGATGATCGATATCATCGTCATTACCGATACCGTATTCAAGATGCATATTGTAATTAATGGAAGCAAAAATATCTTCCGGAGTGATATGCTTCGGGATAAGTGCATGCACCGACTCTGCGATCGCATCCGCAAGTGCGTTTGCATCTGTGGCATATTCCGAAAGGAGTGCCTGAAGAGCAGGATAATATACAAGCTCCGTTATACCCAGTTCCTTGGGATCACAGTCTATGAAGCTTGTGATGTCTACCATCATATTGGAAAGAACACGTACGTTTCTCTCTTCGCACTGGATCACAACATACGGAACAGCCGCATTCTGTATCCTGTCTGCGAGTTCGATCGATACGGTATCTCCTGCCTTTGCAAGTATCTCACCTGTGTTGGGATCCACAACATCCTCTGCAAGGACTCTGTTTCTGATCCTGTTGCGGAGCATAAGTTTCTTGTTGAACTTATATCTTCCCACTTTGGCAAGATCATATCTTCTCGGATCAAAGAACATCGAATGGATAAGACTCTCGGCGCTTTCAACCGCAAGAGGCTCTCCGGGACGGATCTTCTTGTACAGTTCAAGAAGACCTTCCTGATAATTGGTTGCTACATCCTTTCCGAACGAAGCCATGATCTTGGGCTCATCGCCGAACAGATCAAGTATCTCCTGATTGGTCCCGAGTCCGAGGGAACGCAGAAGAACCGTAACGGGCACTTTTCTTGTTCTGTCCACGCGCACAAAGAAAACATCATTGGAGTCCGTCTCATACTCCAACCATGCTCCTCTGTTCGGAATTACTGTGCACGAATACAGCTTCTTACCGAATTTATCATGAGTTATTCCATAATAGATTCCCGGGGAACGGACAAGCTGACTGACTATAACACGCTCTGCACCGTTGATCACGAATGTTCCGGTTGCTGTCATAAGAGGAAGATCGCCCATAAAGATCTCGTGCTCTATGATCTTGTCATCAGTCTTGTTGTACAGACGAACACGGACTTTAAGGGGGGCCGCATATGTGGCGTCACGTTCTTTACATTCCTCGATAGAATACTTGACATCCTCTTCGCATAACTTGAAATCTACAAATTCCAGACTTAACTGGCCGCTGTAGTCCATGATCGGTGAGATGTCCGCAAAGACTTCCTTCAGACCTTCATCCAGAAACCATTGGTAAGAGTTCTTCTGAACTTCAATGAGATTCGGCATTTCCAGAACTTCTTTTTGCTTAGAGAAGCTCATTCTCATGCTCCTGCCAACCGTAACCGGACGTATCCTGTTCTTTTCCATTGACGTATTCACCCCGTTTTTCTATTTGTAATTTCCTGCTACACACTCTTGTGGAAACACATCCTCAAAACCCCTATATTTAGCGGTTTTTGAGGCAAAAAGGCGCACAAAAAGAGCCTATGAAACCACAATAGCGCATCATCCATGGTAACACAAGCTCTTTTTAGAGTCAAGAAATATTTTTATTTTCTTAATAATTGCCTGTTATTTATTACTTAAGAGTAACCTTGGCGCCTTCTGCCTCAAGCTTAGCCTTGAGATCATCGGCTTCTTCCTTGGAAGCAGCTTCCTTAAGTACCTTGGGAGCAGAATCAACAAGATCCTTTGCTTCCTTGAGGCCGAGACCTGTTGCTTCACGAACAACTTTGATAACCTTAACCTTGTTGGGACCAACTTCGGTAAGTTCGATATCAAATTCTGTCTTCTCTTCAGCTACTGCGCCGCCATCTGCTGCGCCTGCTGCTGCCACAACTACGCCTGCTGCAGCGGAAACACCGAATTCTTCCTCGCAGGCCTTTACAAGATCGTTAAGTTCCAAAACGGTTAACTCTTTAATAGCATCAATAAATTCTGCTGTTGACATCTTTGCCATTTTATTATCCTCCTGATAAATGTTGTATTATTCGTCCTGTCTGCTTATTCAGCAGATGCTTCTTCTGTTGCAGGTGCTTCCGCGGCGGGTGCTTCCTCTGCCTCAGCTGCAGGCGCCTCTTCTACAGGTGCTTCTGCTGCGGGTACTTCCTCTGCGGGTGCTTCTGCTGCATCAGCCGCACTTTCGGGACCCTTCTCTGCGATCTGGTTGAGCACGCGTGCAAGGTTTGCAACAGGAGACTGCAGTGATCCGAGCAGTCTTGAAAGAAGTTCTTCCCTGCCGGGGATCTTGGCAACATCTGCTATGCCCTTTGCGTCATATAACACGCCTTCGACAACTCCTGCCTTAAGCTCAAGCTTCGGAGCATCCTTGGCAAACTTGACGATAACACGCGCGGGTGCAGTTGCATCATCTTTTGATACAGCTATGGCACTGGGACCTTCCAGGTGAGCTGTAAGTCCTTCAAGATCAGTTCCCTTGAACGCAAAGTTCATCATTGTGTTCTTATAAACCTTGTATGTGATCCCGGCTTCACGAAGCTGTCTGCGAAGTGCCGTATCCTGTTCAACGGTAAGTCCGCGATAATCAACGAGGACAACGCCCTGGGCATCCTTGACTACTTCCGAGATTTCATCAATTACAGGTTTCTTAAGTTCTACCTTGGCCATTTTTTACCTCCTTTACAGATTTGATCAGATTCCTTTTGGATCTGTACTTCTTTGCGGAATCTTTAACTCTCCGGTTTGGCCGAATATGTCAAAAACCCGCTCCGAAGACGGAACGGGTATAATGTCAAACAAAACATGATAACTCGCATTTTCCTCGGCAGGCGAATGGGGACATTACTTACGCGGAAAGGAAATTCGCACCTGCTGTCTTCGGCCGGTCGCAAACGCGACCTTGTCTAACTTATCATACTGGAATAATGTTGTCAAATGGTTTTTACAGGGATTCTTTCTTTTTATTTACTGTCCGCCGGTATCAACGGCCCAGTCAGGTATCTGTTCTGCCTGCGAAGATGTATCCTGCTGCTGTTCTGTCATCTGCCCGGCCGACTGTTCCTGCATCTGGGCAAGCTGTTCTGCCGTGATATCATTTGCATCAGGCTGGGCTGGTTTTCGGGCAGGCGAAGTATTCTGACCGTTTTGTATATTGTGGTCCTTATCGGATACGGTAACAAATCCGCTGTCATCTATATCCGCATAATTGGATATTCCCCTCATATATCCTATTATCCTTTCCTTTTCAGCCTCCGTTGCGGAAACAACACAGGATCCTCGCTGGATGCAGGGGATGAATTCTATATCCGAGATCCGGCAGTCATTATCAAGGGTTACCCGAACGATACATGTGTCAAGTGTCTTGGAATTAAACCAGAAGTTTCCGAGACTGTAAAAGACCGGGACATTATCGACAAAATCGATACCCTGCAGACAATGAGAATGATCCCCTATTATAAGGTCGGCGCCTGCGTCGACATAAGCACGGGCAAGATCCCTCTGGCTCTGCTCTACCAGATCGGTACTCTCGCTTCCCCAATGGACATACATTACGGTAAAATCGCTGTTATCCGCCGCTTCCTTAATGGCAGCCACCGCCTTGGCCGGATCAAGTGTCCTCAGTACCCCGGGAGAATCAGCGGTCGCCTCCTTTGTATCGGGGTTCCCGTACCTTTCTATCTGTGTTGCACTGACATACGAAACAATATGTCCGTTTACATGGAAATACACGGGATGTGCCGCTTCTTCAAAATTCTTTCCGGCACCCACGAACGGCAGTCTTGCGTCATTTAACGTATCGACCGTATCGATAAGAGCATCGGGTCCGTAATCATAAGCGTGATTGTTTGCAAGAGATACGATATCAACACCGATATCGGTCATGATATGAACATCCTTCGGGTCGGCCCTGAAGGTATATGTTTTATTCGGAGTAGGCGTTCCCCTGTCACTGTAAGGGAACTCATTATTGGCCATCATGATATCCACGCCCTGCATCGTCGACAGAACCTGTTCATCAAAACTGTTATGTATATCGCTCCCGTTGCTCCTGAATTTATTGATCGTTGCATACCCCTGAGCAAATCCTATGTCGCCGACAAATGCCAGTGTTGTTTTATCGGGCTCTGCCGCGTCGACTGAATATACTTTTCCCTCCGGATCGTATATTTCCTCATATACAGGCTCGCTCTCCTCTTCCTCCGGCTGTACGGTTTCGGTTATGACATAATCGGCTCCGTCGTTTATAAAGATCACCGGGGGATCGTCTGTTACAGGTGGCGCTTCCTCATCCTGTCTTATATTCACATCGACCGAAGGGAGAAGCCCGTCCGGGACCATCCCGCATCCGCTGATAAGTACAGCTGATGCAAGCATCATCAGATACAGTTTTGTGTATTTCCCATTCTTCATGCTTTTCCCCGCAACGGTCCGTATCGATCGTTATCATCACCGGATAAAAAATACCCGGCAGATATCTGCCGGGTATATCATAACATAAATCAAAACTTTGCTGTAGAAACTTTTACGCCGGGTCCCATTGTCGTGGACAGGCTGATGCTTCTTAAATACTGACCCTTGAGGGCTGCAGGCTTTGCCTTTACGATAGCTTCCATAAGAGCATTAAAGTTCTCATTGAGCTTCTCCTCTGAAAAGCTTGCCTTGCCTACAGGGCAGTGGATGATGTTTGTCTTGTCAAGTCTGTATTCGATCTTACCTGCCTTGATATCGGCAATAGCCTTTGCAACATCCATCGTAACAGTACCTGCCTTCGGGTTCGGCATAAGACCCTTGGGTCCGAGAACCTTACCTAAACGACCTACAACACCCATCATATCAGGTGTAGCTACGACCACATCAAAATCGAGCCATCCTTCATTCTGGATCTTGGGAATGAGCTCGTCACCGCCTACATAATCAGCGCCGGCTCCTTCTGCTTCAGCGACTTTATCGCCCTTTGCAAAAACAAGAACCCTGACAGTCTTACCTGTACCGTTGGGAAGTACGACTGCTCCCCTTATCTGCTGTTCCGCATGTCTTCCGTCACAACCCGTACGGATGTGAACTTCGACTGTTTCATCAAATTTGGCTGTTGCCGTCTTCTTTACCAGTGCAATCGCATCTGCAGGCTCGTAGGAAGTAGCACGATCTACAAGCTTGGCTGCTTCAGCATATTTTTTTCCATGTTTCATTTACGCTTCCTCCTACTCCTCAACCGTTACGCCCATGCTTCTGGCCGTACCTGCTATCATACTCATAGCCGCTTCAATGGATGCTGCATTAAGATCAGGCATCTTCATCTCGGCGATCTCGCGGCACTTCTCTTTTGAAAGTGTTGCAACCTTTGTCTTGTTGGGCACGCCCGAACCTGACTTGATATTGCAGGCCTTCTTGATAAGAACTGCTGCAGGAGGTGTCTTCGTAATGAACGAAAAACTTCTGTCTGCGTAAACAGTGATCACAACAGGAATAAGAACATCTCCCTTATCCGCTGTTCTTGCATTAAACTGCTTCGTGAACTCAACGATGTTCACACCGTGCTGACCCAGAGCAGGACCAACCGGGGGTGCCGGTGTAGCTTTGCCGGCAGGAATCTGAAGTTTGATGTAACCTTCTACTTTCTTAGCCATAATAGCCTCCTGTAAATATAAATGTGGTAGTGGCGGGACAATCCCTCCCACAGTTCATATATAAAGGGTTTCCCCATGAACTC
>JBGUNV010000125.1:0-4788 GCA_045117595.1 Lachnospiraceae bacterium
CTCGTTTGCCGCTGTCAGTATCTGTCCCGGTGTGCCGCCTTCCTGCGCACGGTAGTTTATCAGATTCTTCGCCGACATCATGAACAAAGCCGCGGGAACACCCTTATCCGACACATCCGCCATAAGAAACGCCAGATGTCTCTCATCCGTCATGAAGAAATCATAAAAATCGCCTCCGACCTCTTTAGCCGGTGTCATATGAGCGTAAATATCAAACTCGCTGTTTTCGGGAAATGCCGGGAACACGCTCGGAAGAGCCTTGATCTGGATATCGGCTGCCATTCGAAGTTCCGTTGCTACTCTCTCGCTCTCTTTTGCGAGATGCGCCACTTTCTCAGTATACCTCTTCATTTCACCCGTCAGGGATGTAAAATCGTTTGCAAACGCTCCTATCTCATCATGCTGGCTGATCCTTGCCATATCGGTTTTGACAGCCTTCTCATCCTTATCATGCCGATACCTTTTCATCGTGCTGCTCATGAACGACAACGGGCGGAGGATCATATAGTACAGGACCATAAGGATTATCGCGGCGACCACTATAAGATAGCCCATGGCCTCAAGCCTGAATGAAGAGATATAATCCATGTGCGCATATATCTCGCTTCTTTTGAACGAATTGCACAAAAGTGCCTCTTTCCCGCTCAAGCTCTCCGGCAGTTTTCTGTAGAAGCCGAAATCATCGTCCTCTGAATATCTGCCCCATGTCCAGTGGGTGGCTTCACTGACTTCTGTTTCGTAGTTTCCCCATTCAAAACTTTCACTGTATACGTCAAAATCATCTCCAAGCCCGTACGTTCCGTCGGGATTTTTCTCAGCATCAAACAGTTTTACCGCGTCATCATCGGAATACCGGATTATAAGGAACAGATCGTCAAGATCATGAGTCTCATATTCATCAACGAATACATCATCGATCCGTTTATAGCACGCCGTTGCAAACCGAAGCTGCATATTATCGTCCATAAGGGATGCTTCATCAGATGAGACCGATTTAAGATCTACATTGAACAGCACTGTACTTTCCGATCTGTTTTCAAGATTGAATCTGACCGAAGCGGCATTATCAGTCCAGTAATCGATAAGCCACGGAAGAGCTTCATAACTCTCCATCATATTTTCAACATCTTTCAGATGTTCATCGTTCCTGTCATGGAGCGTCTTGAGATATGATGAAAACGCGGCAGAAGTGACTGCATTTCCGATAAACAGAGTGATCACGGTGAACAGTATCAGCATTATCCCGCCGATATGTACCAACAACTGCTGTTTCTTCATTGACATATAAAGATACAGAACGACCAGCGCCATAAGCATGGGCCTGGAATACGCCGAACCATAGATAATATCAAACAGGATAAGAACAGCTGTCAGGATGACGGGAAGTATCATCAGAGCCTTGTCTATGCGCCACAGCATTATAAGGGAAACCACGATATACGCAAGTCCGACAAAGTATAATACATACGACAGGTTAGTCATTAATGACCAAAAACTGTCCGTGGAATCGAACAGTCTTATCATCATCGCAATGGTCAGAACCGAATATATAAGCTCGGCTGCGAGCGGCGCTATGAACAGCAGCCTGTATTTTCGAAAAGCTCTCCCGTACCCCGCAAGGAAAAACAGCCAGACTGCCATAAACATGCACGAAACATGTTCTATAAAAGTCATCAGCCAGGTTTCACAGATGCTGTAGATCATATTAAACCCTGATCCTGCCTTGATCACAGCATAAACTATCTCCGGAAGGGCAGTCATCATGACCGCTATCAACAGCGCGATAAATATCCTGTCTTTTGTCTCTCTTTTCTCTTTTTTGCTTAGGAAATGAACAAGAACCCCGATCATTATGATCACGGCTGCGACGTTCATGATCCATAATACGTCAACGTATTGGGGCATATCCGTCAATAATCCTCAAAATCCACTTCGTCCAGATCAGCGCGGTAAAACTCGCTCCAACTGTACTGACTCATGTACTCACCCGTATATGTGTACTTCGAATGCTTTTTGTTCTCAAGCCAGTCATACATATCACAGTCTATCCTGTCTTTGTCTATGCCAAGGCTTCCTCTGCACTTGACAAGGACACCGTCAAGCTTGAGCTTTGTAAAAGTGTTCTGCAGATCCTGTCTGAGATTGCACAGATAAGATACTTTCTTGTCGGGATCGCCTTCGTCCTCCCACAGGGTTGCCATTATCTCGCCGTTTGTCGTCTGAGCACCTTTGTTGTTAACAAGAAGTGCCACTATCTCTTTGGTCCTCTTGTACTTGAACTCAACAGGCTTTCCGTCAACAAAAAACTCAAAATTACCGAAAGTCTGCGCAAACACACGCTTATGTTCCTTCTGGTATTCCGGATATCGAAGCTCTTCCAGCTCCCATTCTATGCGCTCTGCTTCGGCCGGTTTTACAACATAACCGCTCGCATGCATATCCATCGCTTTTCCGGCGTCATCATCATCTTCGCTCAGAAAGATGATATTAACCGAAGGGTTTAGTTCCTTCAGGTATTTCCCCAGCTCCAGCCCGTTCAGATCAGACATCTGTATCGCGATAAATGCAACATCCACTCTTGTCTGCCTGGCATAGCCGAGTGCGGCAAGAGGATCTTCGTATTCAATTATCTCGGAATCGGGATCGGCGTCATAGATCAGATCGGATATCAGATCGAGGTCATCCCTGTTTTCATCAACCGCGATTATAATCATGAGTCTCTGTCCTCCGGAAGTTTAACAGCCGTTGTCTTCTGATTTCTCCGATGCTCTTTTGTCATGCTTATCGGATCCGCCTCTCCTACTATGAGCATCTTTCTGTCATTTGTCGCGGCGTCATGCAAAGGTCCCGAATGAAGATCTGAGATAACGAGCGCCGCGAACCTGTCATAATTGTCATCATCGATCACCGGAAAATGATATTTCATACGGTACCAGTGTTCCGAATCATATCCGACGCTTCCGATATACAGCCTGTCAGCCGTGTCCGCTACGTCATCGACTCCCGCACACTGACCGAGCTTTAATCCCGTATCCTCACAGAACAGGAGCCCGTACGCTTTTAGGATACGATCCTTTATCGTCTCCTCATGTCCGTCGGCTCCGACTCTTCCGGTCTTCTCCTCCATGACACTGTAATAATAATCCTGTGCTTCTTCACTTTCTTCGAAACTCACGATAGCCTCATATAATTCTTTTCCGATCTTCTTTTCCTTCATTTTGGTCTCTCCCAGGATCTCTGATCTCTTTTAACAGCCAACATTGGTATTTTACCACGAAAAGTGTCAAAAACAAAAGGAAGGCGATAGGCCTTATTTCCCAAAGCTGACGACTCAGAAGATCCGGTCATTTTTGTATAAACTCCAGCTTTTCATAGTCTGGATCATCATAATAGCGGGGCTCTCCTCCTGGTCGGAGTGCTTCCCTATATCGTTCTGCAGTTCGTAAATAAGAGCGCCCACCCCTCATGGATCACCTGTATGCTCATAAGCGTGACTCTCTTTGTCGGAGCGATAATATTCAAAGGGCGGAGCGTAGCCGGCGAAATACGCCGGCGTCTTGATATGTGATAATAAGCAGTTATAATTCCTTTTTTTATTACTCTTGTTCTATCAGATCTACATCAGATATAAGATGTGAGTGCTGATCTGACTATTCGCATTAAAAGAGGACCTGCCGTATGGCAAGCCCTCATAAAAACCGATCAGAACCTTACTTACCTCAAATGCCAGATATCCGAATTGTAATCTGCTATCGTCCTGTCCGATGAGAAGTATCCGGCCTTTGCGATGTTGTTGATGCACATCTTCGCCCAGCGGCGTCTGTCCTCATAATCACCGATCATCCGGTCCTTGACGCGGATATAATCCTTAATGTCGAGAAGCGTCATGAACCAATCCTTGACTATCAGCTCATTATGGAGCCTGTTGAGGTTCTCGGCCGTACCCAGTGCCATGATCTCTGGTGAGATGATGAAGTCTACGAGCTTCTTTATCAGCTCATCATTCTCATAAAAGTCACGTGACACATAGGCATGTCTGTCATAGAGTCCGATGACCGTATCAGAGCTCTCGCCGAAGATGTAGATATTGTCATCTCCCACCAGCTCGTGGATCTCCACGTTGGCTCCGTCTTCGGTGCCGAGGGTAACTGCACCGTTGAGCATGAACTTCATGTTTGAGGTTCCGGATGCCTCTTTGCTGGCAAGGGAGATCTGCTCGGATATATCAGCCGCAGGTATGATGATCCCTGCCTTCTGAACGTTATAGTTTTCGATCATCACTACGCGCAGGTAAGGTGCCACCTCAGGATCCTTTGCACACAGATCCTGCAGGCAAAGGATCAGATGGATGATATCCTTTGCGATAACATAGGCAGGTGCTGCCTTTGCTCCGAAGATCACGGTGATCGGACGGGCAGGCTTCTTGCCGCTCTTGATCTCAAAGTACTTGTAGATCACATAAAGCGCGTTCATCTGCTGTCTCTTGTACTCATGGAGACGCTTTACCTGAACATCATAGATCGAGTCAGGGCTTATCTCTGTATTCTGGGTATCCTTAAGATACTTCGCTGCAACTTTCTTATTATTTGTCTTTATTGCAAGCAGCTTATCGAGCACCTCGGTATCATCTGCATACTTTAACAGTCCCTCGAGTCTGTCCGCATCCTTTAAGAAGCCGTCTCCTATCAGGCTTCTGATCAGCTCCGTAAGTTCGGGATTGCAGTGCATCAGCCATCTTCTGAAGGTGATACCGTTAGTCTTGTTGTTGAACTTTCCGGGATAGATCTT
>JBGUNV010000126.1:0-7390 GCA_045117595.1 Lachnospiraceae bacterium
TACAACTGGATGCTGAACTTCCAGTATATGAGTGATGCATATAACAAGATGTATGCCGAGTCCAAGCCTATTGCTGACGGTAATGAGCCGGATATCTATATCTTCTCGGATCCCCAGTGGGCACCCGAACCCGCTCCCGATGTTGATTACAGCTGCCTTTCGGATGATCTTACACTTTGCTATTTCGATACAAACCAGAACTGTGCTGCCATCCTCGGTATGAAGTATTTCGGTGAGCACAAGAAGGGTACTCTTACAATGGCATGGGCTCTTGCAAACAGAAACGGTTATGCATCATGCCACGGCGGACAGAAGGAATATTCACTTGAAGGCGGCAAGAAGTTCGTTGCTTCCGTTTACGGTCTGTCAGGATCAGGTAAGTCAACACTTACACATGCAAAGCATGACGGCAAATATGACAAGTTCGGCGGTATCAAGGTTCTTCATGATGATGCGTTCATAATCAATTCCGATACATGTGCATCCATAGCACTTGAGCCTACATACTTCGATAAGACCAATGACTATCCTACAGGATGTCCTGATAATGATTACCTTCTTACGGTTCAGAACTGCTCAGCTACACTTGATGAGAACGGCAAGATCCAGATCGTAACCGAAGATATCCGTAACGGTAACGGACGTGCAATCAAGAGTAAGCTTTGGAGCCCGAACAGGGTTGACAAGATCGACAGCCCCGTTAATGCTATCTTCTGGATCATGAAGGATCCCGCAATCCCGCCTGTAGTTAAGCTTAAGGGTGCAGCGCTTGCTTCCGTAATGGGTGCAACTCTTGCAACAAAGACCTCAACAGCAGAACGTGTCAAGGCCGGAACAGATATGAATGCTCTTCGTATCGTGCCTTATGCAAACCCGTTCAGAACATATCCTCTTGTAAACGATTACGATAAGTTCAAGAAGCTCGTTGAAGAGAAGAACGTTGACTGCTACATCGTTAACACAGGTGATTTCATGGGCCACAAGTGTCAGAAGGAAGATACACTCGGTATTCTTGAGACCATTGTTGAAGGTAAGGCGAAGTTCGAACAGTGGGGACCTTTCGAAGACATCGAGATCATGTACGACTGGAACGGCAAGACAGGTGATTTCACACCCGATCTTAACGATCCCGAATACAAGGCTGCTCTTAAGAGCGCTATGCAGAACCGTGTTGATGCGGTCAAGGGATTTGCCGAGAAGAAGGAAGGATATGATAAGCTTCCCGATGAGGCACTTGCAGCTGTACAGAAGCTTGTTGACGCACTGTAAGATAAACATATCGCATAAAACCAAAAGCCCCGCAGGTTATGTCCTGTGGGGCTTTATATTATTACATAGGACCATAAACGGTTGGAGTGATCACTGTTTCGATCAAAACCGTTGGAGGGCGTCTGCGCTTGGCGAGGTATTTTCGAGCCTAGCGTCAGCTACGCCCGGAAATGAGCGAGAGCGTGTTTTGATCGAAATATGTGAGTCACTCCGGCCGCGTATGATCACTACAAATACATTGACTTAATCTACGTAAATGATATAATTTCTCAATGTATGTATAATCACGTTCTGGAGGTTTGATATGAAGATATACGAGGAACTTGTGGCGCGGGGTCTGATAGCGCAGGTTACTGATGAGGAGCATGTCAGGGAACTTGTTAACAGTGGACAGGCCACATTTTATATAGGTTATGACCCGACGGCAGACAGCCTTCATGTAGGACATTTCATGACCCTTTGTCTGATGAAGAGACTGCAGATGGCCGGAAACAAGCCGATAGCGCTTTTGGGTGGCGGTACGGGTATGATAGGCGATCCTTCCGGCAAGTCGTCGATGCGCAAGATGCTCACCAAAGAGGATATAGATCATAATATCGAGTGCTTTAAGAAACAGATGAGCAGATTCATTGATTTTTCCGAAGGAAAAGCGATCCTCGTTAATAATGCCGACTGGCTTCTTTCGCTTAATTACGTTGACCTTCTGAGGGAAGTCGGCGCCGATTTTCATGTCAATAATATGCTCAGGGCAGAGTGCTATAAACAGAGGCTTGAGCGTGACGGCGGATTATCGTTCCTTGAGTTTAACTATATGATCATGCAGAGTTATGATTTCCTTGAACTCTACAGAAGATACGGATGCAATCTGCAGTTCGGTGGTGATGATCAGTGGAGTAACATGCTCGGAGGACGCGAGCTCATCAGAAAGAAATACGGTGAGAAGAAGGCTGATGCCATGACCATAACACTGCTCCTTAATTCTGAAGGACAGAAAATGGGCAAGACGGTTGCCGGAGCAGTATGGCTTGATCCCGAAAAGACAAGCCCTTATGATTTTTACCAGTATTGGAGAAACGTTGATGACGCGGATGTTCTAAAGTGTATCCGTATGCTGACATTCCTGCCGCTTGAAGAGATAGACAGGATGGATTCATGGGAGGGTGCACAGCTTAATGAAGCCAAGGAGATACTGGCGTTTGAACTGACAAAACTTGTGCATGGTGAAGATGAAGCCGTTAAATCGCAGAATGCAGCCAGATCCATCTTTTCCTCAGGAGATGCTGCTGATATCCCTACCGTAGAGATAACCGATGATGATCTGCGTGACGGAAGTATTGACGTTTTGCAGATACTTGTAAAATGCCAGTTTGCAACATCCCGGTCGGATGCCAGAAGAACGGTTGAAGGCGGAGGTGTAAGTATTGACGGTGATAAGATAACGGATGCTTTTTTATCGCTGACATCAGATGAGATCGGTGAAGGACGGGTCATCAAAAAGGGCAAGAAGAATTTCAAGAAGATAGTATTCAAAGGCTGATCATGAAAACAAACATTGTTGAATTTCTGAATGAAGCGGCATCTGAGTATCCGCAAAAATGTGCATATTTTGACGAAGAGATAAGTTATTCTTATGAGAGACTCCAAAATGAAGCCAAGGCCATAGGGACCAAGCTGATCAGAAAGGCAGGATCCAAATGTCATCCGATACTTATCTATATGGATAAGTCTCCGGCAGTCATCGCAGCTTTTTTCGGATGCATATACAGCAGGAATTTCTATGTGCCGATAGACACCAAGATGCCCGAGATGAGGGTCAGGCTGATCGTTGAAAACCTGAAACCCTGTGCAGTCATTACTGATGTGTCATATTACGATCTCGCAAGAAAATTCTCAAACAATGTATTCCTGTATGAAGAGATGGTTCAGACTCCTGTTGATGAAGATATCATCGGTGAGAGTCTTGCTTCTTCACTTGATATCGATCCGGTATATGTACTGTATACTTCAGGATCAACAGGTGTTCCCAAGGGCGTTGTCGTAAGCCACAGATCACTGATCGATTATGTTGAACAGTTCTGCAATGAGATAGATATATCGGAAAATGATGTTATAGCCAATCAGGCTCCGTTCTATTTTGATGCATCGCTCATCGATATTTACTGTACGCTCTATGCAAAGGGGAGTATGGGTATAGTCCCGCTGGATTATTTCTCGGTTCCGTTAAAACTGCTCGAATTCCTGCAAAAATATGAAGTGACGACTATCAGATGGGTGCCTTCTGCAATGAAGATGGTATCCGTTTTCAAGGGATTCAGGTCCATAAAACCCGACAGGCTTCGTAAGGTGATATTCGGTGCCGAATCAATGCCCGTCAAAGTATATAATTACTGGAAGGCCAATTATCCTGATGCGGTATTTGTTCAGATATACGGTCCGACCGAGATCACCGGAGTATGTACCTATCATATTGTTGACAGGGAATATGCCGATGACGAGACGATACCGATCGGTAAAGCATTCAGGAACACCGAGGTTTTCCTGCTTGATGAGGATGATAAGCTGATAAGCCGCCCCGATACGGTCGGTGAGATATGTGTAAAGGGAAGCTGTCTGGCGCTCGGATATTACAATTCCAGACAAAAGACAGATGAGGTATTTGTACAGAATCCGCTCAATCCTTATTACAATGAAAGGATATACAGGACCGGTGACCTTGCAAGATATAATGAGCGCCATGAACTCGTATTTGTCTCACGTAAGGATTTTCAGATCAAACATATGGGACACAGGATCGAACTCGGAGAGATAGAGACAGCCGTAATGGCACTTCCCGATATGAGAAATTCGTGTTGTCTGTATGACAGGAAGCATGAGAAGATCGTTTTATTCTACGAAACAGATGCATATGATGATATAACGGTCATTGAGGCGCTTCGCGACAGACTTCAGCGGTATATGCTCCCTAACGTGTGTCATAAACTTGCCAAGATCCCGCTTCTTCGGAGCGGAAAAGTTGACAGGGTAAAACTTGGGGAAACACTTGATCAGTAAAAGGAGAGAAATATGGACAGGATAATCGAGATATTAAAAACAGTGCATCCGGAAGTTGACTATGAAAATGAGACAGGCCTTATAGACAGGCGGATATTTGATTCGTTTGACGTAGTCACCATAGTCGGGGAACTGATGGATGAATTTGACATCGAGATAACAGCCGAACATATGGTACCTGAAAACTTTAATTCGGCGAAGGCAATATATGAGCT
Source organism: Lachnospiraceae bacterium (assembly GCA_045117595.1). Taxonomy (GTDB): domain Bacteria; phylum Bacillota; class Clostridia; order Lachnospirales; family Lachnospiraceae; genus UBA2868. The sequence continues at coordinate 4,536 of JBGUNV010000126.1, forward strand.
GGTAAACTCGCTGGAGGATGAATAATTCCGATGTCTTTTATCACTGTACCCTTTGCGGTATTTGTTTCGATAACATTACTTGTATATTATCTGTTCCCGAAAAAGTACAGATGGATAATACTTCTTATTGCAAGTTATGTTTTCTATTGTCTTAATGATGCGGGATATCTGATCTATATAATCATCACCACGATATCGGCATATATATGCGCGGCCGTCATTGAAGGCAAAGGGGTCAGACAGAAACAATACCTTCAGGACAATAAGGAAACTCTGTCCAGGGAAGAGAAGAAATCCTATAAGGCCGGAGTAAAAAGGGCACAGCGGTTGGTACTGGTCATAGGCTTGTGCCTTAATTTCGGGATACTGGCGATAGTAAAGTACAGGAATCCATCCCTGACGATATTAACCGATCAGATTATTGCATATATAAATATGTACAGACTTAACTGGTTCGGTATAAATGAGTTCATACCATTCAGGGATTATGTCATGCCTCTCGGTATCTCATTCTATACTTTCCAGACAATGGGTTATCTTATAGATATATACTACGGAAAGTATGAGAGGGAGAAGAATCTGTTCAGGTTTGCTCTTTTTGTCTCGTTCTTTCCTCAGATCATACAGGGGCCTATCAGCCGGTTCGGACAACTGGCACCCGAACTGTTTCGGGAGCGATCATTTGATTTTTCAAGGATAAAATCTGGATTTTACCGTGTGCTCTGGGGACTTTTCAAGAAGCTTGTCATCGCCGACAGGGTTGCAGGTCTTGTATCTTCTACGATAGAATTTCGTGAAAACTATAACGGATTTTATATCATACTTGCGATATTTGCATATTCCATGCAGATCTACGGGGATTTTTCGGGAGGTATCGATGTAGCGGCAGGTGTTGCCGAAATGTTCGGGATAAACCTGACCGAAAACTTCGAAAGACCCTTCTTTTCAAAATCGATATCAGAGTACTGGCAGAGATGGCATATCACACTCGGTACCTGGTTTCGGGATTATGTATTCTATCCGCTGTCGATCAATAAGACCGTAATAAAGATCGGAAAGGCCGTAAAGGAGCATGGTTTTCAGGGACTTGGCAAGAGACTGCCCATATATATCCCAATGTTTTTTGTATGGCTTATCACCGGTATGTGGCACGGATCACAGAGCAGGTTTGTTGTATGGGGACTTTTCAACTTTGTTTTCATAGTGCTCGGGACGGAACTTGAACCTGTATCCCGGAGAATCGTTTCACGCCTTAAACTGAACGAGAACAGCTTATACATGAAAACATACAGAGTGGCGAAGACATTCTGGCTCATGACATTTCTGCGTATATTTGATATCAGTAAGGATGTTCCTGCGGCATTTGAAACATTCGGACTTATATTCAGAAGCTGGAGTGCCTTCGATATCAACAAGGTATATGAGCATCTTATGCTTCCGAAGGAAGACTTTATCGTAGCGATTATTGCTGTGATAATACTGTTCATATTTGAACTCATACAAAGGAAGGGCAGTGTCAGAAAGAGGATCTTTGCCCTGCCTGTACCTCTTCAGTGGTGTATCCTGTCACTGCTTATAGTGGCTGTTTCCGTATTCGGATATTACGGACCGGGTTATGATGCGGGATCATTTATTTACGGAGCTTTCTGATATGAAGAATATTCCGGTAAAGATCATCAAAACAGTGCTAACGATCGCACTCATAGTCTTTCTTGTCATGACACTCAACAGGATAATGATGCCCAAATATATCTTTGAGAATGTTGATGGCCGTGTAACACAGGAATACTACCCGAATGCGAAATATTCCGATGTTATATTTGTCGGTTCATCAACGGTGTTTTCCGGAGTGGATCCGCGCGTGTTATGGGAAAATGAAGGAATATCATCATATGTCAGGGCAAATGCTTCACAGACCATGTGCATATCCTATTACATGACGGAGGATGCCATCAGATGTCATAAGCCGGAGCTTGTATGCCTTGATACGACATTTATCAAGTATCCTGATGATTTTGTCGAAGAGCCCAGTACACGAAAGGCTCTTGACGGTATGAGACTCAGCCCTTCCAAGATCAGATGCATTAATGAATCAATGGGAGAGGATGAGAAACTGGCCGATTATCTGATGCCGGTCTTCAGATTCCATACCAGATGGAAGGAATTTACGTGGAATGATATCAGATATGCCTGGTATATGCGCCCGGTGACAGATCACGGTTATATAAGGGATGATGATATCAAACCCGCAGATACTGACGAACTGATATATACAAGGGAGGATGCCTCCATAGGAGTCAGGACAATGGCATATCTTGAAGATACCATCAGACTGTGTCAGAGTGAGAATATTGAGGTGATGCTTTTTAAAGTACCGTCTATGTCATCTAACTGGAGTGATGATCTTGATGAACAGATAAGATCGGTGGCGGACAGATATGGCATAAACTATGTCAACTTTGACCTTCTGAATGATGATATCGGGCTTGATTACAGAGTGGACACCTCGGACGGAGGCAGTCATCTTAACTATACGGGTGCGGATAAGTTTTCGGCATATCTGGGAGAGTATATCCGGAATAATTATACGGTCAGTGACCGCAGAAATGATAAAAAGTACGTAAAAAAATGGGCAGAGAACGGGAGCCTTTGAGTTATGGATGAAAAAAGAAAGATTTCACTGGAAAGAGCAGATCAGTTATACGGCGAGATTGAAGACTATCTTGTGTTCAAGGATGAATTTGTCCGACAGATGAGCGAGACAAGGGACGTGCTGTCCCAGAAACACAAGGAAGAACTCATGAAGTACTTCGGTGCCGGCGAGGAAGAATGGAATGACTGGCACTGGCAGCTTC
>JBGUNV010000127.1:0-12765 GCA_045117595.1 Lachnospiraceae bacterium
TTCGTGTGCATACTTTCTGTTAGCCATAAAAATCCCCCTTAAGTAGTTTTGGTTATTTAACCTGTCCACTTAAGGGGGATCATATCATTATCGGGCTTCTTTTTCTTTGTAAATCTTTTCTTATCTATAAGACTGGCTTCAATGTTTATTGCAAACGACAGGATTTATAATGTCGGGTGGTTGCTGCTTTCGATTCCCACTTTTTTAGACGTTTGGAGGTAGCAGGACCGGAAAGCGTAGGATATATTAAAATGTGTGTTTTCTGGATACAGATTAATATGTCGGAGGCTTGATGGAAATGAAAAAGATTAACAGAATATTATTGGTTTTGTTATCGGTAATGATGCTAGTTTTGAGCGGATGTGCAGGTGGCGCAGGTGAGGATGATCCGAACCTTGGAGTGTATAAGGCAAAATCTGCCGAGATGAGCGGATTTAAGGTCAGTGTGGAGGAAGTATTCGAAGACGGATTTATCATTGAACTCAAAAAGAACGGCAAGGCGCATCTTGAGGCTGACGGTGAAGATGGCGGTAATATCAAGTGGACACTTGAGGGTGATAAGTTTCATGCAGAAGGTGGCGGGGCTGTACTTGACGGAACGCTTTCGAATGGAGAAATGGTGCTTGAGAATGTCATGGATTCAGGAATGACTCTGTACCTTGAATGTGATGAGATAGTAGCTTTGACAGGAAATAATAAGAAACCGGACGAGGCAGATGAGACAGACGAGACAGACGAAACCCAAAAGGAGCCCGAAGATGAAGATCCGTTGTATGGAAGATATGAAGCCGTAAGTGCAACCGACAGCGACGGTGAAGTGTGGATAGAAGAAGGAGAATATCTGATAGTCAATGAGGACGATACGGTCAGCATGTATGTGGCCGAACAGGATCTGGATTTTGATACCACCATCAAGAATAATAAGTTCTATTTGTTCGGTGACACCAAGGTAGGTGAGATAAACGATGACGGAAGCATAACCATGAATCTGTCAGACGAAGTTAAGTATACCTTTGCAAAGGAAGGCAGTGATCTGTGGACCGAATGGCGAGAAGTAATGGGAGAAGGGGGCGAAACACCGGACAACACAGATTCTGATACGGAAGCAGCAGGCGCCGATTATGATTTTGACGAAGCTCTTAAGCTTGTTGGTGATTATGAAGGATTTATCATATTCAGAGAAGGTGCGCATTGTTATGATCATGACTTTGACGGTATCACCGGTGACGCATTTGCCAGAATAGTAATAGATGAGAAGAAACAGCCTCTTGTTTATATGCGCCATATATATGGAGAATCCGTCAATATAGAACATGTTAAGGGAGAGTTCAGGGATGACGGATGGCTGACCGTTACGGGAATGATGGGTACGGATGACGGTCCGCAGGAATGGACGGCGATCATAACTCCTCCTGTCGGAAATGAACCTTTATGCGTCAGCGCAGTGCTCACATCGGATTATGAGACGCCGCTTTTCGATTTATATATGAAACCGCTCGGGTCAAAGTGGGACTACAGTTATCTGGATGATGTGATAACAAAAAAGGATTTTGATGCATATGTAAACAATATGGGGGTTTCGGATACAGGACTGCTTGAGGATGATCTTCAGGTTGCACAGGATTTCTGGAGCAGGAATTCAAAAATGGATGATCCGATTAAGATGATCACCGATGAGCTTCCCGACCCGGAGCTTCTGCATCTGTACAAATAACCGGTGTTGAAAGGAAACAGAAGATGAAGAGAAGATCACTTGCAGCAATCGTAATATGCCTTATCGGTATTATGCTTTTTACAGGCTGTAGCTATTCAGAACCGGCCGGGACTGATCTTAAGGACAGGCTGGAAAATATCAATCTGCCATCAGAAAGTGAAATGGAAAATGCTACGGACGGGATGCAGGATGATGAGAAAGATATAAAGGCCAAAAACCCGGATAAAGAAGAAGATTCAGAAACAGAAAACCGGGACGAAGAGGAAGATACAGAGGCTGAGTCTCAAGATGAAGTATCTGATGACAAAGATTATGAAGCTCTCTATGCACCTGTATTTGATGAAGTGTTTGAAGTTCTTGATTACGGCTATAATTTTGACAGGGAATACAGATACGTATCGGGCGGACTGTCAGAAAGGGTCATATATTCACAGGATGAAGATCTGCTGAACAGTATAGGTTACTTATTGACGGATATGAGCGGTGACGGAATACCGGAACTGGTGATAGGATCCGATGAGGAATATGATGGCAGAACAAACAGTTATATTTATACACTCTGTTCCATTATCGATGAAAACCCTGTATGTATCATCGCCGGCAGTCCACGCAGCAGTTACAGTTTAATGGAGGACGGACACTTTTATTATGAAGGCTCTCAGGGAGCGTCCATAACTATATTTGGAGAGAACCATTTAAGCAGTGACGGAAGCGGGATCATATGGGATGATTTTTATTTCACGGACGAGAATGATGATGGCGGGATCAGTGTTTACTATAATAATGCAGGACTACTTGAAAGAAATGAATCAGAAGAACTGAATATATCGGAAAAAGAGTTTATCGACAGGATGAGCGAATACCGGAACAGGTGTAAGAATATTCCCTGGATACCTGTCGGTGATTACAGGACGGGAAAATGATAATATGAATAACAAAAATCAAAGCAGAGCAAAAATCCTGACATTGATACCGGTCATTGTTTTCGTGATCACAGTCGTGATCATGTTGTTGCTGACGATCAGTTATTTTTCTACGGGAAGCGATGTGACAGCAGTTGCGATGATCTTCACAGGCTCATTTAGTCTGATAATTACAACATTGCCCTGCCTTGTGATGTCTGTTGCGGGGACAGTGTATGCCGCCAGGGCAAAAAAAGAGGGGATCCCGGCATCCCGTAAATATTATGTGATCGGAGTCATTGAGATCATTGTCTACAGTCTGGGTGTGATCTGCACGATATTTGCCGTTTTTATTACGATCATTGCTGCAGGCAGGTAATATGAAACATCTTCGGGAGACGATCAAAATGAGAAAATCGATACTTACAATTGTAATTTTACTGCTTGGATGCATGATCCTTGCGGGGTGTGCCGGCCGGGAAGCGGCATCTTCCGATGTCCCTGAGCCTGTGCAGCATGAATCGGAAGATCAGGCGTCTTTGACCGAAACACCCATACCGGAAGCGCCCGTATCAGAAACACCAATGCAGGAAGAACCAATACAGGAAACACCGGTTGATAATTTCTATACCCATATGTTCGCTTCTTTCGATGATCTGCTATACGCATATAAGGAAGCACAGGAGGGACATTACACGAATGATCAGATCGAACTGATCTTCGGATACGGGGAAACGCTTCTTGATCACGGCTGGCCGAATGAGTCCTCATCTTATGATGTCGGTTATGTATATTATGATGTGGATTCCAATGGCACAGATGAGATGATCATAACATTCGGCGATGATATAGTTGAGATATACAGCTATTTCGGTGAAAAGGTGAAGAGGTTCTATTCGGCACCGTATGGCGATGAAGTGACATTGTACCCCGGAGGGATCCTTAAGCAATATGCTCCTGACACATCAGAGTTTCCGGGTACATCATGGTATTCGTATGATTTGGGTCTTGGTCAGTATTATGAGGATTTTGAAGAAAGCCTAGGTGAGTATTACACATTCTGTCACTATGATTTTTCCGGTCCGGAGCGTGATAAACTCGAAGCCAGACTTCGAGAAGATCCGGATGCGGATATGCCGGTCTGGATATATGAATATGAGGATTGGATGTCGGAATCCGACTATAAAAAACTTCTTCCGAAAACCAAGCCCGTAAAGCTTCCCGAAGTTAATAAACTGGCGGATGTCGTATTTCCTGATGGGTATGAACCGAGGTATGAGGCGAGTGAAGGATATGAAGAAGAAACGATCCCGGAGTATCTGATCTATGTAAAATCACCTGATGGATATGCAAACCTTCGTAAGGGTCCCGGCACAGAATATGATGTGATATGTCAGATACCGACAGGGGATTCCATGGAGGTATATCGTGAAAATGCCCTGGATAAAAAAGGCAAAAAATGGCTGAAAGTTGCATACTGGCATTCGGAAGGAACCCCTCAGCCTGACGGATCGGATGATCCCGGCGTATGGGAGACCGGATGGATCTCAGAATCCCAGGTTGAATAACGGAGATTATATTAGGACTAAGATAAAAAGGGAGAAAGATCATATGGGTGAAAACAGATCCCCGCTTCGGATATACTGTAAAAAATGCGGAGCTCCGGCAGGTTTTGATATCATTAACCAGACATACAGATGTCCTAATTGCGGCGAGGTTACCGGCATAAAGGAAGCTAATGATTCCGTATATCAATGGAAGATGCTGCAGAAGGAAAACCTTCGCTCATCATCCGGAGCGGAGCGTAGCGAGGAGTGTTCATGTCCGGGCTGCGGTGCCCGTGTAATGTTTGGTATGGGAGAAGCTTCGGAGAAATGTGATTTCTGCGGAAGTAAGATCGTAAGGGGTGAACTGACGGATGAATCTCAGCTTCCCGAAATGATCATCCCGTTTTTTATTACGCCGGATGAAGCAAAAAAAAGGATGCTTGAATGGGGGCATAAGCATGAGAAGACTCCGGAAGGAAGGAGCATTGTTTCATCCATGGGGCAGTTTTGCGGATATTATCTGCCCTATCGTATAGTCAAAGGTCCTGTGTATGCGGAGGTTATAAGGGACGGAACTGACAGAAAATACGAATGTGGCGGTTTCATAGAGGGAACTGCGGTAAATACATCAAAACAGCTGGATAATCTTGTGTTAAATGCTGCGGAACCTTTCGACTGGTCAGAGGCAAGGCCGTTTGAATACGGTCTTATTGCCGGTATGAGCGTAAAACTCAATGATTCATCCGATGCTGATATAGATGCAAGGGTTGCGGAAGAGGTGGCAGAAGATTTTCGACCTGAAGTTGAGAAGGTCATGCAGACAAGCGGGGTTACGATCCATGCGAAGACCGGAAACATGAGTACACTCTCTGCGCTTTTGCCGGTATACTTTATTAGATCAGGAAAGCTCACTGCCGTTATGAACGGACAGACAGGACGGATCGCGGTATCCAAAGACCGCAAAAAGGTATCATATCCGTGGGTCATAGAACCGCTCATATATACGATCATCCTGACTATTATCATGGGATGGTGGAGCCACTGGTATTTGGAAATGGTGTTTCTTTCCGCGGCAGTATTCGGACTTATAATCTTTTCTGCCATGGGAGACGGCAGGGGATCGCTTATAAGGAGAGTGACACTTAAAAGCAGGGCTTCATCTGCAAAACGACAGGACGGCGAGCTTGTCATAGATGAATCAAAGAACATACTGAAAAATCCATATGATAATACACCGGTATTCTATGAAGCAGATGACAAAGGACGGAAAGTTCCTGTCCGGATCAGGTTTTACACATTCGGCAGATGGCTGTCCATATTGTTTAACGGCATAATAACAGTGACACTTCCTCTGCTGATAGCAGCGTTTTTACGATGGGCCTCTCTGGAAGAGGGTGAATCATTCATGGAAGGATTTCATCCGCTGTACGGGGCCGCATGGTTTACCCTGACGGCGTTTATAGTTATTTTGTACTTTGTTAAGGGAGTAAGAAAGGATGCCTATGATCATCCGATCATCTATCAGCTCTTTTCAAACGGGAGGACGAGGCTGATAGGCAGGAGATGTGACAGGAAGCTCAGTATCCTGTCCATGTTCGGGATCGGAAGCTTAGACAAGGATGGGAAGAGACTGACGGTTTTCAGGTTGATCCGTAATCTCGGCGGCCTGGGTGTGGGCATGGCGCTGATCATATTCTTCATTTTCCTTGGAAGTACGCTGGCAATGGTATTCTGAGCATGTCGGATTTTCACAGGATTGTCTTAGGATAAGAGGAACCCTATTTTGGGTTCCTCTTTTATGGTAAAATTATAAAGTATGCAAAAAAGAGGGTTTGTTTTAAAAATCATATATTCAATCCTTTCGATCCTGATGATCGTACTCGGCAATGCCGTGGATATAGCGGCAGTTGATACTCTTCCTACCGAAGAGTACACGGCGCAGTGGGAATCCAGAAAAGAGCTTCCCATAGACACCAATTCAATTGCCGTATGGCCGAAGGGTCCGCAAAACGGTTGTGAATCTGCAATCCTTATGGAAGTCGATACAGGAGCCATACTGTATGCCAAGAATATCGATGAACGGCTCTATCCTGCAAGTACGACAAAACTGATGACGGCTCTGCTTGTAGTTGAAAACTGCCAGATGGACGAGGTCGTGACCTTTTCCGATGAAGCGATCGATAATACCGAATGGGGTTCTTCACGTATCGGGATAATGAAGGGTGAGCAACTGACCGTGGAACAGTGTCTGTACGGGCTGTTACTCGGTTCCGCCAATGAGGTTGCGTACGGGCTGGCCGAGCATGTCGGGGGCGATCTGGATTCATTTGTAAAAATGATGAATGATAAGGCAGTTGAGCTGGGATGTACGAATACGCATTTTATGAATGCAAGCGGACTTCCGGATCCCGATCATTATGTCAGTGCACGTGATCTTGCGATCATAGCAAGGGCGTTTTTCTCAAATGAGACACTTTCCATGATTTCCGGAACTGCGAGATATGTGATTCCCTCAACAAACAAAACCGATGAGGAAAGACCTCAGGAAAATCATCACAAGATGATTCAGGGCAAGAAATATGCATATGACGGGATCATAGGCGGAAAAACAGGCTTTACCGCTGATGCAAGGCAGACCCTTGTAACCTGTGCACAGCGCGAAGGCATGAAACTCGTATGTGTCGTGATGAAGGATGAAAGCCCTTATCAGTTTACGGATACGGCAGATCTGCTTGATTACGGATTTGCGAGTTTTCAGAAGCTGAACGTTGCTGATAATGAGACGAGATATAACATTCGGTCGGCCAGCTTCTTTAAGACTAAGATAGACATAATGGGAAGCTCCCGGGATATACTTTCGCTGAACAGGACAGGAAGCATAGTAATACCCAAGGGAATGGCTTTTGAAGATGCTACCGTACAGGTCGATTATGATACAGATACAAAAGGAGCGGTTGCCCGGCTTGATTATTATGTTGGTGATAACAGAGTCGGAGGAACAACTCTTGATTATGCCTCAAATGATGATCAGATATTTGAATTTGCAAACATAATAACAAACAGTTCAGACGATCAGCCGCAGAGCATCAGACCTGATCATGAAACGGTTTTTGTAACGGTATCGGATGTGGTCAAAAAACTGTTCATGATAGTCGGAGCGCTGTTTGCTCTCATCGTACTGGTCACTCTCATACTCCGGTTTATCAAAAGTTCCAGAAGAGCCGGCATGAAAAAGAGAAAGCGGTATAAAAAGCGAAGTGAGAACAAGAGATATAACTACAAAAAGCGAAGTGAGAACAAAAGACGCAGAAGTCCGGGAGAATCCCTCGGAACCAGGGATATGTATACACAGCCTGTTTATAAGGAACTTCAGAAAAGAAGTTCAATAGCTTCAGGTACATCCCTTGAAGATGAAGAAGGGTATTATGACGAGGATTACGAGGATGAGCCTTATGATGAGGAACAGATGATCAGGGATTTTCCTGAAATGGAAGGGTACGGTATAGAATTGCTTCCCCTCGATCACCCGGACAGATGGAGAATGTAGACCAACAAATACAGAAATATGATATAATGGAAAGACTATGAAATATCTAATACTCGGAGCCGGACCGTCCGGACTTGCATTTGCCAATAAACTTAAGGATCTCGGGGAAAATGATTTCCTTGTTCTGGAAAGAAATCCCGATGCCGGAGGACTCTGTCAAAGTACTGATGTCGATGGAAGACCTCTGGATACGGGAGGGGGACATTTTCTTGATGTAAGGGATCCTGCGGTAACGGATTTTGTATTCCGTTTTCTGCCTGAGAGTGAATGGGATCTGTATGAGAGGGATTCACGTATAGATCTGTACGGAGACATGATAGGAAGTCCGATAGAGGCCAATATATGGCAGCTTCCGGAGGATAAGCAGAAACGGTATCTTGATGCGATAGAAAAGGCCGGATGCAATAAAGGTCTGACAAAACCCGAAAAGTTCACGGAGTGGATCGAGTGGAAGCTCGGAAGTGCCATAGCAGAGGATTACATGCTTCCTTATAACCGGAAGATGTTTGGTGAAGATCTTGACAGTCTCGGAACCTACTGGCTCGAAAAATTGCCGAACGTATCGTACGAAGAGACAAGGCTTTCCTGTATTAACCATAAAGCATATGGCACTCAGCCGGGACATGCGAAGTTCTATTATCCGAAGAGTTACGGATATGGAGAGATATTCCTGCGAATGGCTAATGAGCTTGGAGACCGTGTACGTTACAATGAAAAGGTAACAAGTATCGATTATGAGAACCGGATAGTTAACGGCAGTTATAAAGCTGACAGGATCATAGTGACAATACCGTGGAGCAGCATTGATGAGCATATCAGCCTTCCGGACAGACTTGCTGCCGGTATGGACAGGTTAAGACACAGTTCGGTGGTCATAGAATATGAGCCGGAAAACCTTGATACCAGGGCACATTGGATATATTATCCCGATCCGAAGCTTTCATATCACAGGATACTTGTAAGACACAATTTCTGTCCCGGATCCAAAGGATACTGGACAGAAACCAATCTGACAAGATTCGATAAGAAAGCATCCGATAGAACAGGTAAGCGGTATTTTATAAATGATTATGCATATCCTCTCAATACCATAGGTAAACAGGAAACGATAGGGGAGATCCTGGATTATACGACAAAGAGGGATATTATCGGACTGGGACGCTGGGGTGAATGGCAGCATTATAATTCGGATGTTGTCATGAAACGTGCCATGGATCTTGCAGAGAAATTATTATAAGGGGAGATGCGGGCAGGAATTAATCCTGCCGGCACATTGTGGTGGATAGATGAATCGAATACGTGATTATTTCAGTGAAGAATTAAACAGAAACAGATTTGTTGCGCTTCTAATATTCATTGGAGTCGTTACACTGCTGGCATGGCAGAGTGATGACAGTTATCATGCCTATATCATGGCAAAGAATCTCGTTGACGGAAACGGATTTGTTTATAATATCGGTCAGAGAGCAACGGCATCCTCATGCCCGTTATATACGCTTGTTGTAGCAGCAGGGTATTTTGTTATACGGGAGATGTTCTTTGTATCTCTTCTGATCAATATTGTCTTTTCCGCGCTTGCATTTAAGATCCTTGTCTGGAATTACTGTAAGACCAAAAGGCATATCATGTTTGTGCTGCTGGTTCTTATCGGGTCTGCAAGTTTTGTCAGTTACACCACGTCGGGTCTTGAGAACAGCATGCTGTTTTTCCTCGGCGCATGCTTTATGGATCAGTATCTGAAGTATGAGAGGTACAGTGCAAAGACGATGTTTATACTTGCCATCCTGATCTCACTCATAGCGATGACAAGAATGGATGCGGTTCTGATATTTGCTCCCATGGCAGTATATGTTTATCTGTCAAAACGGGACGGTGTATCCTTTATTAAGGCGGTCGGTTTAGGTCTTCTTGGACTTATGCCCTTTCTGTTATGGGAATTGTTTGCCACTTTTTATTACGGATTTCCTTTTCCGAACACGGCATATGCCAAGCTCGGGACCGATCTGGCGCTTACGGATTATCTTGTAAGAGGGATAAGGTATTATCTGAATGCTATTATTTGTGATCCGATAATCCTGATAGTTCCGTTTTTTGTCCTGCTCGCGGCTATATCGGTCAAGAAGGCACAGTATATCATTTGTATGGCCGGCCCTGTTCTCTATGGTCTGTATCTTCTGTACATAGGCGGCGATTTTATGATGGGAAGACACTTTACCGTTATGTTCTTCATATCTCTCATATGTTATATGGATATCAGGAACAGGGAGTTTTCGGAACTCGGGCGCGGTGCATCTTTTCATCGGAATTTCGTGGGATTTCTGGCTGTTGCTCTTATTTACAGCTGTACATCGCATGTTATCACAGAACAGTTTATGTTCGGAAGGACGTTCGGTTCTCCCGTTTCGGATGAGAGGGCAGGATATTTTACAACATCCAGCCTTTTTAACAATGTGTATTCTCTTATCAGAAACGGGAAACTCTGTATTCAGGACACATGGAATGAAGAGGGTGTCAGGGATCTTCGTGACAGTGAGATGATAGGAGGAATCCTCAAAAGCGTTCCCGGCATCACCAAATATTATAATAACGATCTGTATCTGAATGATCTGTATGCGCTCGGAGATCCTTATCTTGCACACCTGCCTGCGGTCAGGGAGCCGGGCTGGAGGATAGGTCATATGTGGCGGGAATCTCCGGTCGGCTACAATAACCTGGTCAGATACGGATGGGGCATGGGTGCGATCAAGAATGAGGACGCCCGGAATTATTATATACTTATAGATGAAATAACAAGAGGCGATCTGTTTGATGGTGACAGGATCAGGAAAGTCATAGATATAAATCTCGGAAGATACGATTATCTGGTAGAGAACTACAAAGCTTCACTTGATGAGAACAACCGACAGATATTGAAAAACGGCATGACGGATGATGAAATAGCTGACAGCGTTCCTGTTAACTGACAAAAGCTGTCGTAAGGAGAAGGAGGTTAAAAGATGCTGGGATTTGGAAAGAAAACCGATAAAGAGCTCAGACAGCTTCTGGCAGAAGAGCAGAAGGAGCAGAAGGAAAATCATCTTAAATGGTATCTCTATCTGCTTTCATTGATGTTTGTCCTTGTAGGTGCCGTATTTATAGCATATGTAGAGATAGATGTTCCCTTTATTTGTATGTTCATGGCATGTGTATTTGCCGTAGCAGGAATAATCTCGATAATATCCTATTGTGTCAGGGATGTGGCCACGGGGTATTATCGTCTGGATCTCGTATATGGAGTTATAGCGGCATTTGCGGCATTGATTTTCTATACAAAACAGGATGTTGTCGGAGTATATTTCCCGATCATAGCAGGTTTTATACTGTTTGCGAACGGTGTCGTAAAGCTTCAGCATTCGATAGATATGAAACGTATAGACCGGAAGATGAAGAAGGTTACCGAGATCTGGCTGGTAGTCATGATATTTGCTCTGGTATGTATAGCGGCAGGTTTTATAACGGTTTATATGACTCCGGAAAACAGCAGGACGATGTTCGTGTTTACCGGGATCGCATTTATCGTAGCAGGAGCATCAGATGTTTTCACACATATTGTATTTAACAGCAAAGTCAGAGTATTCAGGAGTGGAGATTATCTGACCGTGAAAGATGAAGATAAAAATGAAGATAAAAATGAAGAGAAAGAGGCTGAGGTTGAGAACAGAACCGATACGGAAGAACCCCGGGAATATGAAGAACCTGATCCCGGACTGTATGTAAGCGGGATAGCTGAGGAAAATGAAACAGAAGAAACCGTTGTACAGGAGGCTTCATCGGAGGAAATAACAGCAAGCGATGCAACTGATCCGCAAACTTAAAGATCATCAAAGCCGTAAAATATATCCGTTTCATATGCCCGGCCATAAGAGAAGGCTTGCAGGGGATCCCCTGCTTGAACAGATATACGGGATAGATGTAACGGAAACAGAAGATTTTGATGATCTTCATGATGCCAACGGAATAATAAAGGAAGCCGAGGAACGCGCTGCGAAATGTTTTGGAGCAGACGAGACACATTTTCTCATTAACGGAAGCACCGGCGGTATTATTGCTGCAATATATGCAGCCGTAACGGAAAAAGATCATATAGTGATCGCTGCAAACTGTCATAGATCGGTATTTAACGCAGTGATGCTGTGTGGCGCAAAGCCCTATATCATTACTCCTGAAAGGGAAGCATATTTTAACATATACGGAGGTGTAAGTGTCCGTGATGTGGCAGATGCTCTCGATCGGATCGATAATGAAAGAGGACAAAACGGAGGCAGGGTTGCTGTTGTTATCACAAGCCCCACTTATGAAGGTATAACAAGCGATGTGTCGGGAATCGCCGGGGTATGCCATGAAAAGAATGCAATACTTATAGTGGACAGTGCTCACGGCGCTCATCTCGGGTTTTCGGATGAGTTGCCGGAAAGTGCGATCCCGTCGGGTGCCGATGTAGTTGTAACATCTGTTCATAAAACACTTCCCGCCATGACACAGACTGCTCTTATACATATAAACGGGAATTGTCCCTGCAGGGAACGGATACGGAAAATGCTGACGGTCTTTATGTCTTCAAGTCCGTCATATGTTCTGATGGCATCTATAGATTCGTTAACGGAACTGTTAAGTGAAAGAGGGGGGGAACTGTTTGCGGATCTCAACCGGAGGCTTGACGTGTTATATAAAAAAGCAGAGGAATTTCAGGCGCTGGGTGTATTATGTTCCGACAAACTTACTGCTGAAGGTTCCGTTGATCATGACAGGACAAGGATCGTCGTATCCGACAGGACAGGTACATATTCCGGAGGCGATCTGTACAGGATGCTTTTTGATGAATACGGAATATGCGCGGAGATGGCAGGAGATACGTATGTTACTTGCATATCATCCGTTGCCGATACGGATGAAAGCTTTGATGTTCTGATAAATGCTCTGTCTGATATTGACAAAAAAGCAGGCAGCAGGCTGTTTAATTACAAAGCAAGATCATTTATCGGAAAAATATATGACAGGTTTATAGGCAGGATCATA
>JBGUNV010000128.1:0-45567 GCA_045117595.1 Lachnospiraceae bacterium
AAGCAGTTTTGCAAAGTGAATGAAATCGATCTGGTCGATCTTGGACGACTGGGCAAATTCCTTGGCACGGTTTCTCGCATCGGAAACAGTCATGTATCCGTTCACATCAGATATCATTTCACTCGTGCTTGTCGAGAAACTGGTCAGTTTATCCGGAACCTTTAAAGCAATCTCCGCAAGATCGGTTATCGAAAGAGTAGATTTCTGTCCGGGACACTTTCTGTCACATACGCTGACAAAATCATCGATGATATTCTTGCCGATCTCGGTCGTCGGCATACTCGTATCCTGCGAAAGCTTCGTCAGCCAGTTCGTGTAGTACCAGCCTACTCCGGGTTCTGTCTCTTCACTCGCGATCATATAATCGGCATAATCGGAAAGCATCAGAGCCGTTTCCACAGTTGCCATAAGGCATGCATCAAATCCAACAAAATCAAACTTCACACCCGAATCCGATATCGCCTTCTTGATGCCTGACAGGCTCATGGAGCCGCTTTGCGGAAACTTCTCATCATATGCATAACCTGCAAGCGATCCGCTGCCGTGATCCCAGAGTATCAGTTCGTTACGGTTGGCAGGGAAGTTATCATTGCAGTATTTGATAAATGTCGTGAGCGTTGAAGGATCCGACATGGATACATTGCCCATATCCTTCTCAAGAAGCTTAACGCCGCCGCCCTTGACCTGGTATATCTGGTTTCTGCTGCTGCTTACGAGATTGTTCTTCCAGTTCTTGCATCCGCCCGTATAGACGATAACGCGCACATTATCCGATATCGTTGCCGCAGCCATCTCCTGAAGGTCGGCTGTTCCCATTCCGCTTCTCGACTCCAGATCGGTACCGCACAGATAGACCATGATCGTGACCATATCCGCGCCCTGTCCGACTATTGACGTAAACTTCTGTCTTGAAGCCGGATCAACGTTCGTATCAAGCTGGGGAAGCTGCACATCCGCCATCTGCTCCTGCTGCTCATACGAAGAATAATCGCTTGAAGACGTCGTATAACCACCGAGAAGCGCTCCGAAAATATCCCCAAGGCCGGCACCCTGCGAGGCCGCTGACTGCGAAGCAGCATCGCCTGTATCCTGCCCTAATGACTGGTTTGCCGCACTCTGGGAGGTCTGGGACTGATCCGGTCCTGTCTGCTGTACATTTCCTCCGTCGGAATCGTCTGATCCTCCGAAGATACCGCTCGCACCAAATATCACAATGAGCACGATCGCGATCAGTATAAGCTTGCCGAGACTGAATCCGCCACCGGCACGCATACCGCCACCGCCGCTTCCTCCCGAAGAGCCGGATGAAGGTCTGATCGGACTGCTGCCTGACGGCTTCTGATCGAGCCCGCTGCCCTTTTTCTGTACGCTTACCTTTCCTTCGACGATCTTCTTGTCTCTGCTTCTTGGTCTGTTATCGGGTGCCATTTTATTACTTCCTTTCTATCGCTCCATTTAGGAACAACAACTTTGATTTTGTTTATTTCAAACAGTCAAGGATCATAACTGGTTTGCCTGCATTAATAAACCGTGTCGCATATACGGAAGCTTCCCCGTAATATGCATCCATTTCGTTAATATCAGTCACATCTTCGCTTTCGCGAAAACCACACGCCATGTATTCCTTATAAACATCCGGATACATCTTTCGAAGATTATCCGCAAGTCCTTCCTGAACCTTGAATACAACATCGATCCTGTCGCTGTTTTTTTCAAATATCTCAAATACGCTGCGTAGTTTATCGATCATGCCAAGGCCGTGCTCGGCAAATGAGGAAAGGCCGATGTAGAACATGATGCGACGCTTAGTATCTGAACGCTCCTGAATGCTTTTTTTATCCAGCGGAATAACGGTTATCTTTTTATCCCATACCGATCGGTATTGCTCATCCGTAAAGTTCGTCAGGCATTCTATATACCTTTCCTTCATCTCATTACTATGAAGAATGATCTCGTCACATATTACCGGAAGAGGCGTGCAAACATATTCAGGCATAAGCTTTCGAGCACGTTCATCATCCTCCTTTAATGACTTCACCTCAAAAGGAGGCACATATACAAGCCAATCCGTGCGCTTCCTAAGTTCTCTGGAATATAATATCTTGTCTGTAGCGGTAATAAGATTATACTCGTCATACGGGTAATTAGTGACTATGACATCCGGATAACTGTTAAGAATACCGGTATCACGAGTGATCTTCGCATTGGGAATATTTTTTATGTACCAATTATCATCCTTATCATCAGTCGAAGGCGTTATACCTGTCATATCTGCCGCTATATCATACCTTGCCGCCGGAAGTATGGTAACATCATACCCTTCAGTTATATACCTTTGTACAAGGCTTCGCATGTTATCGTAAGCTTTCGGACAATACGTAATAAACACGCATCTTCTGCCTTCAGTAATCTGACCATTCTTATACTCTGTCTTACGATCCGTTATATCCCCCACATTAAACTTATAAGAGGGCCACTCAAATCCAAAGTGTTCACGAAGAATACTTACATGGTTTTCATAGTATGGATATTCATGAGCTCCTCCGCTTCTCCTTTGAACCATATATGAAGTACCGTATTTGGCCTTTAATATCGCATCATAACAGGCCGGCACAGGTATGGTTGTATTCTCGAACGGAAGCCTTATGCTCTTCTGATAATAACTGACCGGAAAAGCATATCTATGCTTGTTCATCCATAGCGGATACAGAGTAACAAACGCTGCATCCTTTTCATCGACTTCTCCGAACAGTTTCTCCAGCAGTGCCCTCAACTGGGTTAAAACATCCGTATTTCGATTAATATTTATGTCGCATATACTCTCTATATCGCGGATATTTCCTTCCAGAGAACTAACCGGTGTACCAAAATAAGTTATCTCATTAACGACATCATATACAAGATTAACCTTGGCTTCACGCTGTTTTTCATATTCTTCGTCATCCGTCAGAAAATCAAGCGGAAAAATATCAATCCCCATTGCAAACGGAAGACCCGAATATTTGTGCATAAACTCCGGGTCAAACCGATAATGATCACTGTTTACAACACGACACAGCATCTGTTTGAAATCACGGTTCGATCTGTAACTGACCACGGAATAGTTTTCCGGCAGGATCTCATGACATTTTTTGACAAGATTCTCGTAATCCTTGCGTTTTACGCAAATATCCATGTCATCATCCCATGGTATAAAACCGCCGTGGCGTATCGTGCCGAGCAGGGTTCCCCACTCGGCAAAATATTCCATGCCACATTTCCCAAATGCTTCATCGATGTCTGCAAGTATCTCAACCTGCGCTGCCCAGGTTCTCTTTACCATCGATGGTATCAGGTAGTCACATCTTATTTCATCTTCATAAAAAGAATGAGGAAAGATCATTTGAAGAATGTTCCCATTATGCTTCTGCCAAGTTGTGCAAATATATTTCCGCCAAGTGTCTTGCCGTATTTGCCTCCAACCTTTCCTCCGAGGCTCTTTCCTACCTCACGGCCTATCGTTCCCGCTGCCGAACTTGCAACAGAACCTGCGGCGCTCTTTATCCTTTTCTTCTTGGCTGCCTCTTCCCTCTCAGCTGCCTTTGCTTCCTTTTCGGCCTCTCTTGCAGCTGCGGCTTCTGCCTTCTCACGCTCCTTAGCAGCTGCAGCTTCAGCCTTTTCCTTTGCCTTTGCTTCTTCTGCTGCCTTCTTCTCCTCGGCTATCCGTTCAAGTTCTTCCTTCTTTTTCTCCTCCTGCTGGCTCTTCAGGCGCTCTAGGAATTCATATGCCGAGTCAGTCTCGATCGGATCCTTGTATTTCTTGTAAAAATCACTTGAAGTGAAGATCTTCTCCTTCTCATAATCATCAGCCGGACCCATATATGATGCGGGCGGAAGCACCTTACATCTCTCTACAATTGTAGGAACTCCGTCATCATCAAGAACCGAGATGAGAGCCTCACCGACTCCAAGCTCCATGATGGCTGTCTTCGTATCAAATTCCGGATTGGATCTGAATGAATCGGCAGCAGTCTTAACTGCACGCTCCTCAGCAGGAGTATAGGCATGGAGAGCATGCTGTATCTTGTTTCCGAGCTGTGCCAATACTTCATCAGGGATATCCCTCGGATTCTGTGTGCAGAAATAGATGCCGACGCCCTTACTTCTGATCAGCTTTACGATCTGCTCTATCTTCTGACGAAGAGCCTTTGAAATATCATCAAACAGAAGATGTGCTTCATCAAAGAAGAATATCATCTTCGGTTTATCGACATCACCCACCTCGGGAAGGGTCTCGAACAGTTCTGACAGCAGATACAGGAGGAATGCCGTATACATTCTCGGATCAGATGCAAGCTTCCTGCCGTCGAGTATATTGACAAATCCACGTCCGTTATTGTCACATCTGATGAAATCCTTGATGTTGAAGCCGGGTTCAGTAAAGAACTGATCACCACCCGAAGCTTCAAGAGCCACAACACCTCTTATGATCGCTGCAACACTAGCCTTGGTTACATTTCCATAGTTCTTCGATATTTCAGCGTAATTCTCACTTGCATACTGCAGCATTGACTTCAGATCCTTGATGTCGACAAGAAGAAGTTCCTCATCATCCGCCATCTTAAAAAGGCATGTAAGAATATCGGCCTGTGTATCGTTAAGGTCCATAAGCTTTGCAAGAAGGATCGGTCCCATCTCAGAAACGGTCGTACGAAGCGGTATACCGTCCTTGCAGAATATATCCCAGAAAAGTGTAGGATAATCGCTGTATTTGAATCCTGCCTCATCAAGCCCGAACCTCTGTATCCTCTCCTGCATGTCATCGCTGTCCTGCCCGGGTTTGCATATACCGGAAAGGTCGCCCTTTATATCAGCAAGAAATACGGGAACACCCGCATCGGAAAATGACTCCGTCAGTACCTTTAACGTGGTTGTCTTTCCGGTACCGGTCGCTCCTGCGATAAGTCCGTGTCTGTTTGCCATCCATGGCAGGATGGATACCTTCCTGTCACCTGCATTTCCGATCCAAATCTTGTTTTCATAAAACATATCAAATCCTCCTCGCTCTTTGTGGCTTGATTTACTATCCTACGTTATCGTTTATTATATCATAAACAACCGAATAGATTGCTCTGATTGTTCGTATTAATACACACATTTCGCTGTTCCTGCCTATCATTTAATGGATTTATAAGCAGGAATTTCAGAAATGCTCAGATAAGATTACAGATGACAGAAATCTGTCTTATACAAGAAAAACTGCTTATGGAAAGATTTTAACACAATCGGGAAGGGTTGTCGCTTGTAATTTTATCATTATTTGTGTTATAATCATTGTACAATTAGTACAGTTTGTACAATTCTAGTTGGTGTAACGGAGGTGACTGTAATGTCTGCTGTATGTTATAAAAACGCAAGCGATGTCCGAAAGAACTGGAGCACTACCATCGACTCGGTTGTGCGTGAAAGACCCGCATTTATCAACCGTACTCACGATACTGTTACTATGCTTGATTCAAACCTTCTGTTGGAACTTTTGGACAATTATAAGTATCACATTGTTCTTGAAACAGAAGATGACGGAAGTGTAACCGGATTTGTCAGCGAACTAGAACTTGTAGAAAATGCCTCTGATAAGGAACATTGCATAGAATCGATTATTTCATCCATGAAAGATTACGCTGTTGACTACTATACCGAATTCGGATACTGGTCCAAAGCCCCAAACCGAAAATCACACATTCCTTATATTCTCAAACTTCTATTAAGCAATGATGATCTGATCAAGGAGGATATCATATGCCAAAATGGAAAGAACTGAAACGATTCTGCGATAAAGATGGTTGGGAATTATATAAGGATACAGATCATTACTATTACCGTAAAATTATGGAAAACGGAGATATCCTATATACTAAGGTATCTAAGGGAAGCGGTGAAATACACCCAAAAATGTGGAAAAGGATACGAAACCAGCAACTCCGTGTAACACAGGAATATTTCAACAGCAAGATATAAGTATAACCAAGATAATTCACGATGGAGAAGTTTTAAATGAGATATCCTCAATTTCTTAACCCTGGCGGCAAAATAGGGTTTATAGCCCCCAGTTTCGGCTGTGCCACAGAGCCCTACATAACAGATTTCAATGAATCGATTGAAAGGTTTAAAGCAATGGGCTATTCAACAGTAATCGGCCCCAACTGCTTCTGTGATGATGGCATCGGGATCAGCAACACACCGGAAAAATGTGCGGCTGAAGCCAATGCCTTCTTCATAAATGACCGAAGTGATGTGATAATATCCTGCGGTGGCGGGGAACTCATGTGCGAGATACTGCCTTTTGTGGACTTTGAGGAGATCAAAAATGCTCCTCCCAAATGGTTCATGGGGTATTCCGATAATACCAACCTGACATTTCTGCTCAATACCCTCGCAGATACAGCTTCGTTATATTCGGTATGTGCATCAAAGTTCACAGATGATCATCATCCTTGTGTTGATGATGCTTTTGATCTGCTCTGCGGCAAGAAACTCTCTGTATCAAATTACGATAAATGGTACAAGGATGTCTGGGGATCGAATAATGAAGATGATGCGGAGGATGACTGCAACAAAGATGCTCCCATCGGAGTATATGTTGATGAAAGAAAAGGCGAGACATACGATGTTTTCGCATATAAACAATTGATATATCAAGGTCGTTCCATGTCAGATTCGGCTAAATTATCAGGGAGACTGATCGGTGGCTGCATGGACTGCCTCGTGACGCTTACAGGAACAAAGTTTGACAAAGTTTCGGAGTTTAACAGTAAATACGCCGATGACGGGATCATCTGGTTCCTGGAGAGCTGCGATCTGTCCGTGATGTCGGTAAGACGTGCACTGTGGCAGATGGAAAATACCGGCTGGTTTAAAAATGTGAAAGGATTCCTGATCGGCCGCCCTCTACGTATTGACGATAAATTCGGAGACTTTGATCAGCATGATGCCGTTCTCGGGATCCTCGGAAAATACAACGTTCCAATTCTGCTGGATCTTGATATCGGTCATCAGTTCCCGCAGATGCCGATAATCTCCGGTGCGTGTGCAGATGTGACAGCGAAGGAGAATTCTTTGAAAATCGACTTTAAGCTGATCTGAAGTGACAACTTTAGGTGACAAAGGGGACGGTTCTTTTTGACAACTTTTGCTATATTACTTATAGAGATAATTACAGCAAAAAAAGTTGTCAAAAAGAACCGTCCCCTTTGTCACCTTTATCCCCTATAATTCTGCGCATAGAAAAACATATACTGCTGCATAATGCCGGCAACAGTTCCATATCGAGGGAAGGGATTTACACCTGAATACTGTTCATTTATTACTCTGGCGATCCATGTATCTACAGGAGCACGTCCAATCCTGTGATACGCAAATAGAGCAATGCAGTTAGCAACCTTATCTCCGACCCCGTGAAACAACTTCAACTTTTCAAAGAGTTCCTCATCAGAAAGCCCATCCAACGCATCCAGATCGATATCTCCATGAGCCACAGTCTCAACGGCATTTCTCACATATGGAACACGATAGCCGAGAGCACACGAGGACAGTTCCTCCTCAGTCGCGCCAAGCATATCGGACGGCTTTGGAAAGAATCCGTCATGACCATACAGACTGACGAGTCTTTCAACACTTGTTCTGATTGCAGGAATGCTCTTGCGCTGAGATATTATGAAACTGATAAGCATCTCAAATTTATCCTGCCGGAGGATCCTGATTCCGGCACCATGGTCCGCCGCGGTTTTAAGATATTTATCTTCCTTCGGGATGCTGTTCCTGATATCTCTGTAATTTGTATCAAGGTCAAAGTACGGATGCCAGATATCATCCCATTCCTCACGATCACATGAAACCGACAGGCGGGTTGCACGATCCTTGTCATGTAGTCTGACATCCTCAGAATTATCGCTACAAGGTGTCTCATCCGTTACATCTACAACATGCTCACCGGTAATGAATCTGTATGTATCCTCCGAGATCTTCTTCGGCCGGAAGCACTGACCTGAATTTATGATCTTATCAAGATCAAAATCATCATCTATAGTGATCTTCAAAGCTTAGACTCCATGTCATCAAGTGAGGAATATCCATACAGCAGCGCCGAATTTGCTATGGTCTCCTTGGCGATATTCCTTCCGTTTTGCGCATATTCCGCAACAAACCGTCCATAAAGAGATAGTGTCATATCCGAATATGTCGATATCTCTCCGCGCAGGTACGTTTCATACGATGTTTCATACGGTGTATCCTCTGACGTATGTATCGTTCTGGCCTCGCCTGCTGCCTTGGGGTATTCTTTTGCAAACTCCTCCATCATGCCGACCTGTATGGCTACTATAGCCTCTATTATCTGCTTCTTCTCTTCTGATATAACAGGCAGACTGTCCTTTATCTTTGCATACTCATCAGGTGCAGTAGTCTCTTCCATACGTCCGTATTTCTCGGTTATAAGATTCCATCCGCGTGCGTTTGCAGCCTCAAAGTCAGAGATAAAGCTTGTAAGCATTTCCTCATTCCAGAGCATATATTGACTCTTACGCATTACGGAAAATGTTGTCCAGTCATCCTGACAACTCGCCCTTCCGCCCTGATTTTCAACCTTATCAAACGCCTTCCACTCAAGCTCTATTACACGGTCGATCAGCTGTTTTCCGGTCAGCGGTTTATCATCCTTTGGTGATCCGTTTTCTCCTGACTTCTCCATATCAAGCTTCCCAAATATTATCTCTGCAGCATGATGGTCAAGATAATTGTCTACATTGCTTGCAAGTCCCATTCTGGCAAGCATTCCAAGGACCTCCGTACATATATCCTCGATCAGGAACATACAGCCTTCCCCGGATCCACCTGCCTTAGACAGTTTTTCCAGCTTCTCCAGTATGCTCGTGGTATTCTCATACTTTTCAAGGCCCTTACGCATCCATTTTATATACGGTGCATACTCTCTGTTCAGGAGGTACATCATCTGCATTGTGTTACGGATAAAATCAGCCAGATATACAGATGCTGTGACAGTATCACCTCTTTGCAGCATCCTCGGGTAGTTATACTGGCCGGTCTGGGACATAAGTGCTGCCGCCTGTGCTATACGACGTCTCCATATATCATCGGGATAATACTCTCTGATCCTGTTTCTGATCCATGTGAATCCGCCAAGCTCATCTGTAAACACTTCACCATTAACAGCATGGGCCAATTGCGAATCATAAACGGCCAGCCATTCTTCTTCCTTTCTGGGGCCGTTCTTGAAACCGGTCAGTTTTTTATAGAATTTCCCTATGGTAAAAACTCCAACCCTCGTTCCTGCATTTGCTGTTTCCAGGCGTGTATAACCCATGAATTCTTTTGGAAGTTTATCGTATTCCTTCCAAAGTTTCTTCCCGATCTTCTTATAATCTTCCTTGACGAGCCACATGCAGAACCCGGGTCCGAAATCATGGTCCCGGCTTATCTCGTCATCAAAATCGAAGCACTCACTTCCTTCACCGACAAGGCCTACCGCGATCCTGTTCTCATATTCGGGAAACTTTTCATGGATCATGGGTTTACCGTACTGTTCATAGTAAAGTCTTGCAAGTTTCAAGCCGCTGAGACTTTCCGTATCTTCAACGGCTTCTTCATCCTTCTGACCATCAAATACAGTATTCTCGGGATCGGAAGCATCCATGTCCTGATCGCCGCTTGTATCCTCTCGTTCAAGCATAGCTGCAGCGTCATCCCTGTTCTGCTTTGTTATCTCGTATGCACGGCTCTTTCCCACGCATTTTTCGATCTCGACAAGTGCCTTATCATAATACTCTATACTCGAGGTATAATCCTTCTTGATATATCTGATCTCGCCCATGGCAGATAATGCTGCACTGTAGTGATAATCGGGCTCCTCATCCTGTTCAAACAGTTCAAATGATTTCGACAGATGAGCCTCTGCCTCGTCAAGCCGATCAAGCTTTATCAGAGTTGTGGCAAGATTGGCATAGGTCGTTGCCTGTTCTATGCGGCATTCAGGGTACAGCAGGGAGATACCCAGTGCTCTTTCCAGGCAATCGGCTGCACTTTCATAATCCCCCATTTCCTGAAACAAAAGCGCCATGTTGTTCAGGAGTGATGCATAAAGCATGGAGTCAGGCTTAACATTGGCATCATAGTATTTTTTTACTTCCTGATACAGCATATTGGACTCTTTGAGCCGTCCAGCTGCACGATATGCGTTTGCAACATTTAATAGGGAGGTCGCGTGAGCCATAGATCCCTTGAGACTGCTGTTATCAAGTATCGCAAGGAGCTTATCCGCAAAAATGTTCATCTTATCAAATTCACTCGTTTCACGATAATGCCCAATGAGTTCGTTCAGAAGTTGTATCAGGGCATTCTCGTCGCCCATCTTTGCAGCCTCACCGATCTTTTCAAGAATATACTCCTCAACCTTTGCGCCTTCATTTGCTGTATATAATCTGTCTATTTCGGCAAATACCTCATCAATATTCATGCATATTCTCCTTTACTTACAGCATATTCCTCAAATCGCGGCAATATAAGTGATATGTGCCCATATGTATTCGTGTTAATCAGTCCCTTTCGCTTTAGTCTGTCCCTATATACCGAAAACTCCGGAGTTTTCATACCTATTTTTTCACGTATACTTGTTACTTCATCCGAATTACTTTCAGAAATTCCTATTACTACTTTTTTATCCATATCCGATAATTCTGACCAGATTTTTGAATACACATATTCATCAAGGTATTGATCATACTCTATCAACAGATCCTCAAGTTTTGCTTTTTTTCTGTTCCATTTCAAATATCCCAGAATCTGAAAAGCATATGCATATCCCTTAGTTAATCTCGCCATATTTTCTGCTTCTATACGATCCATCTCAAATACAGATAAATAATGCGAAACGATGGCAGAATAGTTTAACGGTTCGAGAAAAATTTTAGGTGCCCTATATAGAAAGGTCAGCGAATCCGTATTCTGCAGTTCATATATATTCTCATATAGTCCTGTCAGAAGTAAATATATTGGATAGTTCTTTCTGACAAATATCTGAAAAGAAGCAGCAAAGATCCTGATATTCCTATTGTTAGTTGCTTCATCTATTGTTATAAGGAGCTTTTTTCCTTCTTTTTTAATACATTCAAACATCCTGTCCAGAGCATTCTCAACATCAGTTACCGGTGGAACATTCTCAATAGATGCTCCCAGTCCCAACGCTGAAAAATCCAGCTTTGCCTTCAAAAACAGTCTGTGTAACCATGGAATCGCATATAGACTTGCTGCAAGACTTGCAAGCATATCTCTCTCCGGATTAAGTTCAACAACAATCCATTCCTCCTGCTCTCCCAAAATTCTTGCAACATTTGTCATAAGTACAGTCTTTCCCGATCCCCTGACTCCGGTTATCATGAAAACCTGATTGGGCACGTTCGGATCTGAAAAATCCTCTATTATTCTATTTGTCTGGGATATTCTCGAAATGTAAAGATCCGGTGTTTTTCCAAAATTTATAGTAAATGGATTGTTCATGACACTCCTTTATATCTTTTTATATCTCTTTATATCTTTGAAAATATTTTATATCTCTTTATATCTTCCGTCAAGCCACTGATGTCCCGGTCCGTTCTTATCATTTGGTAAGCACTTTCGCTGCATATGAACATACCGGAACCACGTTAAATTTCCTCTTTTCGGCTTCCTCAACAACCTTAAACACGAGCCGTTTGGCGATTCCCTTTCCCTCATAGTCTGGTCTGACACCTGTATGAACTATAGTCCAGGTTCCATCGTCGGCCTCATAACAGCATTCTCCGATCTCCTCTTCTCCTAACATGGCCAGACTGCATTGCCTTTCTTCATCAAATACCACGCGGACATCATGATTATATGTACATGAAAGTGCTCCTGAAGGGCACTGTGACACAGTCTTCCATATCTCGGCATTTTCCGCACCCGAAATGGTTATCCAGGGTCTGTTATCCTTATTAAACACCGTAGGACTCTGGTGGACACATACTTTGGCATGCCGACATTTGTCCGAGTCCCAGAATATCGTAATATCTTCGTTTTCATATAATCTATGCATAATGATATATCCTCCGATATTATATTTTACAGCAAACAATCATATCATAGCAACGCGTATTCCGTTACCCCAAAAACATCTTGACATACAATAATGGCGGGGGTATCCTTTTAACACATATATTATCATTTCTTGGAACATATCTGGCGTTTCATTTCGCCGATTATTCCGTAGTAGACAGAATTTGGAAAGGAGGCAATGAATATGTCAGGAACAGATAGAGTATTAACAATTGTTGAAAGGATCGAAACCAAACTAGATACATTTATGGGGGTTACCGACCAGCGGTTTAAAAGCATGGAGCAAACCATGAACAACCAGTTTAAGGGGGTATACCAACAGTTTGACTGTATAGATCAGCAGTTTAAGAGCATAGACCAGCGGTTTGAAAGCATAGACCAGCAGTTTAAGAGCATAGACCAACAGTTTAAGAGCATAGATCAACGATTTGACAGCATGGAGACGGATATTAAAATGCTCGAAATCGCGCTCCAATCAGAATCGAATAAACTCAATGATAAAATCGATAAACTTGACGACAGGGTACACAACCTGGAAATGATGGCTCAGGAAAAGTGGAATATTACTGAAATAAAGGATCGCTTGGATATGGTTGATCAAGAGGTTTCCAAACATAGTGACCAGATTAGAACACTCAACGAAGCAGTCGGTATAGCCGCAAGCTGATACCCGAACGAATTAATGATTGACATTTATGGTGGCAGGGGTTGACACATATTAATTATCATTTCTTGGAACGTAAGGGATTCCCCAACCAGGATCGCTGTCCCGTCCGAGTTTTTTGAACTAAGATCGGAGGTTTATGTGTATAAGCTTATAATTATCGGTAACACTTGTGATATTCCTTATGTAATTAATAGTCTTAGGACCAACTGTGAGATTATTGAGACCATTGCATTTGATACTGATCAGTCTGTAAATATAACATTATCACCAGATACTATTTCCAAGGCCAATTTTATTATTATAGCCTGTGATAATGAAGCGTCGGAAGACATATACAATAAGCTTGTTAGTCTAGAACAAATTAAGGATAAGGTTCTTGATTTTTATAGAATTGCACATGCATCACTTCCAAGAATGACTGCGGACAGAATTATGATGAATAAATCAATTCCACATTATGAGACAGTTGCCCTTGGTCTTTCACATGCAGAGGTAGGTATTGTTCCTGACAAAATGACGAGCCCTGTAGCAAACCTTGCCGTTGGTGGTCAAGACATTTTCTATAACTTTGAAATACTTAAATATTGCATAACAAAATACCCTGGAAAACTAGCTAATCTGAAGAATGTGATTATTGATATGTTCGATTACACATATTTTAACTACGACACTTCTCTTTCCCGAAATGCTATTACATATTTTGTTAAATCAGGGGGTATTCTGCTTGCACATCATTTTGATTCAAATAAAAATATGACAACTGATTTCAACTCTGTTTTGAATTCTATTGATTATTATCATTATAGAAGAGTTACGGAAAACCAAGTACTAATCTGGGATAAGATAATTGTCCCGGATATATTTGGTGCACCTTTGTATAAAGGTTATACTACCATGCCATTTTTAGCGAATCGCACCGATAAATTTATTCCGAGCGAAGGTAATGCTTTATCATTTTTGAATTCGTCATTAATTCACAAGAGACATCCTGAGACAATTAAAGAGAACGAAACGCTTTTTCTATCTATTCTGGAATTTCTATATGCTTTAAATCCTGAAATAAATATTCATCTGGTTTTGTTTCCTCAACACATTTCTTCGTGCAAAGATAATGACCATTTGATGGAACAGTGGAAAGAATACTTTTATAATAAAATCTCTGAGTATAAATCAACATTCAACAACATTTCATTTCACGATTTTAAGTATTGTGACATATCACGCAATTCAGATTTATTTGCAGATATAGATCATCTGAATTATGAAGGAGCTATTCTGTTTACCCAAGTGTTAAACAAGCTTATATGTTCATAAATATAACTCCCGCCTCGGAGAATGGTCGAAGAACCTTGACAATTCCAATAATCTCTTCCGCAGCACCTCTTTATCGGGCATCTGCAACTGGTATTTAGAAACCATCACGGGCTTTGTAATCATTATACAACTCTTCAGTCTTATCATAGTTTTGGATTAAACCATTTATCAAATCTATTATCCGTCCATCTTCAAGATCATCCGACACCTTAAGATTATCCGAGATAGGCACATCCTTGTTGTTTGAAGCAGCTCCCTTCCTTCCTGTGATCACTCTGCATCCACATAAAACTGCTTCCCTGGGAAATCTATCCTTACCCGGGTGATTTCCAAAATCAATATAAACCTTTGCCCTCTGCAGTACTTTAGGAATATCTTCCGGGACCAATCCAGAGAGTGCCTGCCATTTAATGCAATAATCGCTGCTTTTTATGAGTTCCGATGTACGCTCATATCCTTTTCTCGGATTAAACAATACAATATCATCCCTTTGATTATCACCTGCAATATTCAAAGAAACTGTATTAAGATAATCTGATAGATAGAACAGTCTGCTTGCAGGGATTGAAAGTGTTCCCTTCACATAATCAAACGCATAATAGGATTGGACAAAATGAATCAGTCCGGTGTCTCCTAAAATAATCTTTTCCAATTCCGCGTCATCCCCGCATTATCAACACTTAGCCACCATAAAATGTGCTTAGATAGTGGAAGTTGTTTTTTTATATCTATATGAGATGCCATCATTATTTCAAGATAAACAAAACAATTGTCAATCTGATCAGAAACTATGGTTGAAACAGGAACATCATATTTCAAAAAATGAGGGTGGGTTGCAGGCCGGCCATCATCGTCGCCGTAATAATACATACTCGCATCAAATCCGAATTGATTTAGTTTATAACCCAGTTAGTGGAGGAGTTCTGTATCTCCAGTAGCATTTCCTCTTGGACAAAAAATGTAAATCATAAATATCCTCTTTATTTCATAAGTTTGAATATCAAAAGATAAGAACTATGTCGGAAAGTATATTATTATCAAAAGAGCGGATCAGGTTATCCTATATGACACGACAGAATTCCCCAATGATAATGTGGTCAAGTAATTACATGGTTCTTTCGATCAGCATGAGCGGTGCTATGTGTGTCATAATACAGTAACATCCTATAACAACACCGAATCCATAATGAAAATCGGTCGGTTAAGAAATTCCCCATATTCATCAAATCTAATTAGATTATCCGGCGATGCATCCTCATATACTACTATATTATCTCTTTTAACTGCTATTCCGATCCGCTCAATTCTCCACTTTTCCTTAGTTCCATCAGAAATATAGTCAATCATCTCCTGTTTGGTCCCATGTTCAAAAATGGGTTTTAACACATTCCCTCCCCAGTTGTATCCCATTTGAAATACCATTTTCTTGCCTGAATATGCCATATTATTTATTTCCTGTAACATTTCTGATCTTGCTCTACTCAAAGAAATTCCTTCCTTAAAGTCTATTCCAAGATGGTGTATGACATTTAGTAAAAAAACTGTGTCAAAGTGGCCTTCACTTCTTTCAAAATCATAGTATTCATTATGAATATATATGTTATTATTATATCCTACCGCCTTAGACGCAAGTTCTACAAATTCGGCATGAGTTTTATTCCCCTCCCAATAATCCACCATTTCAACTCCGGATGTAACACTTTCTAATGTAAAGAAACCACTATTTCCACCTATATCTATAACCGTTTTGCCCAGGTCAATTCTTTCTTTTATATAATCGAACCTCTCCTTTTCGTACTTTGAACCAATCGTAATGTTATCAACACTCAAAATACTTTCTAGACATGAAGGTAATTGTTGATACTGGGAATGCTTACTTTCCTTAGCATACAATCTCCTTAACTGCGCCTGTATATCAGCCATGATTAGCCAACTCCTTTTCATAACGAAAAATCTCTAATGTATCTATTCTGTCATAAATATCATATTTTCTATATGTCTCTAAATTATTATCAACATCTTCATCGAAAGATATTCTATATTTTTCCAAGTCTCCCAAGACCCCTCCGCTCCAATAATAACGCACCGAAAAATCAGGTGTTTTATTCTCCAGCCTTATATTAGCCCCATTGTCATTTAACAGCATTCCATAGAATTCAACCTCGGCATCTACAAAAAGCTGCGAGGGTCCCCACATTCTCGGGTTTGCTTCTATCATATAATACTTATCTTCGGATTTTCTTAATTCTATCATAATCAATCCGTTAAAACCTATTTCCTTCAACATATTTCCATAATCCACACATATCTCTTCGTTATGTATGCGTGAAGGTTTTGCAGCGATCATAGACTTACCATTTGGTTGCTGTAATATATTCTTTTGTGAAAAAGAATGTACTTCACCATTCTTTTCAATATAGTACAGAAGATAATAGCTGTCCCCTGTGATGAATTGCTGAAAATCAAAGTCATTTCTGTTGTATTTTGTTAAGAATAAATCTAATTCTTTTTGGGATGTAATCTTGATAGGAGATACAATTTCATTTGTAGATAACAAATATGTCTTAGGTTTTATCATCAACGGAAAACTAATATCCTGTATATCAGTGTATATTCTGGGAACCACAAATCCGAAATCTTTACATAACTCCCAGAATTTTCGTTTATCTGATACCGTTTCATAGAGATTTTTTTCGACAACCGGGATTGATATCTTATGTTCTGTAAAATAATCTCTGTAATCTATTTGAAATCTAACAAGCGCTTCTGTAGATGGCATAAATATCGCTTCTTTATTGTTGTTACCAAATATATCATCGAACTCATTAATGGTCAGTTGTTTTACTTTTCTTATGTATATAACATGATCCTTATATGCGGTATTCAGAATCAGGTCTTTTTCATCTACTGCAATAATAGCGTAATTCCTATACTTTATTTTTTCTAAATACCTTAGAAACGCAATAACAGCCCTTTGATTGTACCCTGACATAATATACACCATAGGTCTCAATTCTTTATTTACCACCAGTGAGTACCTCTTTTTCTCCACATAAAACCAATTTGATATAATATCCTAAGTTTTTTTTAATAAAATCTATTTCAATAGTTCGTTCCCGGGGACGGCCTCGACGCTTCTCGTAATCTTGAGGAAACGTATTCGGGGATATTGATACCGAAAGCTTTACATATATCAACCTAAGCACCAACGAAAGGAGTGATGATTTTAGATTTACCTTCCTACTCAATACAACGTATCTCTTTTCTTTTACGTGGTACGATCAAATCCTCCTTGTGTTGTAATATCAAGGGCCTGTTCCCTATCATCACAAGCACCGCCGGTTTTGATCAGACTTTGGGTACAATGAGAAAATAGTTTTCCGTTAGAGTCCATAAAGGTTTCTGATTCATCCGTATATCAGAAAGTGAGCCCTGAAAACATCAGAACTCCCACCTTCCACTGCTAGCCTCCGTCATCGGTGCATGTGCATTCCGGTTCACAGACAAAGCCTTCTTCAACTCCTCCGGAAACAACCTCTTATCATCTAGGATACCCTTCCCGATATCATTATTCCATATCACAAAGAGGATCGACATGAATTCACTCCACTTAAGCCCACGCTTCCCGTTCTCAACTGCTTTAATCTTAGCAATATCCACACCTGTCTTTTCCGCTAGGGCTTCCTGTGTCACGCTAAGCTGTAACCTGATATCTGGAAGTTCCCCTGCCATCTTCTCCATTAACGCCTCTCTGTCCAATGACCTCAATTCATCCAAAGCATCCGCTGTCATCTACATCTCACCTATCTTAATCTTTTCCTTAAGAGAATCCGGATACAGTCCAAGATTATTCACAATATCCGTCGTTCTCATATTGTAATGGTACATAAAAAGAAGTGTCATATACTGATCCCAGGAAGGCTCCCGGCTACCGTTTTCAAGTTGCCGGTACATCCCGGCTGATACACCAAGCATCTCAGCAGCCTCTTCAACAGAAACCCCGATCAGCATTCGAAGCGGTGCGAGATCCTTTACCAGCTCATCTGTCAGCCATTTCACATCCACGTGTCCGTCATAAGGCGCTTCAGGATTGACCCCCAAAATTATGTTATTCAATATTTGTTCATCAGCCTTGCCGTTTATATAGGTCTTTCTCAGCCGCTCAAAGTTGATACCCTCTATCCGGAACACACTCATGGTCTTGTTCAGCCAGTTCTCCAATGTCCTCGGATCCATCTGACCTTCGCCTTTATTCCGAATAAGATTCCGTCCCTTTAGTTTGAATTCATTGATGTAACTCTTCAGAATTACAGGATAGTTCACTCGTCTGATCTGCTTTTTCCTCGGAATCTCTTCTATGATGATAATGGATTTCTTTTCGCCTTCCTCATCCTTCCTGGGATTTCTCACCCTGTGGGCTGTCTCATGTATGTATATCTCATTCCTTACATCGTCAATATCGTCACTGTTTAATGCACACAGCTCTCCAATCCGCATTCCACAAAAAAGTGCAAGTAAAGCCGCTAACATCTCGGGACAATGATTGTGCTTCGCCTTCATACAGATCATTTCCAGTTCCTGCGTTGTCAGCTCTTCATAAGCAGTCCGATCCACTATGATCTCAGTTTTTTTTCTGCCGGATGCAGCATTGGCATAGTTGATCACATTGCTCATAACAGCTTTTACAACCAGAAGTCCACTGTTTGTAAGAGATCTGCCACGCTTTGCAGCATTATCAGGTGCGATCTTAATAAATCTGCTCACCTCAGCTTCTGTTACATCCACCATAGGCGTATTGGCATACTCAGGATAAACATCCCGTTCCAAGGCATCCAGATATCTGTCATATGTAGTGGAAGCAACCTTCCCTCTTGAATCCTCAAGGTATTCCTCTGCCACCTGCCTGAAGGTTTTGCCTTCTATAGGTGAAACTTCTGCGTAGATCCCCTTTTCAGCCTGCTCCACCTTTTCTCGTACTTCTGCTTTACTATAGCCATAGACAGACTTATAGATCGCCTTACCATTTTCGTCACGCTTTACTATATAACGGGCTTCATAGCGTCCGTCTTTTCTTTTATAAATGTTTTCTCCGATCCTAGGCATTTAACTGTTCCTGTTCGCTCTTTGTCGTTAAACTATCTCTTTCAGGATTCTTTTTCTGCAATATCCTTATAATTCTCTTCTGATCACAGGAAAAGCAGGCACATCTCTGTCAAAATTAACTGCAAATGCCATATCAATTCCTGATGGTTTTCTGTCATTTACCACAATCCGCTCTCCCATCGGTATATTAAACAGGATCTGATCATATCGAATACCGTTATCATGAAGAAATGATATAGTCATATCCCGATATTCATCCGTCCTTGAAGTCATTACCAATATATAGTCCTGCTTAGGGATACTATCCAAATATTCCTTTACACCTTCCAACAGAGTATCTTTTTCATCTGTCTTATAGCCGTTATGTTTTAGCAGCGTTCCGTCAAGATCAAATATCCAGGTTTTGGGAAGCGTAGACAGTATCAGAGTTTCTCCCATTCAATCACCTCCGTTGCCAGAAGATTGTATTCAAATTGTTCTATGTTGTACATTTCAATGGATTTCCACTTTGTATCGCAATAGTTATAATCCGGATACAAGGCTATCTTCTTGGCATTTGCTTCACGCAGGATATCGCACAACCCACTGCGAATTCCTATAAAAATCCCGGCCCTTTCTACGACAGATCTTATTTCCAACAATGACGGGGATATGGCTTCCGTACCATCCAAAGGACTCTCATCTCCGGTCACATTGGTATAGCACTTATATCCGGCACCGTTATAATATGCCACAGCATCGTTCCACACTTTAGGATCGATCGATGTAACAGACTTTGCATAGGGTGAAAATACTACAGATTCCCCCTCCGGTATAGTCGATATATTTTTATAGATATGCATATTTGCACTTGGTTTTGCCGGTCTTGTACCCACCGAAAGACCGTAAACACCACAACAATAAATCTGTTCCAATGGTATTTTCTTTATATAAAGTGCCTTCGCCAGATTTACAACATATGGTCTGTCTTGATGCGCTATAAAACAATTCTCATCTTGGGTATATATTGCAGACTGAATCATTGCATCCAGCTCCTTCTGCTCATATACCTCAATAAGATAATCTCCAAACATATGGATTACATCAGCCAGAACGCTATTCATAACACAAAATACGGCATAACCGATATTTCTCTTTTTGGCAAATGCAGGCCAATATGAAATCATAAAATATATATCCCCAAGTGCATTGAAAGGACAGAACACCTTAAAATGTTGATCGTACTTTTCAGACAATTTCTGTAATAATTCAGCCCCATGTCTTTCCCTTGCTTTCATTCTTGATATAGTACCTTCAGAAAGCGAATACTCTGCATAGGTGTTATAGTCTATAACCTTACGTACAGGTCCTTCATATCCCAGTTCACGAAGTTGTTGCAACATGGATGCATAAAAGCGGGAAGTAATGAGGACAACTGAATCCTTTACCGGATTATAGCCTGTATAGTCACCAAACTTTTCTGGATTTATAACAAGAGCGTTCTTATAGCTCTGTCCCTGTTTTTCATCGCTGTTATCCAGAATTGCGACTGCTTTAATGCCTTTTTCTTCCAATAAATCAATCAGTTCAAATGAAGCATTACAATGACCGAACAATAATACTCTCTTCGATTTAAGATCGCACTCATTATCTATGCAATCTACAGTATTTACCATTTCATCATAGAGTATCTTTTCCATCATCAATTCCTCTATTCTTCAATACTTATGCAATATCGCTTCTGAGACCTCATCTTTTGTCAGCAAGTTCTCATTTATGTAATTAAACAAACTCCCATATTGCGATGTAGTGTTAATAAGCATTACTTTATCTGAAAAATCATATAATCTGTAGATATCAATGATCTCATCCATCTCTTCTCTGGTAATCCATCTTAACGAGTTATATTGGTTATTCTCTTTGAGATTATGCCATATTTCTATCTCATTCATCTTTCTGTCTTTTATATCTGCATAAAGTGATTCTAATAAACCCTCATCTGAACAATCATAAATTATGATTTTTTTACCCGTATTAATAAGATTTTCCATACTACATATGATTCTGGATTTATACGCAATACCATGCATTTCAGATTCACCTCAATTACATTTTTATTCGAAAGCGAAACCTATACTCTCCTATAATTCATTATTTCTTGCGATAATCCATTCGATAAACTCTCTTACAGCTCCTCTTCCGCCAGAACATCGGGATATGAAATCAGCGATTTCCCTTATTCCCTCCACTGCATCTTCGGGGCATCCCTTAATCCCAACATAATTCATAATATCTCTATCGTTTAGATCATCACCGATAAATGCAGCATTTTCCGGAGCGATATTATATTTCTCTAATATATGTTTACAAGCCTCCACCTTATCAGTACACCCTTGAACTAAATCATCAATTTCAAGTTCTCGGCACCTATTCTCCAAAATAACAGATTTTCTTCCTGTAATCACAGCAGAAATAATCCCATTTTCTTTTAAAAGATTATGAATTCCATAGCCATCTTTAATATCAAAGCGCTTTATACATTCTCCCCCTGCCCCCATGTATATGCTACCATCTGTTAGTGTTCCGTCTACATCCATCAGAATAATTCGAATATCACTTGAACTCACCCCTTATAAACCTCCTCCGAATATAAACTTGGCGTTATCAGATAAATGTTCATTTCCTCCTTATACCTTTTCTTTATTCTTTTATATAGTCCGCCTATTATTTCATTTCCATTTTTCACGGACATCCCATGACCTGAATTAAGAAAACCGGCATCCACGTAGTTTTCAGCATTGTCTCTTATACCATCAAACCCTGCAATAAAGACATTATTAACTGAAATTCTTTTTAAAAGGTTCAGTAACATGATTACACTATTATCCTGTAAAGGGCTGTCTTCTTCTATATATGTTGAATAATTTACCAATAATACGTCTTCTGTATTCTCATGAATATTTGATGTCAGAATACATTTTTCATTAATAAGTTCGGAATTCAATCTTTCCCAGTGAATTGGATTTGCACAGAATACAAAATCATAATCCATTTGACCGGGAACAAAATTGATACTAATTACAAACGCCTTATTTTCCTCAACAATCTTC
Organism: Lachnospiraceae bacterium; assembly: GCA_045117595.1. Classification (GTDB taxonomy): domain Bacteria; phylum Bacillota; class Clostridia; order Lachnospirales; family Lachnospiraceae; genus UBA2868. The sequence goes on from JBGUNV010000128.1 coordinate 22,297, forward strand.
CGGATGTTTTCCGTATAATCTATTACACTTTTACCGGGTGCAAGTATTACTACATTCTGATGCTCTAACTTCTTCTTCAAATACTGTATACTTTCATTATCATCTATTACAGACGACTGATAATCGCTATAGACTCGAGCTATGTTATCATAATCGTATCTTTGTCTTTTATCTTCACTTATCCCGGATATGATATACTTGATATCTTTACTCTTAAGTCTGTATTTATCTGTCAAATACAAAATATTGTTGGGATGAGACTTATATATTCCGGCCATAAATGCAGGTATCGAATATCCCCATTCATTCCTTTCCTTAATAGGCGATAAATAAATGTCAATAATATCCAGAATCCTGTCGAGATCATAATTAGCAGCTTTTTTTCTGTTTAAATAATCAACGATCAGTTCCGTATTGAGATTGCCCGCACATTTGCCCATACCATTCAATGTCGTATCAAGAATAATATTCCTATCCTCAGGAGTTACTCGTATTATTTCCTGAGCAAATGCAAAAGAGGATTGCATGTTATTATGCGAATGTATATCAATGCATATTTCTTTATCAAGATTATGCTCTATCAGATCAAAAATATGCGTCATGTCTTCCAGATACAGCGATCCGTAAGTATCTACAATTCCAAAGCTACACGGTTTTATCTCATTCACTATTTCAACTATCTCAAGTAACTCTTTGTCTGAATATCCGGGCGTATTTACAGATTGAATAAAGAGTTTATATCCTTTTTCTTTGACGGTTTTCATCGCTTTAACAATATTCTGACATTCTTCCAAATATTGTTTTTTTGTAAATCCAACCCTTATCCCCTCTACTCCCTTACCCCTGTATTCAATAAGGGTTTCAAATTCGAACATATTGTAATCTATAAAAGTTGTATACATTGATCTTTGTATATCAGATACCGCAAAATCCATCTGCTCGATATTTGTAAAGAACGTGGAATTGCCTCGATAATCAACAAGTTTATTCGATCTTAAGAAGCCAAGTTCTATTATTTCTATACCGGAGTCAGTTAATTTATCTGCGATGTTTTTTGTAGTACTATCTTCAAACATGCAGTCAATCACTCTTCCCCCATCTCTCAAAGTACAGTCCAAAATCCTTGTTTTTTTCATCATTGACTACCTTCATTTTCTAAATCTGATCAAATTATAAACACATGCTTTTTATTATATTTGCCCTTTTTCTGCAAGATATCTGGCAACAACCTCGGCAAATTCTGCATCCTCTGCAGTATCTATATCCACAGCTTCCAGATTATCAATCACACATCTGTATGGATTATTTCCAATCCTTCTGCCTAACTCTTTAAAAACCTCCCTTCGGAAAATAAAAAATGCTCCGGTTTCCATATATATCGGCTCCAACTCCTGCGTAACCACAATATCATTCATATCGTAGTTAAAAGGCTTGCCTTTATACCAGCAATAATCCTGGATACACACACAACTAAATGCAGAATCGTATCCTTCATACAAAACTTTGTTTAGCCCTTCTATTATTGAGGACGCTTTGGTAAATGGCTGCGTGACATGCGTAAGAACATATATATCAGCATCAACATCCCTGACAAAATGCTCTATAATCTCAAGACCCTTAACTTGAAAGCCATCCAAATAAGAATCTCTTTTTAGAAACTTTATTTCTTTCGGCATATACTGCTCTATGGATTCATCACTGCAGTACACATATTTCTCATCAATTTCATTTATTCCTGCTAATGTAGAAAAAAGATAATCGCATAATGGTCGGCCATTGATATTCATTGTGTTCTTCCCGGGAAGTCTTTGGTTATTAAGTTTTATTGGTATAAATGAAACAACTTTTTCCATATCTTATTTCCTTTCTCATAATTGAAATAATGATTTAGATGTAATACGAACATCTCAATACTTTTCAGCATTCTCCTTATAGGGTGTGCTTCAAGTATCTTATATTACAATCGTCTATTTCTGCTCCAAATTGGCGACTCCATGCAATGTCTTTTCTTATGATTTTTGCAGGAACCCCAACCATCATACAGTTATTTGGGAAACTCCCCTTAACAACACTGGACGCACCCACAACAGATCCGATACCAATTCTGCTTTTGGGCAATATGGTCGCTCCTGCCCCAATCCATACATGTTCATCGATTGATACATCGATTGTATTTTTATTTATATTTTCTTTTGTATTTACATCAAAAACATAATGACCGTCTCCTGATATAATAGATACATCCCATGATGTTAAAACATCTTTCCCGATCATCATTGTTGTATCTTTAACTGCAACTATTTTATTATACCTTCCAAAATTAGAATCCTCTCCTATTTCAAGGTTTGCATTCTGTTGTGCTGATACTAAGCCGCCGCCACGGAATGCCGTGCGCTGTCCTATCATCACTTTAGAATTTTCGGAACATCTGAACATATCCATATTTAGCAATTTGCAGTGATCATCTATCAAAACAGCAGATTCTTCACCCATCAATACAATATCCCGAATTTCAATGTTACAATTATCCCTTATGTGAATTGAGGCATTATCTCCAACCTTCATATTCACACTAAGATGGGAATTGTTACCTATAAATACTTTGCAATTTGTACCTGTAGTTATTTTCCCCTTTACTATACTTCCGGTGCCAATTTGTATTTCAGATTCATATCCCATTAATACAGTATTTACATTTTCGTGATACCCTTTAATAGTATTTCCGTGTTGATCTTCGTAGTAATGTGAATTTTCTTTGACAGTGCAATCGGCAAAGTAAAAATAGTCAACATTTGCACCAAATCCGTTTTTTTCAGACAGTTCCTTATATCCGGATACCTGCCCACCGGCACTATAACAAAAAATTCATTCCTTCTTCCATTCAGTATTTCCGTTTTAAATACTTTTACCTCATCTACAAGTGCAGGATTTGAGTCAATCCTTCCTGATACATTAATACCGCCTTTAATCAGCTCCGTTTCTAAAACCTCTGATAGTTTTCCGCTCCCCCAAATCAAGATTTTCCTTTCGTTATAATACTTAAAGCATGCATCCAACAATTCCTGCAGCACACGATTCATAATGATACCTCTTCCAAAAAACTCTTAACCCATAATTCATTCTCGTATATAGGTATTACATCGGTAGAATATTGTTTAGATTCATATATTGATGCTGCTTATCAGCATAGATTTTTCAGGATTAATAGTAGTCATGTTTCAATCCTCGTTTCATAAGTTCAATTTCTATCTGTTGTTGTAATGCACCTTTCTCCTCTAAATAACTGACATATTTTTCATATTTTTCTATTTTTGCAATATCCATGATATCTTTTTTATGGTTTCGATATTTCTTATATCTATATACAAATTCAATATTGCAAAACTTCATGTCATTGAACACCATATAGTATTCATCATTTGACAGAATAAATTCAATTGGCATAACTTTTCCACTCTGTGATATAAAATAATTCTCTACATCTATCATCTCTAAATCAGCATCCGTATTCGGGTATTGAATTGTAATCCCGGGCCTGCAAATAAAATTCAGATTATGTGATTCCCTTATACCCAAAAACTCCATTACTGCACTCCCGACAATGATGACATCGTTATTGGAAATACCATTCATATCACACCATTTCTTTAATGAACTTATCCATCTTAGAAAATCACTGCGCAAATATTTATTTGTATTCTTTTTATAATTATCTAAATTATTGGCAGATAAGAAAAGGTCTTTCAAATGCTCGTATTCTTTTTCCGTATCAGATGAATGCACTTGTATAGGTACGTTGCTATCAATATCAAAATTAAGACATTCTCTTAGCTTCTTTTTCATGTTATGAATGGAACCATAAAAATCTTTATAATTTCTGTTTTCATCAGATACCAGCACAATTCTATACTGAAGATCTGCCAAATACAGAAGCTCCAGCTTTCTTGTAAGCCATTCACTGGCACGGTTTGAGTCCCAATATATCTGCCTTAAAATATTATCAAAAGCAACATATCTACATGAAAAATCAACAGTCACTGCTCCAACGAAACAATACTCCTGTGCAATTCGTGATTCAATATATTCCCAAAGCTTTTTGCATGGAGCATATAGCACAAAAATCCCCAGTCGTCCCGTGTAAGTATCAGCAAATCCCCTCATTATTCTAATTTGATCCTCTGATGAGAACCCGTGTTCCTTAAACCATTTTATGTCACAAATGCTGGCTTTTCTGTCATCATAGTTTCTGACCCATATTTTTTCTCCAAGAGCAAGTGCCGCTGCTATTCTATGGAGACCATCATATGGTTTGTTATTATGCCCTAACGGAATGAATTTTTTCACATCGTATCCCTTAACAGCAATGCTTTTACAGAGTTCTCTTCCATTATCAACAAACTGTTTTACCGTTTCCTTTCCTTCATCAGAAAAATAATTCTTGCTTTCTATTCCACCGGTTCTGCAAAAAACAAATCTTGAAAAGAGTGAAAGGTGAATATCATTATCAACTTCAAAGACAAAATCTCTGAACAACAGATAACGGACAATTATATCTATTCTCTCACTGCTGATTAAGATATCAGGATCTATTTCCTGCAAATATCCTTGAAAGTCTTTTTTTGCATAGTATTCATCCTCCTGACGGACAAAACCAACCGGTGGATTATTCCAGTCAAAAAGCTGAGAATCATATGCTGAAATTATCTTGTCTTCATCAATTCCCGCTTGAATAAGCTGATTCTTAATTTCATCGCGAACCTTGCGATCCAGCTGGGTGATTAAGATTTTATCGTACTCTACTGTGCAAAGGTCCTCGATTGGAATAATCGGGATATCTCTTATCAATATGTTCTGATGATTCCTGTCACACACAGCTACAACCTCGCACCATTTTGTGCGTAAAATTTGGGCAAAATAATTCTTACCTGCTATACCTCCCCCCTGCAGAACCAGTCGGCAGCCTCTTTCTATTTTGTCAAATGGAAACAATCCATACATATAACCCATTCTCCTATGTAAAAGTGTTTCTTTCGATAGTTTCATGCAACCATTTCAACTATCATTTCGCGCCCCATTAAATATCACATGCGTGCATCCAAAATTCCCCGAGTCACATGATTCATAGCGATACAGCCTCCAGAAAATCGCTCAACCCCATAAATTCATTCTCGCGTATTATTTCTTCCTTGCCATTCTTTATCATATTCTTAATCTGTTCACTGATTCCCTCGTCTTTTTTATATTTCATACCGATTTTTCTTATTTCTGAAGTTAAGCAATCAATTTGTAACATTTCACCGTCATACTGCGAATACAGGTACAATCTGCCTTCTTCCATAGTTCCGCCCGTATAACTCAAATCTGCATAGGCATATTTTTCTACTTCGGTTGCATATTCAAGTTTATTCTCGTATATAGGTCTTACACCCATAAAGTCAAGATCAGACTCATAAATTGATGCTCCTTTGGCCGGAATAATAAATAACTTGTCCATGTAGTTAAATATTTCTGCCGCACCAAGCATCGAATCGTTCATTTGCTTTTCAAGACTATACTCTTTTTCATCCCATGTTGCGCAATCGACTATATAGAACAACATTTGGTTCCATGTCGAACAATAGATTTTTGAATCCACACAACAAACACTGTGAATACCATTATCACCATTTCCAATCTTCTTGAGTTCAAATTCCATTTTATCAAGATATCCGTATAAGAATGCGCATTCCTGCCACAACGGAAGAACTATCCTGTCTTGTACACAGGCATTGTTTCCATGGAATATATGCCGATTCTTATTGAATTGATCCGATTTACAAATTTCCTCAACCGGATTCTTAAAATATTGTATTCCAAGAGTATCCATATCAATACATGAAAATGCCTGATACCTTGCAGGAATCATATATACTTTATTTCCTTTCACAATGGCATCCGCATAGCACATCTTCATGTTATTCGGAGATAAAGATATCTCAAGTTTTATTTCATCTATCTGACCACTGATCCTGTCATATATAATCACCCGATCCGAATTGTATGGAATCAGTACCAGCTTGCTTTCATAAGCAACCATTCTTCTGTACTGATATCTTTCAGAACCGTAACAGGGAATCGAGAACACCGCTTCCTTAATATATGTTTCAAGATCCATACGAAAAAGGATGTTATAGTTAATATCTATAAACCACCCCTCGTTTCCTGTCACAACTATTTTGTCAAATACCAAATTGATAAACTCATCCATATTATTTCTCCACGTATGCTATCAGATAATCTCCAAGCCCTTGTTTTTCAAGTTCGCTCTTGTAAACATTATTCAAAGTCTTCGTAACCAGATCATATTCAATATGTCCCATAGGTTTATTTTCCTTAATCCATGCAATCATGTTGGAAATCCCGTATCTCTGAACACTCTTTATCTCCACCTTTAAAAATCCTGCTTTTCTGCAGCATTTATCAAATCCATCAATGCTTAATATCCAATTGTGCTGATAACTATATAGCAACGCCTGTTCATATGTTTTCCCCAAAAGTGTCCGCATAACAGGGCAATCTGACGGAGTTCCGATTATCCCCTTTCCACCGGCAGGAAGAAGATTGTACACATCTTCCATAAAATCTACAACATCATCCACGTGCTCAATTACATCAAAAGATGTGACAACATCCACTTTGTTATTCCATTCTTTTAAGGCATCCTTGGCATACGTGTACGACTGATATCCCCTTTCAATAAGGGTTTTTCTATATTCAGCGGATGGCTCTATTGCTATGATTTTTGAGGCAACACCTGACAAAAAATCTAAAAAACCACCGCCGCCGCATCCAATATCTGCAACCGTTTTATTTCGAAAAATTTCTGTGCCGCAATAATTGAATTTGTCCAAGACTTCAAAGTCATGCAGTCTATAGTAATCAGACAGTTCGGTAGTTCCTTCAAGCTTGTCCCGATACTCTTTACTCTGGTAATAATCGTCGTTTTCACCTTCTTCATGATCGTGCCATATGGTTCTACATTCCTTGCATTGATACATCTTAATTTTATCTTTTGTTAATGTTCCCGGGGCACCATCCCGAATATAATCGTCATAGATAACCTCAATATCTCTGCATCCGCAGATTTTACATCCCATAGCGTCACATCCTCCTTACTTAGAATAATGAATCAAAGTCTACCCTTTCAAAAACTTCAAGTTTGCCGCCTCTTGTGGCGTTATATATTCTGAACCCATGTTCTCTTGAATAACGTTCCGCCTTCTCATACGCAATATTCATCGCTTCAAAATTAGCAACAACATTTTTGTATGTCTCTTCTTCTCCAGGTTCGAAATAATTATCTATAAAGTGGTTTCTTTTATCAGTAACCTCACCCACATTATTATTGTCTATTCCAATTAGATAAATTTCTTTCGCTCCCATATATGCAGCAAATTGGATTGCAATGTCGTAAGTGACCGTAAACCCCCAAAAAACCCCCTGTGTAATGTCTTCAGAAAAACCGGGGAGATTGGGAGCATAATACTCTGATTTAAGATGAACATAGTCAATTATGTTGTCATAGGAGTTGTTTGTATATTGGTATCTATCTCCTACTATTAGTCTGCTATTTTCTGTAATTATATCCAGATCCTTTTCACATGATATAATGACCCTGCTATCTGTCATACAGATATAATCCGGTCTCCAGCTGGTCTTTTCGAAAATCTTGTGTATACGATTCATTCCAAAGGATATTTCATTATGCTTCCGAATTGTTTCAAGATCTTCGATCCTAACACTGGGACCATTGCCAACGATAAATATGCGTCTTCCCCTATGCATATCCTTATACTTTTTAAGTTCGGGATGTATGTTATAATATATAAATTTGTCAACATCATAAATGTCAACAACAGCCTTTTCTTTGACAATGTCCAAATCTCGAATATTTGATTCTGACCTTGGAACATTGATCATAATGCAATCATAGCTTTCATCTATATCATCAAGCTTTATATTAGGAATACCAAAGTAATCGGTTATGCCCTCTTCACCAACAATTGCCCCCACACGATCAAGATTGGAAATTACTGCAATTTCAAGAAGTAAATTCCGTAGATATTTATTGACTCCGACAACGACTATCTTTTTATAAAACGTGATATCGTAATTCAAGAGTATATCCGTATAATTCATGTACTGTGTATTGTACAGATAATTATATTTTGGCAGAAATGGATTCATTTCCTCCCTATATCGGCGATTAAAAATAATGTAATCGCTAATTCCAGCTTCATCGAGCTGTGCAGCAAGCTCGGATGCATAATTATTTGACGTGATCACAATGATCGCATCTTTTCTCGAAATCATTTCTTCAAATGAAATCACATTTTTTTCATGGATTTTTATACCATGCTTTTTATTGTCAGCAAAACATTCAACATACTTTTCACCAATGATCCCAAGTGCCCTCAGCCCTATATCACCTGCACCAAATAATATAAATTTCATATACCGTCACTCACACTCCTTATAATTCTTGCAACAATCTGTTCCAAGGAAGTCTCATCACAATTGATCTCATCTCCGATAAAATCAGGATAATTTTCCTTCATTCCATAAAACTTCATAGACGCAGGCATTTTCTTGTTGGAAAATAAGACCACCTTATGGCACTTAAGGCCATGTAATATGTCGCACAAACCACTTCTGGCAGCTATAAGGACATCATTTTCCCCAAGCACTTCTCCTGCCTTCTCATAAGAGAATCGTATGATTTCCGACCCGGTGACCGGAGGCTCATTAACACCATAACCAAGAGTATATACTTCAAAGTTACATTTTCGCAGTTTCTGTACAAGTAGCTCCCAGAATCCCATCTGCATTATAGGTGCAGGTGTTGAATAAGCATAAGGGGCTAATACTGCCTTTTTTGCTTCTTTACTTGCCATCCCCTGTTTTATTGCCGGGTATAGAGGTTCTTCGCCTTCTTCTAGATCAAATACTTCATATCTGTATTTATCATGAAAAACAATTTCATTTTCTCCGTTCGGAAAGTAGCTGTTCCTGATACTTAACTCCCAGGGCGACAGAATTTTTAAATTGATTGAGTTTCCATATATTGAACTAAGATATATCAACCGGCGTCTGTCAAACTCAGATATATTAACATAGTTTTTTATCTTGTATAATGTGCAGATATCACTTGCATTTTTACTATTCCCGATTATACATACATCATTAATCCTATTTTTTTTCTTCCATGCTTCTAGGTATGAAAGCGCTATATATACATCTCCACTGGCAATCGGAGCGATCAAAAAACTATCCGCTCTATATTCATTTTTAATATGCTCAAATGAACTCATCGCAGCAGTTAAGTAGATCAGTCTCTCATCAAGATATTCGCGACTATCTCTCGAAATATCTATTTCTTCAATATTCTTGCAGTGCAATTCATGAAGTCTTGCAAGCATAGCAATTTTATGCATTGACCAAAGAAAAACACAATAATCATTTGTTGGATATGCCAACACATGTTCCGGACTTACGACTTTTATTCCACACCATCTCGAATTATCCTTACGTTTATCTCCATCTAGGATTGCCTCAACCTTTATTTTCTCCTTTTCTAAATACTCGGCCAGGATAGCAGTCTCGTTAGAGCATCCATATAAAAACACCCTCCGAATATTTGCAGCCTTATATTTTCTGATTGCCCTGTCTACAGATTGTTCTAATTCATTCATATTAGATTTTTAACACTGCCCTTCGTAAATAATCCTCTCTGATCCTTTCGTTCAAATCATAAAGTTTAAGATTCCCAAACGGTTCCTTATCGGAAATAAATCTTACCCGTGAATGGAAAATTGTGATCAGATAATATAATCTCAAGTTTTCATAATCGTCTCTGCTTATATAAACATCACATACATTATCTATAGCTGTATCCTTTAGAGCACTTATCAAAAAAACCCTATTCAACCTACGTTCGTCTATTTCATTGCTTATAATTTCATTTGAAAATTTATTGATATCGCTGTTTTCAAGTTCGCAAAAAATTATCAGATCGCTATAATTTATCTGATGTTTGTTCTTGATTTTAAGCCATATTTCTCTTCCACTTTCCGCTTTCCTATATACATCTTCCATAGTTAAAAATCCCATATTCAATACCATTTGAATAGTGCATCAAATCTGCTGTTTCAAGCCTTCCAAATGTCCTCCCCTTGTAGCGTCATATTCTGAAACAAATTCTCCAAAGTTCTACCAATCTTCCTTTCCACTAAGCTTAGCGCCGATGCCTCCACCCGGATGATTTACTCTAAAATCATCCAATGTTACACCAAGTCTTTTTCCTATTTCTATAGCTATTCCCTGAAGGAGTATCAGATACACAGTTGTTGAATTATTTGGCACAATATCCCATTCATCGCCTTCATTTATGAGATGCATTATAAACTTCTTCTCCACAACCTTTGAAGCCTTCCCGTCTCCATAGAAAGACATCAACCATGTGTTGGTTCCGCGCTGATTAAGATGCACACTGAGGTCAACCGTTTCGCTCGTATTTCCTCCTTTTGTCAGAAGAAGAACAATGTCTTTCTTTCCGACCATACCAAGATCCCCATGAACCGCTGTATTGGTATGAAGAAATCTTGCATCTATGCCCAAGGAATTAAGTGTTCCCACAAACTTCTCGCATATAGGAACATTCTTACCTAATCCACTGGCTATGATCTTTCCGCCATTTTTCAATGTAATAACACATTCATCAATAATCTGTTCGTAAAGATTCTCATCAATAGATTCCAGTGAATCCTCAATTGTATTCATTACATCTTTGTAATATCCGATCATAATATTTCCTCCAGGTAGTACAATCCGTTGTAAAAGGCTCCACATACAGAGTCGTAATCCTGCCAGGCATATGTCGTGAGTGAAAGCCAGATTACGGCATGTAAAAGTTTAATCTCTTCTCTATCTGCTCCTGTCATTTCAAAGAAGACATTTTCCAAATCTTCCCAATGATTAGACTTAATATTTAGCTGTATCCCCTCCTCGGGAGTATCCCCGATAACCAATCTAAATCTCTTCAGATTAAACTGATCATAATTGCCCATAACAGAGTAATAGAGCTTCGCCCAGTCATATCTGACATCCCCATACAGTTCAGTGAAGCCAAAATATCCTCTCGGGTCGATAAGCACCGGGCTGTTATCCTCTCTGACCATCAGATTGGAAAACGTACAATCCCCGTGAATAAAGGCAAATTGATCACAATTTGCTTTCAGCCTTTCGATTTTCTTTTGAAGATCTCTTTTATGGAAATAAATATTTCTGCATTTCCTTCCATTAACCACGATCTCTCTATTTCTGGCATAAGGTATCAGCTCCTGTATTTTTGACAGGCGATCCATTGTCTTATTAAAGTAGGCTTCTTCTATACTGAAGGAATCGGCGTTTACCCTCTCACTCTCATGAAGAGATTTCAACGCCCTTATCAGCGTACTGAGTATTGATTTTTTTGTTTCATAATCAAAATCGCAGTCATATATATTCCGCCCCTTGATATACTCCATCTTCAGTGGTGCAATATCATGTATCTGAGGAAGCACCGGAATATTGAGAAGTCTTGCTTTTTCATACCAGGCAGCTTCTCGCTTTGCTAATTTCTCACCTTGTGAATCGATAGGCTCCTTGATCAGAATGTCATTCTCAACAGATATTCTGTTAAATGGTCTGCACTTTGCCTGCGGAAGCTTTTCATATTCCTCCAATAGACCGAATTCTTTAGTCCCTGCCAATCCAATAGTCTTAAAACTCAATCCATGTTCACTAATCCACCGAACCAGTTCGCCACTCTCCGGCACACCTTTTATTTTTTTCTTGTCTGTAAACAGAAAGAAACCAGCAACGCCGAATTCTGCTGATCTCTCCTCTTTAAATGTTCCATTCTCATATTTCCATCTGCATGAAAACGTCTCTGAAAGGCCAACATAATCATGTTCAGGAATTCCATGTTTTTCGTATTCTTCTGGAAGTGTAAAATCATCCGATAAGATCAGATCAGACCATATCAGCATAAAAGGCTCATGATCGGGGATAAGATCAATGGCCTGCTTTACGCCACCGCAAGTTCCGGTGCCAGAAGCATCCACCACCTGATACTTAACATCAGCAAAAGAAGAGAGATACTCCCTCATCACCTCTCCCTTGTAATCAGCTATTATCACAAATTTCTTATCCGGATATTTTTTGAACAAATAAAACAACATCGGCAGATTATCTATCGGTACCAATGCCTTGGGTTTATTTCTTGTCAAATATTCCAGTCGGGTTCCTTTACCCCCTGCTTGCACTAAGATATATTCCAAATCGAAGCCACCCTTCATTTCTCTTTCGCAAAACTATTATTTCTACACCATAATAAATCGACTCTTATGCTTTTGCAAATCATTATATGATCATTTTACTCATATTACAAGATAATATTCAGAAAATTCAGCGAAATTGCACTCTATTTCTCTATTTCATTTCTATCAATATGGTTATATTTTCTGTGTTTTGCAAATGACAAGGCCATCTCTGCTTGTATATCGGCACGTATAACTAATATCTTTAGTACAACAGTTAAATTCCCTAGATTTGGCGTTTGGTAAGAGCCAGATTCTTGATGTTCATATTTATCTCCGTCACGGATATCGTCTGTTTTTACAGAAATAGGAGTCAGAATTATGTCATGAACGGGAGAGAACATCTAGAAAAGAAAGAAAGGATGGATGATGGGGGCGTAATATATCATATTCTACAATGAATGGGCACATAAAGTACAAATCTATATATGCAAGGGCCTACACCGAGGCGAAGAAGAAAAGGCCTAATGTCTGCTGAAGCTAGCAGAGATGGATTATGAAGATCAGTTCAAAGCCGGAACGGTATTATCTGTCGCCAATGCTTTGATAAAAGAATAACCCTCAAGTGGAAGGTGTCCACTATCTACTTTTTTTAGTTCGAAGATTTCAACCTTATGACAACGACCAATCTAAGCGAACGATCGCTCCAAACTGTGAAATCACATATGAAGATATCCAGGCATTTTGAGTCAGTTGAAACTGCTGACTGGCATGCTCTCATACAGACCTACGCTGAGACATGCCGAAAAACAGGATAATCGAGATACTTGTGCTTCAACGTCTATGCGAGGGAAACTCTTACACAGTTCGGGAGACCTTTTCTAAGTCACCACCCTATTAAAACAACCGATTACTTGTATCATATCAAGGGGGACTGTAATAGCATCGAATCCCGCCTCTTGAACGAGCGCTCCCATTTATATGTGAATAGTATTCCGGTTTACTATTGTATTAGAACGCTTGTTCGATGTCGATAATCAAATACAAGTTCTCGGGAATCGCCAGTGTATATTATATCATATTTTGCAGATTACTCAGCATAGTATTACGATTATGAAAAAGACCGACACATCAAATGCGACAGTCTCAAATTACGATTTTCGCATCCATGCTGATATAACTATCCATTAGAATATATCGGTAAAACCATTTATTTCTTTAACAAAAAACTCCCGCACCAGGCGGGAGTTTCAGTCTGTTTACCGTATTACAGATATTTTTTCAGTGCATCAACCTTATCAAGTGCTTCCCACGGTAGATCAAGATCGTTACGTCCGAAGTGTCCGTATGCTGCAGTCTGCTTGTAGATCGGACGGCGGAGATTGAGCATCTTGATGATCCCTGCCGGACGAAGGTCGAAATTCTCCCTTACGACAGCGACAAGCTTCTCATCTGATATCTTGCCGGTTCCGAATGTATCTACCATTATTGATGTAGGCTGAGCAACACCGATAGCGTATGACAGCTGGATCTCACACTTGTCTGCAAGGCCTGCTGCTACGATGTTCTTAGCAACATATCTTGCCGCATAAGCAGCCGAACGGTCAACCTTGGTACAGTCTTTACCGGAGAAAGCACCGCCGCCGTGTCTTGCATATCCGCCATATGTGTCAACGATAATCTTACGTCCCGTAAGTCCGGCATCTCCGTGAGGTCCGCCTATTACAAAACGTCCTGTAGGATTGATGAAGAACTTCGTATCGCTGTCGATGAGTTCTTTAGGAAGTACGGGATCAAATACACATTCTTTGATATCCTTGTGGATCTGCTCCTGAGTCACATCCTCATCATGCTGTGTTGAAAGTACAACAGCCTCAAGCCTTACCGGCTTTCCGTTCTCATCATATTCAACCGAAACCTGAGTCTTTCCGTCGGGACGAAGATATTTAAGTGTTCCGTCCTTACGTACCTTGGTAAGCTGAAGAGCCAGCTTATGAGCCAGTGAAATCGGATAAGGCATATATTCCTCGGTCTCGTTCGTGGCATATCCGAACATCATACCCTGGTCTCCGGCACCTGTATCAAGGTCGTCCTTGAGGTCTCCCTTCTTGGCCTCAAGTGCTTTATCAACGCCCATTGCGATATCGGCAGACTGCTCATCTATGGCAACAAGAACTGCACACGTATTCCCGTCAAACCCATATTCGCTCTTGGTATAACCGATCTCCTTGACCGTATCTCTTACGATCTTCTGCATATCAACGTATGCATTTGTCGTGATCTCACCTGTTATAAGGACGAACCCGGTACAGCATGCCGTCTCGCAGGCAACCCTGCTCATCGGATCCTGTTCCATGCAGGCATCAAGTATCGCATCAGAGATTGCATCGCAGACTTTGTCGGGATGCCCTTCAGTAACTGATTCTGAAGTAAATAAACGTTTTTCCATATAAACTCCTTTCTGTTATCCTACAGCCCAACCGCTGCAGATAAAATAAACAAGTCCGCTCATCATAGGAATAAGCGGACTCAAAATTCATATCAAGTCCTCTTATTGTTCGAATATTTCGCTCAGGTTGGCACCTTCCTTACGGGGTTGCCGTGGCTTCACAGATCCTATGTATCTCCACCACTCTGAATAAGAGAACAACTATTTAGTTCGTGTATAGGATAAACCAGGTTGACCGATTCGTCAACAAATATTTATCTGAAGGCTAACCTCATCCCTTAGGGATCAGTCCGGAAACAAGGATAACGATTATCAGTATCGGGAGCACATACATAAGGTAAGGCTTGAGTTTTGCCGACATCTTCAATCCCTCTCCTTCATTTACCTCTGCCATATACTTATCAAATCCCCAGCCGTACTTTGATACGCAGAAAAGCGTATAGACAATGGCACCTATCGGAAGGAGCAGATTGCTGACGATAAAATCCTCGGAATCAAGCACATCTCTTGCACCGATCAGATGCAGGTTCGACCAGATATTATAACCGAACACACATGGAAGACTGGCAACAAGCATAAAGCAAATGTTACATACAACGCTCTTAACCCTGCTCCAGCCCCAGTTATCCACAGGCCATGCAACAAGGTTTTCAAATACTGCTGTTACTGTCGAAAAACTTGCAAAGGACATGAAGATAAAGAACAATGTTCCCCAGATCCTTCCACCGGGCATATTAATAAACAGTTCCGGAAGTGTCATGAATATAAGGGCGGGACCCTGATCGGGAGACACGCCGTATGCGCTGCAGGCCGGAAATATGATAAGACCCGCGAACAGGGCAACAAACGTATCAAGGCAGATGATAACAATCGATTCCGTCAGTATGGATCGATCCTTTGACATGTAGCTTCCGAATATCTCCATCGATGCGATCCCCAGGCTCAAAGTAAAGAACGCCTGGTTCATAGCACCGACTATAAGATTAAAGAGTCCTACACTCTTTACATTCTCCATGTTGGGAGCCAGATAAAACTTAAGCCCCTCACCTCCCCCGGGAAGCAGCACTGAATGGATGGCAAGGACGATTATGAGGAACAACAGTCCTGTCATCATGATCTTGGTGATCCTCTCGAGTCCCTTCTGTACTCCGAATCCCAATACAACAAATCCCAGTACCACGGTTATTATCATGAATACTGCCATCTCGCCCGGATTACCAAGCATTCCGCCGAACACATCAGCCGCAGATCCTGATGATATTCTGCTAAACGTACCTGTCAGGAACTTCCACGCATATGAGAGCATCCAGCCTGATACGGTTGTATAATACATCATCAGAAGGTAGCATCCGCCTATACAGAACCAGCCATGGATATGCCACTTGCTGCCTTCCTTTTCAAGTGCCTTATATGAAAGCACCGCACTCTTTCTGCTGGCACGCCCGACCGACAGTTCCATTGTCATAACAGGCAGACCCATGATCACCAGGAACAACAGATAGAAAAGTACAAAGATCGCTCCTCCGTACTGTCCTGCCATATATGGAAACTTCCACACGTTCCCTATTCCTATCGCACAGCCTGCGCTGACAAGGATAAATCCAATCCTGGACCCGAATTTCTCTCTTTCCATTTTTCTATAGCCTCCTCATAAGCATTATGATCTCTATAACCTGATATCTATTTCGATGCCAGTTTAAAAGCCGTGCCGACAAACAATGCTACACTTCTTCCTGTATCATCCGTAACATCAACATTTAAAACCGATGTGGTCTTACCATCCTTGATACATTTCGCCTTTGCAATAAGTTTTGCACCCTTAGGGGCATTCAGATAATTGATGCTGACCTGCTGAGCTACGGACAGACAGTGGATCTGATTAGCACATACCGCAAATGCAAGATCGGCCAAAGTAAAAATGACTCCTCCCATTATACCACCGTATGCATTCTTGTGATCATCATTCAGTATCACACTACAAATACTGTAATCTTCCCCCATTTCATCAAGTTGCATTCCGGCATTTGTCGCAAATCTGTCTTTTTTGAAGTGCTCCCGAGCTTCTTCGATAGTTGCAAAAGTTCCCATATCTACACCGCCATAACCTTAATATAATCTTCTGATTTATTATGCATCAGCTCAAATCCGTTAATAATATCACTCAATGAATATCTGTGGGTGATAAGCTTATCGGTCTCAATGTTCCCGTTTTCGAGGCGTGACAGTACATAATGCCAGTCATCATCAACTCCCTCGGTAACGCCCAGGAAAGAAGAATTCCATGTCCCGGATATCCTCAGCTGATTACGTAGTATCTTCCAGTATATGTTCTTCTCAAAACACATATCCGAATGAGGATTACCCACAAAACACACAGATCCCGCCGGTGCCGCGCTGTTTACAGCCAGACTTGCCACACTGTTACTTCCGACACATTCGAAGAATACATCGACACCCTGATCATCTGTTTGGTTCATTATAAAATCAAACGCATCTTCTTTTCCGCTGTCACAATAGTTTATTTCAGGAATACCCAGATTGATCATGGTATGCCTTTGAAATTCCTTGTTACCTATAACGATCAGATTCCTATAACCGGCATCAAGCAGAAACTGTACCAGAAGTGTTCCTATGGTCCCGAGTCCGCATACTGCTATAGAAATACCCGGATCATCATTCTTTCTTTCAGGAAGAACCCGTCTCATGGCATGAACCGCAACAGCCATCGGCTCGAGCATTGCTGCAGCCTCATACGATACACTCTTGGGCAATTCTAGCAGATTCCATTCAGGTACAACAACGTACTCTGCGAACCCTCCATTTATCCTGGAACCGAGATAGCTGTAATTTCTGCACATTTCATATTGCTTATTTTGACAGGGCCCGCACATTTTACAGGGAATCAGCGGAAACACTCCAACACGCTTATCTTTCCATTCTCCTGATACATTGTCTCCAACAGATTCAACACATCCGGAAAATTCGTGCCCTATCACAAGTGGCATATTATGTGCTCCGTCCCTGTATGATCTCGGTATATCAGATCCGCATATTCCACATGCCATAACCTTAACAAGTACTTCTCCTACGCTTGGTACAGGATTGGGAATATCCTTATATTCAAGTTTACCAATATCTTCAAGAACCAGTGCTTTCATATCATCCTGTCACCTTTTGTTGCCAATGCTCATAAGAAATCGATCCATATCATCTTTTGTTGTGATCTTGTAATTATTCTCATCTCCCGGTATCATAGCGACCTTAAGTCCTGCCATAACAGCCGGTTCCGTTGACCCGTTGATTCTGAGTATATCATCTGGAAGCAGTCTTTCATTGGCCTCCAGGTATTTCCGAAGCCTGTATATTTCCGGTGCCTGACCCGCATATATCCGGCTTCTGTCAAGCAGTCTGTCCACACCGTTACCGCTCTCGCTGTAATAGACCGTATCCTTCATCGGAAGCACAGGCATCACCCCATCATATCCGATCAGAGCATCCAGGCATTTATCTACAAATTCTGCCGTTATATTAGGCCTCGCTGCATCATGAACAATCACCGTCGGATCATCTGTAGAATCCTTACTCTTTGATTTAATATACGAATCAATTCCCCTTAGTCCGTTTAGTATCGAGAGCTGCCTTGTATCCCCCGGCACTGAAAACCCTATGATCGAATCAGTGTCTATCCTGCAAACCCTGCACTCCTCAATTATCCGATCATGCCATTCAGGGCTTGCAACAATCCATATTCCGTCAACTCTGTCATGTTTTGCAAACATATCAAGGCAGAATGCAATAAGCATCCTGCCTCCTGCTTTTATATACTGTTTGGGAGTATCTGCTCCCAGTCTCGTTCCGGTGCCTCCGGACAGTATGAGCGCTATAGTCATCAGACCAGTTTCCTTATATCCGCAATAGCCTCTCTATAAGATTTGCTTTTGCCAAATAACAGAGTTGTCCCGAGAACAAATCCTTTTACTCCCTTAGGGGTAAACTCGGTTATCTTATCAACAGAACATGCACCATCCCAATAAGTATCAAATCCCATCTCCTTCTGGAGCGGCAGAAGCTTGTCATATTTCTTCGAAACATATGGCAGATACATCTGCCCCGCATTTCCCGGATTCACCGACATTACGAGTACTTTTTCAACAATCTGAAGCATCTCCACGACAGTTTCAACGCTCGTACCTGGGTTGATAGCTATACCGGGAGTCAGACCCGCATCTATGATCTTCTGAAGGGTAGTTGACGGATGATACTCCGCCTCAGGATGAATATATACAGTATCACCGGGACGAAGCTTTTCCAGAAACAGGTGAACATTGTTATTCGGATGTTCCAGCATCAGATGAACATCTAACGGTTTCTTCGTTGCCGAAGCGATATAGGCCATATCGTTAAGTGACATCGCAAAGTTCGGAACATACCGTCCGTCCATGATATCTATATGGAACGAATCTATCCCCGCATCCTCAAGTTCCCTGACTTCCTTCTCCAGATTCCCATAGTTGGCGCACATCATAGATGCACATAATTCAATATCCACAGCCTGTTTACTCCTTATCTGAATCCTTCTTCTGCAGGATCATCTCTACAACTTCACGGATAACCCCTTCACCACCCTTAGCTTTGGTGATATGATCCGCAACATCCTTAACAGCTGCACACGCATCAGCAGGACAGCAACCTAATCCTACCATTTCAACTGCATCCCTGTCTGCAAGATCGTCACCGATATAAACAACCTCCTCGGGCTTAATCTTGTATGTTACGCACAGTCTGTTAATCGTCGAAACCTTGTCAACACAGCCCTGTGCCAGTACATCTATCTTGAGTTTTTCACACCGTCTCTTGTTAAGTGCAACGTCCTCACCCGTGATAACACCCGTAATAATCCCGTTCTCACGAAGAAGCTTAAAACCGACCCCGTCCTTAGTATTAAATTTCTTGAGTTCATCACCCTTTTCAGAATAGTACATACCGCCATCTGTCATACACCCATCACAATCCGTCAGGAACATTTTGTATTTACATCTCTCCGGCTGTACAGGATTAAGCGGATCATTATCTTCTGTTTTGGTAGGCTCCTCCTGCTCGACCATATTGTCTCTTTTGGTCATAAGAGCATCGGTAACAGTCCAGTCAGAAGGTTCATCTATCTCGTAATATGTATCCTCACTCATGAGTGATATCCTGATATTTCCGTTCAGGCGGCACCCGCTCTCAAGAAGTGCCTTACGTGAAGAAATGTAAAAAGCCCCGTTCTCTACATAATATTCTTCAAATTCCTGACGTCTCGGTCTGTTATTTACATCATAGTTGACCGCCCTGGCATTGCCTTCATCATCAACATTCCAGATAAAACGCTTCTGAGGCACAACCGATAAAACACTGTCGGTCCCATCAGCTGCGAACGCATTGAATCCGTTATCAAGATCAGCTCCCGTAAGCAGTGGGGATGTCGCCTGAATTAGCACGATGTTATCGAACCTGTGACTCTTGGCAAACTCTATCATCGCAGATTCTGTCGATGCCGTATCCGTAGCCGTCTCCGCAGACCTGTCGATAACATTTACCTTCCTGAATCTCTGGGGATCCTGATAACAGAACTTCTCAACGCACAACCTGATATCCCTGCTGTCCGTTGCTACAAAAACCTTATCAATTGCACCACAGTCACATGCTGCCGCAACCGTCCAGTATACGAGCGGTCTGCCATGTATCTCTTTTATGTTCTTGAGGGGTATTGATTTACTGCCTCCCCTTACCGGGATAAACGCCACATTCATGCTATTTCTTCCTGTACTTTAACTTATCTCTCTGAACTTGCTCAATCGGAAGTATTTCCTCGGATTTGTAGTTAAGTGCTTCCCTTGTATTCTCGAGATTTCTCTTGAGTCTTCTGATACCATCCGGCTCGAGTGATGCCGCATGATCTGTTCCCTTGAATGTACGATCGAGCGTATAATGTCTCTCGAATATCGTTGCTCCGAGTGTATATGCAGCCACATCTATTGCGATACCAAGGTGATGTCCGGAAAACCCTATTGCCTTGACTCTGTCTTCATATGCCTCACGCATTCTTGTGATCTCAAGAAGACAGACATCCTTGAACGGAACGGGATACCCGGAAGTACAGTTGAACAGTACCAGGTCCTTAGCACGGCCTTTATCCTCAAAGAATTTAACTATCTGCTCCTCTTCATCCTTTGTAGTCATTCCAAAGGACAACTGGATCTCCCCGTCATAATTATCGCATATATATCCGAGCATATCGAAATTAGTATTACATGCACTCGGAATCTTGATAAATATTGGATTGATCGATACGATCTCCTTTGCGCTTGTCATATCCCATACTGATGTGGAATATGTGATCCCTGCATCCTCACACCATTTCTTCAACTGTTTGTGCTGATCAAGGTCGAACTCCAGAAATTCTCTGTGAGCACCATATGTATCACCATATGAATTATACGGAACAGGATGCGGAGCATTATATTGCTCGGGAGTAAGCAGTTCTTTCGGACATCTCTTCTGGAACTTAATCGCATCTGCCTTACAGAACATCGCTGCAGTAACGATAAGCTCATGGGCGATATCCATATCTCCCATATGGTTACATCCTGCTTCAGCTATGACGTATGGTTCTTTGTATATCATCCTATTCCTCCGTATTACAGGTTTGTCAGGAAAACCTTTTGCTCAATACTCCTTCTACCATAGTTTATCATAGTTTCTGTATTTACCATAGTTTTGGTTTTCAATTGAAAAGTTCTATTTATTTCCTATTCTAAGTAATTCTACTGCACCTTTGATATAATCTTCATCTTCAGTGCCAATACTGTATTTGATCGCATTATTCAGCATTTCTTCAGCTTTTTTATTCTTAAGTGCAAACATGGATCTGGCCATTATGAGATATGCTTCATAATTCTTACTGTCCCTTTCCAAGAGCAATCCCATCAAATACATTGCAACCTGTTCTTCACGCAGTCCCAATCTTGTATACCCCTCGAGTATAAGTATATCATCTTCTATCTCAAATCCTTTCATACGGTATACAGTGATATAGTATAATGCATCTTTATACTCTTCTTCTGTAACTGCTTTTATTATTCTGTTCTTAAGTTCCAATTCATCCAGGTTAATGCCTTTTATTTTTCTATCTGTCAGTTTTGAAAAAACTTTCAATGTATCGATCTCAAATTCATGGAATTCCTCTTTGATCTTGTTCAGATAATCTCTATAATATTCACCGGTCAAATCGTAATCATCAATAAGACCATAAATCTGTTCCAGTATAGTGGCATCATCTGTATCGTCACTTACTTTGAATCTATCGGGAATTGGGACATCAAATTCATTGGCAGCGGAACCCCTTCTTCCCGTTATCAGTCTGCATCCGCATGCAACTGCTTCTCTCGGGAACCTGTCCTTGCCCGGATGGTTTCCAAAATCTATATATACTTTGGCTGACTGAAGGACATCCGGGATATCATTCGGTGAAATCCCGGCAAGTTCTCTCCACTTGATCTTAAGAAAATCACTGTTTTTAATGATGCTTGCGGTTCTTTCAAATCCTTTTCTCGGATTAAACAAAACAGTATCGTCTCTATAAATATTCTCTTCTATATTCAAAAAATTATAGTTTATGTAATCAGATAGATAAAATACTCTGTCATCGGGAACAGACAATATATCCTTTACATAATCCCAAGCATAATATGACTGTACCAAATGTATTAGTTTTTCGTCAGCCGATATACTCTTTTCCAGCTCAGGTGTCATCTTGGCATTATCTACCGATAACCACCACAGAACATGTGTCGAATTAGGATATTGTTTCATAAAACCTTCAATCGAAGGTGCCATCATCTCAGGATGTATGATTATATTTTCAGATGAATCAATGATCTCTTCAACTACCGGCATCTCATATTTTGAAAAATAAGGATGCATTGCCGGTCTGCCGTCATCATTTCCAAAATAACAGATTACGGTATCATATCCAAACCGATTAAGTTTGTATCCCAGTTGATGCAGAAGTTCTGTTCCACCTGTAGCAACTCCCCTAAGACATGTAACTATGATCATATCATGACTATCCTTTACTAATTTGACTATTATTCTTGATCGATTCAATTATGCAAAGTAAGCTCTCGGCTCTATTAATCCACAAATGGTCGTTCATCGCCTTTTGATACCCTCTTTCCGCCATACCCACATCATCGAAATGATCTCTTATCAAATCCGGCACAGTTTCAATTTCTGATAGGGAGTAATATAATATATCTTCTCCTTCTACAAACTCTTTTTCCAACGAATCGGTTCTATCAGTAATGACAATACTTCCGGCACACATGGCATCAAGAACTCTCTCGGTAATACAATCCTTATGCCAACTCATAATATTTAAACTAAACCTGGCATTTGAATATATTTGTGAAATGTCAAGAGAATCCGTGGCCGGATGAATAT
>JBGUNV010000129.1:0-48595 GCA_045117595.1 Lachnospiraceae bacterium
GGTGGTCTTGATCCCGCAGCGCTCCATATGCCCAAGCGTTTCTTCGGTGCAGCCAGGAACATGCGTGAAGGCGGAAGCCTGACGATCCTTGCAACAGCCCTTATCGATACGGGATCCAAGATGGATGACGTTGTATACGAGGAATTCAAGGGAACCGGTAACATGGAAATGGTTCTTGACAGGAAGCTGTCCGAGAAGAGGGTATTCCCGGCTATCGATATACCCAAGTCGGGAACGAGAAGAGACGATCTGCTCCTCGAGCCCTACGAGCTTGAAGCCATCAACGTTATGCGTAAGGCATTCAACGGTCTCAAGCCCGAGGAAGCTGTCGAGAAGTGTCTCGATATATTCGTTCACACCCGCAATAATGTTGAATTTATTGAGATGATCAAGAAAATAAGGCTTTAATCATCGGTAAGCAGATACCCGTTTATACTGACACTTACGGGAATCTCATGCCGGTTATACGAAATGTCCGCATTTGTTATATAAAGGCGGGCATTTTCGTTTATATCGATGATGCTCATGCCGGTGCATTTTTTCTGAAATTCATCGTAACTGTCGGTGCCTTCGTCGTATCGTGCAGACAGCTCTATGATTTTTTTACAATAATCCGACAGATCGATGTTCATAAGAGATTCACTCCCGTAGGGGACCTCCATGTTGGAGTCGTATGAGCGTATCTCGAGCGAGGAAGTATCAACCGCCGTATCGTTATCCGGATCATTGTCAGCATCTTCCGGGGGTGCGATGTTAACGTATCTGATCGTATCAAAGCCGGAAATATCGATCAGGTCAGCACCTGTAACCTGCATCAGCTCGGCAGAATACCAGGCGCCCCTCGGGTATGTGTACGACGTATCTTCCATGCCGTCGCCTCCTTCGGCAGCTGCCTTTTTGGCATTTTTTGCTCCTTCGCGCATATCGGAAACTTCCTTATCATCCATGGAGTCAAAATATTTTCTGATCCTGTCCGTTCCGAAATCATCATCATCCAACAGATCGTATGCGGCCGAAGCATGAATGTATTCACTTCCGGTGATCGTTGCGGCGCTCCTGTATTTTTCCAGATATGAGGAAAGCGTACGCTTTGCCGATGCCATGGAAAGTGCCCTGGCATTGATCCCGGGGATGAAGATCGTGATCACGAGAAAAGCGCAGATGATAAGCAGGAGATTCCTGCCGGCGATCTCATGCTCATGTCTATGCATATATGTATAGTACGCGATGTATACTGTCTCAAACGCTATGAAAGCGACACCGAAGTATCTCATGGGTGTCAGACCGTACTGCCTTATACGGACAATGATGGTGTAGCACTGCATCAGTATGAACGGGGCAAATATGAGCGGTGCGTTATATGCGAACTTCTGAAGGAATCCTTTTTCCTCAAATGTGGTACACATATATGTGACGATCATCGATATGACAAAGAGTGCGGTCAGGATCGCATAGACCGAGTTCGAAGGAACCGATGTCGTAACGACCAGCTTGATCATATAGATGTATATGATGACATATGCAAGCATCACTATTATCAGATTGATATATCTGATAAGTATCTGTATGAAGATGTTTGCTTTTTCATTCTGTTTTATCAGCGCGCAGATGATCGCGGGAGCATAGAACAGTCCGTTTATGAGGATCAGGATCGGGCCGATGTATTCGAACGCATCATCAAACAGCAGGAGGGATACTATAATGGTCAGAAGCAGGACGCCGACCTGGATGACGCCGTAGATTATCGAAGTGAAGAACAGCTTTGACCAGGCATTTATAACATGGTCGTTAAATTTCTGATGGATATTGCGGCTGTATGAAAAATAGACTGCAAGAAGTGCGGCCATAACAAGCAGACCACCGATATACAGCATGACAGTGCCGGATCCGAGAGAGTCTCTGATGTTTTTAAGCCACATCCAGAAGCTTTTATGGGAGTTTTCCGTAAGATCGAAATTGATAAAGCTCATCAGAAGACTGAGCAGTGCAAAAAAGGCATATACCGCCCATACCGTGGCCTTATTCCATCTTGCGCGTATGCTCTCGATGCACAGGGCAAAGACCGCAAAGAACAAAACCGCAAGACTTAAATGGAGCAGCACCTCGAGGAACAACTCCCAGCTTCCGCGGACATCAAAGTCGAGAGCTGACATTATGAACGTATATACGGCGAACATCACGGATGTTGCCGTGATACAGGCCGTGGTAACGGGATGTGTTGCAAAAAGCTGTCTGGGATATGAAAATGCACTTTTGATGAAAGATCCTATTTTTTCCACTATATATATCCTCCTTACGGGAACTTCGGATTCTCCGTGTTTTAGTTGCTTTGGCGCATTGAGTATACATCATTTTGTATATAAAAACAAACAAGTGCAAACAGTAACTTCTTTCTATTGATTTTATGAATAAAATGCCGATATAATATCTGTTGTAATGTTTATAGTGGTTCGATGACCTTATAGTCGGAGGTCTTATGAAAATAAAGAATTCCCATGACAGAAACGGGATAATACTCCTGACAGCCATATTTGTCATACTTGTTGCCGGACTTATAGGACTTGCGGTCAAGGTCAGGTACGATCTGAAAAATCCCTTCGAATATCATCTTCATGTATCCGAACCCGGTTCTGATGGAGAGGGTACTGTTGTCACGGACGGATCCGGCGGGATCATAGATGAGATCGTCTATTCTGTTGATATCTCCAAACACTGGCTCAACGATCCGGATACTCCGCTCCAGACATACGGAGCCCAGTATGATAATACGATAATTAACAATTCTGATTATTCCATAGTGAACTGGAGCGTTGTTATGGAAGTTCCCGAGAGGAACATAACCATTGACAGCAGCTGGAGCGGAACCTGGGAATATGATAAACAGGCAAGCCGCATAAGTTTTACTCCGGATGAATTTACCGGCACGATAGAGCCGGGTAAGGAAAGTACTTTCGGCGCGGTCTTGATATCAAAGGAACTTATGGACTTTACCGATGTGACCATACGCGGAAGCCGTTACAAACCGGTCACCCGCTACGTACTGTTCTGGGTGATAATGGTATTCCTGGTAGCCTGGGCAACTGCGGTAGTGGCATTTGTCCTGTATCTTATAAGAGAGGAAAACCACAGGAGGAGCACGGAGAGGCTTAATAACGTGATCTCCCAGACCATGAGTACATTTGCCAACTTTATCGATACCAAGGACAGATATACGAAGGGCCACAGTGCCAGGGTATCGTATTATTCCCAGAAGATCGCCGAGAAGCTCGGTATGAGCGAGGAGGAGATCAGGGATATCGGTTATATAGGACTGATGCATGACTGCGGTAAGCTTGCGATACCGGGAAATATCCTGAACAAGCCCGGAGCGCTCTCGGCCGAGGAATTTGACATAATGAGGAGCCACACCACGAACGGTGACAGGGTTTTGAAGGACTTCACGGCGATAGAAGGCATAAGGGACGGTGCACTTTATCATCATGAGAGATATGACGGGACCGGTTATATGAAGGGCCTTAAGGGTGAGGAGATCCCGTTAGTCGCGAGGATCATCTGTGTTGCAGATGCACTTGATGCGATGAATTCCGACCGTTGTTACAGGGGACATCTCTCGCGCGAGGTAATACTCCAGGAACTCGAGAAGAACATGGGAACCCAGTTCGATCCGAAGATCGCGCGGCTTATGATAAACATGATAAAGAGCGGTGAGGTATTTGTCGGCGACGGTCATGACGAAGAGAGCGATCAATAACTGCCGGTGATATTGAAAAAAACACTTGCGTTATCCGCCTTCATGCGGTATAATCGACAACGCTGATGTCTTATTTAGTTTTAGTGAGGTGAATTGAGATGAAAGAAGGATTACATCCCGCATATCATCAGGCAACCGTAACCTGTAACTGCGGTAATACATTTGTTGTAGGTTCGACAAAGGAAGATATCCACGTTGAGATCTGTTCCAAGTGCCATTCGTTCTATACGGGACAACAGAAGGGCGCCAGGACCGACGGACGTATTGATAAGTTCAATAAGAAGTACGGCGTTAAATAATGAAAGAATGAGTGCTTCGGCACTCTTTTTTCTTATGATCACACACCGGGGGTTTGGAGTAAACATCCATGGCAAAACGAAAGAAAAAGATATCCTGCTATTCGGGAATAGGCGGACAGGCGGTTCTTGAAGGCGTGATGATGAAAAATAAAGACAGGTATTCCGTAGCGGTCCGTACATCCGAGGGCGACATCGATGTGGCAGTCGAGGAGTATGAGTCATTTGCAAGGAACAGGGTGCTCACGCAGATACCGTTCATAAGGGGAGTCATTAACTTTATCGACTCACTGATCCTCGGTATCAGAACGCTTAACTATTCTGCCACGTTTTACGAAGAAGAAACCGATACACACAAGAAGGACAAGATACTTGATCGCGCGTTCAAGGACAATACCGAGAAGATACTGTCAACGATAACGGTCATAATATCGATCGCCATAGCGATAGGACTGTTCATAATACTTCCGTATTATCTGTCACAGCTTCTGTCGAAAGTCATTGTCAGCGATACTGCGATCGCGATCATGGAAGGCGTGATCCGTGTCCTGATATTTATCGGTTATATACTTATTATCTCATGTATGAAGGATATCCGTCGTGTGTTCATGTACCACGGCGCCGAGCATAAATGCATAAACTGTATCGAGAACGGACTCGAACTGAATGTGGAAAATGTGCGCAGGTCATCGCGCGAACATAAACGCTGCGGGACAAGTTTTCTGTTCTTTGTTGTGTTCTTAAGCGTTATCCTTTTCATGTTCATAAGGGTTGAGGAGCCGGTCGCAAGAGTAGTCATAAGACTGTTGCTGATACCGGTGATAGCATCTCTTGCATATGAGATCATCAGGCTTGCGGGGCGTACCAACAACATTTTCGTAAGGATACTTTCCGCACCGGGAATGTGGCTGCAGCGCCTTACCACGCGTGAGCCGGATGATTCTATGATTGAAGTGGGCATCGCTGCCGTTGATGCCGTATTCGACTGGAAGGAGTATATAGGTTCACTTAAGGATGAATTATAGCGAAGCATATATGCAGGGCAGGGATGTATTGTCCGCTGCCTTAATACCCGAAGCAGCCTTGGACTCAAGGCTGCTTTTGGAATTTGTTACGGGAAATGATACGAATACGTTATATGCACATCCCGAGACGCCGGTAAGTGCCGAAGATGCCGGAAGGTATAACGCCCTTATAAAAAAAAGGGCAGAGCATATCCCGCTCGCACATCTGACAGGTACATGCTCTTTTATGGGAATAGACCTGTTCGTAAGCGATAAGGTGCTGATCCCGAGGCAGGACAGTGAGTGCCTTGTTGAGGAGGCCATGCGCTATGTCGGTGACGGCTGTGACATACTCGATCTGTGTACGGGGAGCGGATGCCTTCTGCTCGCGCTTATGCATTACAAGAACGGCTGCCGCGGAACTGGGATTGACATCTCGGCCGACGCGATAGAGATCGCCCGGAAAAATGCCGCAACCCTGGAGGGATTGGGGGCGCTGAACAAAGGCGTGGTCGATCTGTATGTCGGAGACCTCTTTGATGTTCGGGAGATAAGCGGGAAAAAATATGATGTTATCATATCAAATCCTCCTTATATAAAGACATCTGAGATAGATACGCTAATGCCGGAGGTGAAGGATCATGAGCCATACGGTGCTCTTAACGGAGGTGATGACGGCCTTGCTTTTTACAGGAGGATCGCAGATGAAGCCCCGGCGCATCTTGTAAACTACGGCATGATATTTTTCGAGATAGGATACGATCAGGCGGCCGATGTTACCCGGATTCTTGAAGTGGCCGGATTTACGGATATAAACGTTGTCAGGGATTACGGCGGTAATGACAGGGTCATCTCGGCCGTATCGAAAATAAAGCGCTGATGAAAGGATGCAAAAATGTTTGATAAACTTGAAGACCTTCTGATCAGGTATCAGGAACTTATGAGGCAGCTCGGAGAGCCGCAGGTTGCCGATGACCAGGACAGGTTCAGACGCCTCATGAAGGAGCAGAATGATCTGGCTCCGATCGTTGAGGCATATACCGAATACAAAAAGAGCAAACAGGATATCGAGGACAGTCTTGAGATGCTTGAAGCGGAATCCGACGAAGAGATGCGCGAGATGTTAAAGGAAGAACTCTCTAAGGCCAGGGATAATGTCGCATCCCTTGAGGAAAGGCTCAGGATACTCCTTCTTCCCAAGGATCCGAATGATGACAAGAACGTCATCGTTGAGATAAGGGCAGGAGCAGGAGGTGACGAGGCTGCACTGTTTGCGGCGGAAGTTTACAGGATGTATGTCCATTATGCCGAGGACAGGGGCTGGAAGGTTGAGACCATGGAAGTCGATGAGATCGGGATAGGCGGCATGAAGTCCGTTACATTCATGATCACGGGATCCGGCGCATATTCGGTCATGAAATATGAAAGCGGAGTCCACCGCGTACAGCGCGTTCCCGAGACCGAGAGCGGCGGCAGGATACATACGTCTACGATATCCGTCGCGGTCATGCCCGAAGCTGAGGAGGTTGATGTCGTCATCGATGAAAAGGATATAAGGATCGATGTCATGCGTGCATCGGGAAACGGCGGACAGTGCGTCAATACGACAGATTCGGCCGTAAGGCTTACCCATTATCCGACAGGCATCGTCATCTATTCGCAGACTGAAAAATCGCAGCTGCAGAACAAGGCCAAGGCGTTTGCACTGCTTCGTGCCAAGCTCTATGATCTTGAACAGCAAAAAGCCCATGATGCGGAAGCCGAGCTTAGAAAAAGCCAGATCGGGACCGGAGACCGCTCGGAAAAGATAAGGACGTATAACTTCCCGCAGGGAAGGGTTACCGACCATCGTATAGGTTTGACACTCTATAAGCTTGATAAGGTCATGAACGGAGATCTTCAGGAGATCATCGATGCATGTATCGCCGCCGACCAGGCAGCGAAACTTCTGAAGATGAACACGGATGAATAAACAGGAGTCAGTTTTATGGTTTTAAGGAGATTACTAAGATCGATAAGGCAGTACCTGCCGGCTACGATCGCAACCCCGCTCCTTGTTTCGGGCGAGGTCGTGCTTGAGTGTACGATCCCGTTCTATGTGGCGGAACTGGTCAACAGGATCAAGGACGGTGCGGGCGTATCCGAGATCGCATCGTTTGGCGGGATACTCGCGCTTATGGCAATAGGGAGCCTTATATTCGGCTTACTTGCCGGCCTTACGTGCGCGACCGCGAGCTGCGGGTTCGGCAGGAATCTGCGTGCGGATATGTATGATGCGGTAAATGAATACTCATTTGACAACATCGACAGGTTTTCGACAAGTTCGCTCGTAACGAGGATGACGACTGACGTTACGAACGTACAGAATGCGTTCATGATGATGACAAGGATCGCCGTCAGGGCACCGTTCATGCTCATTTTCGCTTTTGTGATGGCGTTTCGTCTGGCGGGGAGAATGGCATGGATATTCGTTGTTGTACTGCCGATACTTGCGGGAACGCTGATAATGGTCGCATCTCGCGCGATGCCTCTGTTTCGGAGAATATTCAAGCGATATGACCGTATGAACGAATCCATTGAGGAAAACATAGTCGGTATGCGTGTCGTCAAATCTTTTGTGCGTGAGGAATATGAGCAGAAAAAATTTGAGGTCACGAGTGAAGAGGTCAGAAAGGATTTTACAAAGGCCGAGAGGATAATCGCATGGAACGCACCGGTCATGCAGTTCTGCCTGTATGTTGTCATGGTGTTTGTCTTAACGTTCGGTTCGTATGTTGTGATATCCACGAGAGGTATGGAGTTTGATGTAGGCCAGATATCCGCTTCGCTGACATACAGTTTCATGATACTTTCATCGCTCATGATGATGTCCATGATCTTTGTGATGATCACGATCTCACAGGAAAGTGCAGCAAGGATAGCGGAAGTGCTCGATGCAAAGCCCAACATCGTAAGCCCCGATCCGTCTGTTGCCATTAACGAGGTAAGAGACGGTTCGGTAGAGTTTGAGAATGTAAGCTACGCATATGGGGGAAATCCCGACAATGACGTGCTTACGGATATCAGCCTGAAGATCACCTCCGGCGAGACGGTAGGTATAATAGGTGCCACCGGAAGCGGAAAATCATCTCTTGTTCAGCTTATCCCGAGACTGTATGATGCCACGAAGGGAACGGTAAAGGTTGGCGGCGTAAATGTCAGGGATTATGACCTTGATGTCCTTCGTAAGAATGTGGCGATGGTATTACAGAAGAATGTGCTGTTTGAGGGAACCATTGCGGAAAACCTGCGCTGGGGCAATCCAGATGCGACACTTGATGAACTGAAGGAAGCCTGCCGTCTGTCATGTGCCGATGAATTCATCGCATCCAAGGAGGAAGGCTACGATTACAGGATCGATCACGGCGGAGTCAACATATCCGGCGGACAGAAGCAGAGGTTGTGTATAGCAAGAGCTTTGCTTGCAAGGCCGAAGATCATCATATTCGATGATTCCACCAGCGCCGTGGATACCAGAACGGATGCCATGATCCGTAAGGGTATGCGTGAATACATCCCCGAGACCACCAAGATCATAATAGCCCAGAGGACCGCATCGGTAGAGGATGCGGATAAGATAGTCGTTATAGATGACGGACGTATCGTCAGTGTCGGAACGCATGATGAACTGTTAAATAACAGTGATATTTATCGTGAGATATACGTATCCCAGAACAGCGGAAGAGACGCTTCGAAGGGAGGTGATGACAATGGCTGAAAACAGAGGCCCCAGAGGCCCGAGAGGCAGAAGAGGCCCCGGACTTGCTCCCGGTGAGAAACTGTCCAAAGGTATAGTAAAGAGGGTGGTAAAGGATCTGTTCTCGTTTTATCCCGTAATGCTGCCAATATTCATTACCTGCGTCATCATATCGGCGCTGATATCATCGATGCCGTCCATCTTCCAGCAGAAGATAATCGCTGTGATCGAAAGCTCATACAAGAGCGGGGACTGGTCGCAGGTAAGGGGTCAGATCTTCGGATATATGAGGGTGCTTGTAACACTTTATCTGATCTCGCTTGCAGCATCGGTTATATTTAACCAGATGGGCGCCATCATCACCCAGGGAACGCTCAACAAGATGAGAGGAAGGCTTTTTGCCAGGATGGAAACCCTTCCTGTAAAGTTCTTTGACAGACGTCCTGTCGGCGACATGATGAGCCATTATACCAATGACATTGATGCCCTGAGGCAGATGATATCGCAGAGCTTCCCGCAGATACTCAATACGTTCATCATGGTCGTCACGGTCATAAGCATCATGGTCTATTACAGTATCTATATGACTCTGGTTGTTCTTTGCGGCGTGTCGCTGATGTTTGTCATCACGAAATTTGTCGGCGGCGGCAGTGCGAGATTTTTCTTCAAGCAGCAGCAGGCCATAGGAAAATGTGAAGGATACATACAGGAGACCATAAGTGGTGCCAAGGTCGTAAAGGTATTCACACATGAGAGGATATGCCGCGATGAGTTTGAGGAGTTTAACCGTGAGCTTTTTGAAGTATCCAGCCGTGCGAACAAATATGCAAATATCCTCGGCCCGATACTTAACAATATGGGCAATATCCTCTATGTCATAGTTGCCATATCCGGAGGATTCTTTATCTCGACGGGGATGCGAAATATCGGTATCGGCGGGATGCCGTTTTCCATAAGCCTTGTGATACCGTTCCTCGGCATGACGAGAATGTTCTGCGGACAGATAGGACAGATATCGATGCAGGTTAATGCGGTGGTTGCAGGCCTTGCGGGATGTGAGAGGATATACCGCGTAATGGATGAGATGCCTGAAGAGGATAACGGATACGTTCACCTTGCGATGGTTAAGGAGGTAAACGGCGAGCTCGTTGAGACCGATGAGGATACCAGGATGTGGGCGTGGAAACATCCGCATAAGGATCTCGGGACGATCACCTTTACTCCGCTTCGAGGGGATGTTGTTCTCGACGGAGTTGATTTTTCATATAATGAGGACAGGCAGATACTGTTTGATATATCGCTTTACGCCAAGCCCGGACAGAAGGTTGCCTTTGTCGGGGCGACAGGTGCGGGCAAGACCACGATCACGAACCTGCTCAACAGGTTTTATGATATAGCCGACGGCAAGATCAGATACGACGGCATAAACATCAACAAGATATGCAAGGCGGATCTGAGGCGTGCTGTCGGGATCGTTTTGCAGGATACAAACCTGTTCACGGGCTCTGTCATGGAGAACATCCGCTACGGAAAACTAACCGCAACCGATGAGGAATGTATCGCGGCAGCGCGTCTTGCGGGTGCGCACGATTTTATCTCCCATCTTCCGGAGGGCTATGATACCGTGATCTCCGGCAATGCGGCGAACCTTTCCCAGGGGCAGAGACAGCTTCTGTCCATAGCAAGGGTAGCGGTCGCCGATCCGCCGGTCATGATACTGGATGAGGCAACATCATCGATAGATACGAGGACCGAGTCGATAGTCCAGGCCGGAATGGATGCGCTGATGAAGGGCAGGACCACATTTGTCATCGCACACAGATTGTCGACTGTCAAGAATTCTGATGTTATAATAGTGCTTGATCACGGCCGCATAATAGAACGCGGAGACCATGACGAACTGATCGCCGCGAAGGGCCAGTACTACAGACTGTATACAGGTGCGTTTGAACTTGAGTGAAGAAGCCGGAAAAAACAGCATAAGATCGAGGATATACCGTATCATAATGATAGGATATACCGGTGATGTGCCGAGCCGAATGTTCGACATTGTTATCGCGGTATCGATTCTGCTGAATCTTTTTATCATTTTTTTTGAGACATTTGATGCATCTGCCCCGTATATCGGTTTACTGAACGTTATCGAATGTGTCACGGTAGTGATCTTTACCATAGAGTACATTCTGCGTCTTCTTACGGCGGACTTTGCGTATCCCGGGAAGAAAACATTTGTCGCTGCAATATTCGCATTTATCCTGTCGCTGTACGGTATCATCGATCTGCTCTCGTTCCTGCCGTATTGGATACTCATGTTCTTTCCGGCGGCAACGCTTCCGTCGGGTATGGTCGCGTTCAGGATGCTGCGTGTTGTGCGTATCCTGAGGCTGTTTCGTATCAACAGATATTATGATGCTTTCAATGTCATTACCGACGTACTTCGCGACAAGAAGAACCAGATAGCTTCGGCAGTATTTATCATACTGATGCTCGTTCTTGCATCATCTATCCTTATGTACAATCTTGAACACGAAGCCCAGCCGGATCAGTTCAGGAATGCTTTTTCCGGAATATGGTGGGCCGTATCCACGCTGCTTACGGTAGGCTACGGGGACATATATCCCGTGACCGGTGCGGGACGTTTTGTCGGGATAGTCCTGGCTTTTCTCGGGGTCGGTATCGTAGCCATACCGACCGGTATCATAAGTGCGGGATTCGTTGAGAGATATACCAAGATAAGAGATCTGGAGGGAGTCATCGATGAGTATTCCCTTGATCATATTTCGGTACCGATAGATAAAAAACATGAATGGTGCGGCATGAAGGTTTCCGACCTGAAACTTGCGACCGGTGCCCGCGTCATCGCCATAGAAAACGGCGGGGAGTTTACCGCCCCCGGGGACGGATATGTCATACAGCCGTCTGACCGCGTGATCATAGCTTCGCTTTTCCCGTCACCCGGATTTGAACTTCATGAGATAGCAGTTAACGCCAAAAGCACTTTTCTGGGGACGCCTGTTTCGGACATTGAAAAGTACCTGAGGGTAACCTGTGTGGCGGTTAAACGTAACGGGGAATTTGAGCCGGCAGACCGGAATGCTTCCGTATCAGAAGGTGATGTTATAGTTGTATGCAAGAAGACCATGACAGGAGGGAAAATGTGATGAGAACATGGATCAGCTATGTCGAAAAGATCATATACGGTCTCGTTTCAGTCATCCTTCTGGCAGCACTGATGTATATGGTCTCATTCATTGTCACCAAAAAGGCCCCGCTCATATCGTTATCGGACATTTCGACGATCAGCGAATGGACATATACGGATCAGGCCATGGGAGAGGAGGTTGTCAAAACTCCGATAAAGGTTGATACCAACGGAAGAGATGTGTTCGTATTCGAATCCGTTATCCCCGATGATATAACCGACGGATCCTATATCGCGTTTCTGAACCGCGTCAACATGCGGATCGAGATAAACGGAAACATCATAAGGGAATGGAAGAAGGCAGATGCTCCGATAGTGGGCGGGCCGTCCAAGAACTCATATTTCATAACGGCCCTTCCTGACGGAAGTCAGGGATCTGTCATCAGGGTGATCATAGAGGATGAGGATTTCGGCGGCAAGTTCTTTGACGCATATGTCGGAGAAAAATATGAAGTGATACGTTATCTGGAAATGAACAGCGGAGCGGTCCAGTTCATATTATCCATTTCCCTTCTGATCCTTTCGCTTGCGGTATTTCTGGCCGGGATCGTGATGCAGATCGTAAACAGGGAGCAGATAAAGCTCGTATATATGGCAGCAGGAATATTTGTCATATCCTGCTGGATGGTCGTTGATTCTTTTGTATTTCAGTTTCTGTTCAGGATACAGTATATTGACGGATTCATGTCATACATAACAACGTTATCTATGCCGTTCCCGTTCATAGCTTACCTTGATGCGATACAGGAACACCGCTACAGAAAGTGGTATGTTCTTGCGGAAGTAATGGGATTTTTGAATCTTGTCATATTTGCATCACTCCACATTCTTCATATCTATCCGTTTTTCAGGTCGCTTCTTCCGATCGATATCGTGCTCGGAGTGATAATAGTCATGGTTTTTGCTGTGACCGTAACCGATATCATAAAGGGAAATTACAGGAAATACAGATATGTTGCATACGGATTCGTAGCATTTATGGTTCTTGCGATAATCGAGATCGTTCTTATCAATACGGTAGTGGAACGTACAGAGGGAAGCATGATGATCGTAGGACTGTATATCCTGTTTGCTTTTGCGATAGTACAGCAGCTTGCAGAGATAAGACAGGTTCAGGTTGAAAGGGACCGTGCGAATGAGGAGGGTATCACCAAGACCAAGTTCCTTGCGAGCATGTCGCACGAGATCAGGACTCCCATCAATTCCATACTTGGAATGAACGAGATGATCCTTCGGGAGAGCAGGGATCCGGATATCCTCAACTATGCCGGTATAATCGGTGACTCGGGAACGATGCTGCTGTCTCTCATCAACGATATTCTTGATTTTTCCAAGCTTGGAAGCGATATGGAAAAGATAGTGCCTGCCAATTACGATCCGGGCAGGATGTTTGATAATGCTGTCGAGATGCTTGAAACACAGGCGAAGAAAAAAGACCTCACCGTCAAGATCGGCAAGCCGCGTAATCTCCCGAAGCAGCTGTACGGGGACGAGAAGAGGATATCACAGATCGTCATCAATCTGCTGTCAAATGCGGTCAAATATACAAATGAAGGATCTGTTACGTTTTCCGGTGAATGCTTTAATGAAGGTGATGACTATACCCTGTGCTTTTATGTCAGCGATACCGGAATAGGCATAAAGACGGAAGACCTTGATTCGATTTTTGATCCTTTCCACAGACTGGAGATGAAGAAAAACCAGAATATTCAGGGAACCGGTCTCGGACTTTCCATTGCAAAGAACCTTACGGAAAAGATGGGCGGTCAGATCAGGGTAGAGAGCGTATACGGAAAGGGAAGTACATTCTCGGTCAGGATACCGCAAAAGCCCGGCGCCGATATGCCGGATGACAGATATAACTCCGGAAACGCCGTAGAGGACGATGACCTGAATGATATCGATGAAAACTACATAGCTCCTGAAGTACGTGTACTGGAAGTGGATGATAACCTGGCCAATCAGGTGGTTGTCCGTGAGTTTTTAAAACAGGCGCAGATACAGCCCGACATGGCTTCAGACGGTGCGGAAGCGCTCAGACTTTGCCGTGTCAACAGATATGATATCATACTCATGGATCATATGATGCCCGGAATGGACGGAATAGAGGCCATGCATGCTATAAGGTCACAGGAGGGAGGATTAAATACCACAACTCCCGTGATAGTCCTGACGGCTAATGCGATCATGGGAAGCAAGGCCAAGTATGAGGCGGAAGGATTTGATAATTATCTGAGCAAACCCGTAGAATCGGCCAGACTTCTCAAAATGATCCGCAAATATCTGGATCCGGCCAAGGTCATGTACAAACCGAAGAAGAGGACGGGATCAGCTCGGCCGGCTTCGGAACCGCCGGTTGCGGAAACCGTACCTGCAGCGGCCATGCCGGTTGAAAGTGCGGACGGTCCCGTTGATCTTGCCGCTCTTTTTGCAAGATTTGACAACCGCGAGGAGACGGTCAATCTGATACTCGGTGAGATAGTTAAGGAAGGAAACCGCAAGATACCTCTTCTTTCGTCTCTTGCCGAAAGCGGTGATATCAAACGTTATGCCATTGAGGCACACGGCGTAAAGGGAGTCATGGCAAGTTCCTGTGTACCTTCGCTGTCTGCAACTGCCAAGACACATGAACTTGCAGCCAAGGAAGGTAATCTTGAATTTGTACGCAGGAATGTTGACAGTTTCCTGGAAGAATACCGTGCGGTGCTGGAGTATATTACGGAGTATCTTGATAAAAAGGGGATAAAGGTGGAGAACGATGAAAAAAGTACTGATAGTTGACGGAAATACTGATGAGAGGTCGCAGGTTGCCGGAAAGCTCGGGCCCGACTATGATGTATCAACCGTTTCGTATCTTGATATAAACAATATGGCGCTTTCGACCGTTATCACCATGGCAAATACGATCGATTCGCTTGATGTATATTCGGGAGGACATTCACTCAGGGTCGCTGTCATCGCCAGGGATATCGCTGCCAATCTCGGATGGGATAACTCAGAGTGCGATAATCTGTATTTTGTTTCCCTGCTTCATGACATAGGAATGATCACGGTACCGGATGCGATATTGCACAAGCCGGCCCGGCTTAATGAAGATGAATATGATGTGGTAAAACTCCATACATCCGAAGGCGCCAGGATCCTTCGGGATATTGATGTACTCGATCATCTTTCCGATGCGGTTATGTATCATCATGAAAGATGGGACGGATGCGGCTATCCGGAAGGCCTTGCAGGAGAGGATATCCCGGCGGTGGCCAGGGTCATAGCACTTGCCGATGCTTATGACGCGATGAACTCTGACAGGATATACAGGCCCCGCATGTCATCGGAGAAGATCATTTCGGAATTTGCAAGATGCAAGGGAACGCAGTTCGATCCCGATATGACGGATGTTTTCATATTCATGTTAAGAGAAGGGTATACGGTAGACCCGAAGATCGACCAGACTCCGGAAGCCAGACAGAATGCTGTCAGGGACAGTGGCCTTGCGGATTTCTTCAGATCCGGCAACAGAACGAAGTCTGAAAAGGACGGTGAAAGGGATGCCCTTACGGGTCTGTTTACAAGATCATATCTGAATACCAGAGTCGGCAGCAAGATATCAGAGGCAAGATCCGGTGCATTGATGCTGATAGATATCAGGGGATATGATGCACTGCGCGATCTGGAAAAAACAGAGGATTGCGACAGGATCACCAGGAGTTTTGCCGGAAGACTCCGTTCGCTGTTTCGGGAGGAGGATATCGTGTGCCGTCTTGCCGATAACCGTTATGCTGTATATGTCAGCGGGGATTCCGGTAAGAGTGTAATAGAAAAGAAGGCATCCAGGACATCGAAGATCACGGAGGATAACGAAGAGTTTGCAGGATACCGTGATGTTGTGGGAGTTGTGATCGGCATATCGATGTGCATGGAGGACGGAGTTACTTTCGAGGAGTTGTACAGTGCGGCCGCAGACGCACTTGCCGAGGCCGCAAGAAGCGGGAAGAATACTTACAGATTCATATAGAACCGCTTGTAAAACATGTTCATCTGCTTATAACACAGGGTTTATTCCCTGTGTTTTTTTGGGCATTTTCTTCAAAAAAGCTGTTGACATAATATTTATCGTATTGTAGAATAACCTTGTTATGTAACAAAGATGTGTAACGTAGATATGTAACATTGATGTGTAACAAGGATATATAACGATAATACATAACAATATTACATAACAATGTTATACAAAAACAAACCGCGGCTTGTGAGGGGAAGGGGCTGTAAATGCCTCCTAAAGAGAAGGTTTCAAAGGTCCGGATAGAGAATACGGCCTTTGAGATGACAAGAGAATACGGATTTTCCGAGGTGACAGCGCGAAAGCTGGCAGAGAGACTCGGATGCAGCACACAACCGATCTTCAGATCCTATGAGAATATGGAAGAGTTACGGGGAGATCTCTTCTATATGAGTTGTGAGTTCTTTATCGAAAGGATGCTTTCGAAGAAACCGAGGACACCGGCGTATATGGGGCTAGCGCTCGCTTATATCGAATTCGCACAGGAAGAGAAGAATCTGTTTGAACTGATCGCATCTGTGGATGATTTCGGAACACAGACGATCTCCGAGTTCTTAAAAAGCGATGAGGGGTCGCAGATACTCGGACGGATCTCGAAGGATCATGAGGCAACTAACAAACAGAGGCAGGAACTGTTTACGATGTTCTGGATGTTTGTTCACGGGATGGCGGCCTTGATCGCCGGCAACAGAGTTCAGATGTCAGAGAGGGAGATCAGAGGATACATCACCAAAGCTTACGAAGGTTTCGTTGAGCAGGTGCTGTAGGCTCTCCGGAGCAGGTGCTGTAAAGCATACGAAGAATAAGGGTATATAAAGGGGGAACATAAATGAGCAGCAGTCAGAAAAGGCGGATCAGGAGACGCCGCAAGGTTGTAAGAGGTGTTAAAAAGACGTTCATCAACCTGGTATTTGCTCCGACAAGGATCCCGAAGATCACGAACGATATGGTCGATCTTCTCATGAAGCTGAGTGAGATAGCGGCAATGACTTTCGTGGTGGCACTCATAGCTCATATCATAGCACCGGATGTCATAGCAACAGCCGTACTGGTGATCATCGGAGGACTGTTCGCAACGATGATCGCGCTGATCAAGTTATCGGATTATCAGGAGAAGATCGAACAGTACAGATATTACGGATTCAGGATCTGACAGAAGTTTTCTTCTAAAGGGACCGGGAATAGGGGCCCGGTTCCAGGTACAGAGGGTTTATATATATGAGGGGCGTAGTGAAAGGGGAAATCACTACGCTTTCTTATTATTCACCGATATCTGTCGGATCGGCCACCGACCAGGCAGGTATATAAGGGCTGCCGCCGTTCATCTTGTAATAGCCCTTTATGATACGATCGACAGCGGTTTTAACAGATTCCGAGTTTGTGCAGACAAGGATGATCAGGAACTGCTGTCTGCCGAAGCGTGTAAACACATCCACATTCCGGATCGCCTGACGGATAGCCTGCTCCATACAGAACATGGATCTTTCCAGAACTTCCGGCTGTGCCGTATCTCCGGAGGCGGATTCCAGTGTGATCATGACCAGACGGAAGCTCTGATCGAAACGTTTCTCAAGATTTATCATAAATTCATAGAGCTTTGCGAACTGCCTGTATTCTAAGTCCATTGCCCCCTGATAACTACCGCTGTTCCGGATCGCGCTGATGAGGCGGTTTATGTCTGTCGGTTCATTTTCAGAGCCGTAGGAGAGATCCCGGAAGAAGTAGCAATCGCTCTTTCCGGTCTGTTTTACATGATAGAGTGCTTTATCTGCCTTGTTGAAGGTCTCCGTATAAGAATCTTCGGGAGTACACATGACCATACCCGCAGAAAGCGACGCTGCAGCAATCTCCGCATCGGTATCTTTCTGTTTATTAAAGTCGAACAGAATCT
The DNA here is from genome assembly GCA_045117595.1 of Lachnospiraceae bacterium. Lineage (GTDB taxonomy): Bacteria > Bacillota > Clostridia > Lachnospirales > Lachnospiraceae > UBA2868. The sequence goes on from JBGUNV010000129.1 coordinate 17,938, forward strand.
TCCGGACTCTGTCCTTCGCATCTTCCCTCGTCACATCCTTCATGAAGAGAAGGAATTCATCACCGCCCAATCGACAGTACAGGCTGTTTTCGCCGTTTTCCATCAGGATCCGGCCTATTAAACGCAGAGCCCGGTCTCCGGCTTCGTGGCCATAGGTATCGTTGATCCGCTTCAGGTTATCCATGTCAAAGAATACAAAGCAGCCGGATGTTTCCTTCATGCCGTTTGCAATCGCAGCCTCACCGACTGTCCTGTTCATTATCCCGGTAACGATATCCGTATTGTCAGAATCTGTCTGACTGGTAAAGGACTCTATTACTTCCTGCAGCAGTACTGAAGATCCTTCCATTTCCGGATCCCCGGCCTGTGCCTCCTCGTTGGCAAGAATGGCGTCAAATGCGCCCTCTTTCCACAGGCTCAGGAAAATGTCAGTATAGTGCGGATCGAACTGTGTGCCTTTTCCGTGGATAAACTCGTGAAGGATGTATTCCCGATCGCAGGCTTTTCTGTAAACACGGTTGGAATTCATCGCATCAAATGCATCCGCTATCGCAACGATCCGTGCTTCCTCTGATATTTCCCGGCCTTTCAGTCCCTGTGGATATCCTGTTCCGTCGTAGCGTTCATGGTGGCTTCTTGCCACATCTTCAGCCTTTTCAACAATGGTCCTCTCCTTAAGTATGTCCCCGCCCATGGTCGTATGTGATTTGATGATATCGTATTCGATGTCAGTCAGTCTTCTCGGTTTGCTCAGTATGGAATCGGGCACACCTATCTTGCCTATATCGTGGAGCAGTGCCGCATTACGAAGGTCATTAACACGTTCCGATCCCCAGCCGAGCCTTTGGGCCACAGCCACCGAGTAGTGGCTTACCCGGGTGCTGTGTCCCTTGGTGTAGGGATCCTTTGCATCGATGGTATTTGCCAGTGTAAGAATTGTCTGGGAGGACATCTGCTCGATCTTCCGTAACCTTTCCTCTGCGACGGCGGTCTGGCGGGCCACCTCTTTGTTCAGCTGATCGGTATAGTCAATTTCGATCAGAGCGGTTCGATGATACTGGATCATAGCGATAGCAGTAAAAATGGACAGACCCAGATACATTATTGGAAAACGCATACAGAAAGCATCGTTGTAGTATTCTCTGAGAGAATTACCCAGAGGTGTATAGAAGACGATCGCATACATAACAGAATAGTAAGCCGAGAGGATTATACCCTGACGTACTCCGACGAAGTAACTCATACCGATAGGCAGAAGGATGGACCAGAGGATCCCGGTTCCGTCTGCGTAACCTGTAAAGGCATAAAATGTGAAGGCAAGACAACAGAACAGGGTCGGAATGATCACGGCCAGTCTGCGGTCTTTCCGAAAATGGGAAAGATATGCGCAGCCGGCACCTGACAGAGAAGTCACAATGGACATGACGATCTTGGGGATGCCTCGTTCGGGCTGTATTATGTTTATTATCAGAAGGAGCAATCCCAGAGCCATGGAGACAAGACTGACTGCTGTCAGTGCCTTCAGATTGGATGCCATACGATCACCCGTATATATCGGTCGGCCAAGTAATGCCCACCAGTCTTTCAGTGACCGGGATTTCTCCTTGTTATCCGTCGGGTTCATATGATCCTCCATCATATAATAACTACAGTTCTATCGCCTCGTCATATACTCGCGGATTAAGTTCCTTGATGTAATCCATGTGTTCGTTGAGAAGATCGAGATTGGTATCATAATCCCTGTGGAAATATTTGATAAGGTTAAAATATGCCCACGCACTGTTTGAATCGGGATAGACGGTTGCCTTCTGGAAATACTTCTTTGCAAATGATGTATTGATATAGTCGTGGAAATAAACCTTCCGCCCGTCTGATGATCGGACTTCACCGATCATGTAGAAAAGGCCCAGACGGTTGGCTGCATACGGTTCGAGCCTGTCCGCGGATATGGTCAGATAATGTACAAAACTGTTTATGTGCGCATCAACATCGTCGACACCGTTTACGATCATGTCAGCTTCCCTTGCGGCAAGATTATTACAGGCATATACGTAGCCGTTCTCGGCGGCTTCCTCGAAATATTCCTGAGCGTTCTTGTTTTCATCAAGCTTTTCGGCAAGCTCCGGTGATTCCCCGATTATCCTTCCGATCAGGTTCATGGCTGCGGGTGATTCGCAGTAATCAAAAGCCGCGATCGCAAGATCAAGAGCCAGACTGTGACGTACATCGACCGGAAGCTTTTCTATCTCATCTATTGTCTCACATGATCTGAGAACCGATTCGCATTTATAATTGGTCAGATAGTAGCCGAGCATGAAATATGCATCGGGATTGCCGTTGCCGCCGCTCCTGCCCGTCCCGCCGTCAAATGAAATGTCGGCTGCGCGGCAGTACAGGGGGAATGCCTTGCTGTAAGGATTGTGGCATTTTATCTTGTGGTAGAACAGCAGATCGCCGTATGCCTTGAGCGCCGCAGTATTGCCGCCCATGGCCAGGCATATGAGTTCGCGTTCGGCAGAGGGTGATACATAGCCGTATTTTTCAAAAACGACATTTAAGGCTTCCTGATCCGAAACGTATGTACCGCTGCATGTAATGTTCATTTTTTTCCTCCCCTTAACGTTACTGTTCCTTTTCGGCTGCTATGCTGTCTGTATCTTCTCCGGAGGATATGCTTCGTCCGGGAAGAGTATATATCAGCGGCAGTGCACTAAACAGTGCATACATATATCTGAATTCCGAGTATACCGGTGATGATATCACAAGAGACAGGATTATCGCGATCGGAGGTACGGTCGCGATGATAACCGTACGGTCTGAAGATGCGATCCCCTTTGCCAGAACGAGAAGCAGTATCCATACGAACAGACCCATCGAAGTAAATATCTGAAGAATGCGGTTGTTGTAGAACAGCCACAGGTATTCATCCATGAAGTTCAGTACACGCGGAGAGTTTACCGACCTTACGATGCCGTATCCGTTTTCCTCGACATCCCAGTACCAGATCCAGTAATCGTAACCGGAGTTCCAGTAGCCGCACGTACTGTCCACCCAGGCGATGACATATTCCGTCGGATTATGTATGAATGTCCGCAGATAGAGCATTGCAAAACTGCCCATATTCTGTGACAGATATGACTGGTTTCCGAAATCCCTGATCGCATTCTTGATCGGGTCTGAGATCCCGGGATCATATATTTCCTTTATTGATGAAACGTCTATTATCTGTTCGAGAAATTCAAGGTCCTGTTCGGCCACATTACCGTCATCCGCGATCACGCGTGATATCTGCTGCAGGGGAATGCTGAGGGATTCCACGGTGTCGGGCGCCGTAACGTTTAATGACGAAAGCAGGACATGCTTTGCCGCAAACGATACGATGATGATGGCGAGCATGGTGAGTATCGTTTTCTTATCCTTTCTCATGAGCAGGATAACGACTATGAAAAATATGACATATGCGAACAGTCCGTTACTCCGGATCAGGCATATAACGAGCGAGCTTATCGCAAATCCGATCCGGTTTTGCGTGGCGCTTCCGAGCCCGCACGTAAGCCTTACGGTAAATACGATCATAAGAGTCGTAAATGCTCCGAAATATACGTCCTTCCACAACGTGTACGAATACATTATATGATAGGGCATAAGCGCATAATATGCCGTTGCCGCGATCTCACACCATACGGGGATACGAAGCTTTGCCATATTATAAACCGTAAAAGCGAACGAGAATGCCAGGAAGAGTACCTGGAATACCGAATAAAAGGCAACGGCACGGTTTATATCATTCCATACGGCAAGACCGGTCCTGAGAAATGCCGACAGGATCATGGTATGGAAGAAAGGCTGGTGGTTGGAATACTTGCCGGTGAAGATCTGGGTAACCTGATCGATCGAATCGGGAGACAGCAGTCCCGGATAATAACAGCAGAAGAACACGGTCAGATATATCACCGAGATGACGGCAAACGGGATGAAAAAGAAAAGGTATTCCCGCTTTGTATCACGTGTGCCGGGAAATACAAAAGCATCCCGGTCATAAACGACGTGTATCAGTATGGCACGTACCGCGCAGAATGAACCGGACATTATGATCAGGATCAGAAGGAGCTTGCATACACGTACAAAAGCACTCGTTCTGATGTCCGGCATATGAGGATGCAGCCACAGGCCGTAATTGGCAAGTGTTATGAACACGGCCGTGATAAAGGATACGATAAGGATGATCCGGTAGCTGCGATCCTGCCGCTTAAGCGATGATGTTTTATACAGACAGTACAGGGCGTAGACCGAAGCTATCAGATAAGGCGCGAAAAAAGAACTGCAGTCGTATAATGTTACGGCTGCGGCAAGTATGCAAAAAACACTGATTATATCAGATCTTTTTTTCAAAACGGGTGATCCTCTCTATTCGGACGGAGTAAATACGGGCGCAAGGTCGCTGAAGATATTGCGGTCGAATACCCAGATATATGTATTGTCCTGATATTTGATCTCCTCGATCTTGTTGGCCCCGAGTGTATCAGCCGCATAGTCAAGATCCTCATCGCCGATAACGACAAAATATCTGTCCAGTCCGGGTACGTCCTCATATTCCCACGGCTCCGACTGATAGTGTCTGACTTCGTAACTGCCGTCAGGCCATAAAGTGATCGGACTGACAACGATATTACCGTCTGAAAGGACGGTGGCAGAGTTGGCGGAGTTCCAGAAGGAAGTTGAGTATCCGCGCGTAAGACCATGCTCGTTAAATATCTCGATAAGCTGATCGTTGGGATTTGCGTTTACGGATGACGGCAGTTTCCTGACGGTGAGCATCGATATGAAGACGCCGGCGCACAGTACGGGCAGGATAAATACGACAGCCCACCGGACCTGACATCCGTTCCTGAACAGATATCTGGTAAACAGTATCGTTACTATCACGGATCCGCATACGAGATGCGAAAGGCGCCAGTTCGATACGAGAGCGTAACTTACCGAATATGTCAGCATGGTTGCGGCTGCCATCAGCCAGTAATAAATGATAAGAAGACGCAGCATCCCGTCTTCGATCTTTTTCAGGTAAATCAGTGCAAATACGGGGACGATCAGGAGCAGGAGAGCCAGGACATACATACACAGTATACGGATCCCGTCAAAACTCTGCATCAGGACATCCTCACCCGAAGCATCGGTCAGTACCTTGATCCATTCGAGCAGGAAGGGGCTCTGTTTCCACACCCATCCGTCCGAAGGAAGCAGTGCGGTGATCGAGTCCTCATATTCGCTCGCGGAGAAGAATATCATCTTGATCAGATAACCGACAAGTCCGCCCGCCATATAGATACCTGTCGTTTTAAACAGTTCCCTGTCGCCCTTTAACGAGATCGGCCGTGCATCAAGAAATCTGTCGATGATAAAACATCCGACAAAAGGTGCAAAGAAGAGTATCAGGGTCGCCATCCCGTTCGTGCAGCAGAGCATGCACCATATCGCGATGATGATCGTATATACCGATACGGTTCTGTTATCTGCAGCACCTTTGGCCTCGCGTACCTTCAGGGAAAAGGCGACGCACATGAATACGATCACAAGACTGTAATGGATGATGTGACCGTAGAAGATCATGCGCGTTACGGTCGATGCGCACATGAGTATCATCGTGACCCCGGACAGGCCGAAACTTTCGGCATATGTGCATCCCATTGAACGCATGAACATGAAAAGAACAACTGCAAATATGATCACAAACACAGTCATTCCGAGCTGGTGTGAAAAATATGTCATGCCGAAAACCGCGACTATGGGTATAAAAAGAGGTATGCCCGAAAACGGAAGGAAATACGCGTACCAGTAATCGGGGTTGTAAAAATGTCCGCTCTCAACCGAGGCATTGGCCCACAGGAGAGTATCCGTAAAATCGGCATTGAACTCGCCGCGGCAGCGTTTAAATATGTAAAATAATACAACTGCCAGCGCGATAAGAAATATCGCAAGTCCCGCCGCAAATGATATGATATCGGTCTTTTTCTTCAGGTTTTTCATTATTTCATTATATAACGGGCGGGGATATTATTTCAACCACGACAAAAGTCGCGTGGCAACAGCCCGTATCTGTGATATAATAAACCGATTCGCAAACGAACATATGGGAGATATTCTGATGAAGATTTCAAAATTGCTTGCAACGGGACAAAACAAGATGTCGTTTGAGGTTTTTCCGCCCAAGACGGATGATAAATACGACAGTGTCCAGTCTGCCACCGAGAAGATCGCAGCACTTCATCCGGCGTTCATGTCGGTTACCTATGGCGCCGGCGGCGGTACGAGCAAATATACACTCGACATTGCAAAGAACATAGAACGCTCACACGGAGTGCCTTCCCTTGCGCATCTTACATGCGTCAATTCAACGAAAGAGACCGTAAGGGAGAGGATGGCCGATATGAAGGCCGCAGGTATAGAAAACGTGATGGCACTGCGCGGTGATCTCACACCCGAGACCGAAGCGGCGGACAGGAGTACATGGGATTACCGGCATGCGGTGGAACTGATTCGAGATATAAAGGAAGGCGGATATGATTTTTGCATAGGGGCGGCCTGCTATCCCGAAGTCCATCCGGAGAGCGCGAATCAGAAGGAAGACATACTGCATCTCAAGGAAAAAGTCGATGCGGGTGCGGAGTTTCTCACAACGCAGATGTTCTTTGATAATAATCTGTTCTATAACTTCCTGTACAAGATACGCGAGGCCGGCATCACCTGCCCCGTCATACCGGGTATAATGCCGATCACCAATGCGAAACAGGTTGAACGCGCCATAAAGCTTTCGGGGTCGTTTATGCCGCAGAGGTTCAAGAGTCTTGTGGATGCATTCGGCGATTCACCGGAGGCCATGTGCCAGGCCGGGATAGCCTATGCGACCGATCAGATCATAGACCTGTATGCCAACGGGATCAGGTTTGTGCATGTATATTCAATGAACAAACCCAATGTCGCAGCTGCCATACTTGATAACCTTTCGGAAATAGTTGTAAGATGACAGGAGTCGGGATACGGTCATTTGAATCACCGGATGTCGTAAGACGCGAGATACTGCGTTATGCGCAGTGCGGCGGATGCGAAGACGCGTCAATGATCGATATGATGGAAAAATGCATAGAAGAATGTAAAACGTTCGCATCATTTTCCTACAGGGTGTCGTATGTTGTCCTTGATATCAGATCATGTGACAGTGTATCGGGACATATAGACCTTGACAGCCTTCAGATCACGAGCCGTGATCTGGCGCGGAATCTTGACGGATGTGACAGGACTGTGCTGTTTGCCGCAACGATCGGCCCCGGCATAGACAGGCTCATCAGGAAGTATTCAAGACTCGATCCCGCAAAAGCGTTGTTCATGCAGGCCATCGGTGCCGAGCGCATAGAGTCGCTGTGCAATATGTTCTGCGCCACATTTACGGATAAGCTCCGGCCGAGATTCTCGCCCGGATTCGGCGATCTGACACTTGCCGTGCAGCCTGATGTGCTCAGGATGACAAACGCAGCCAAGAACCTGTCGATCACCCTCGATGGCGGATTCCTCATGTCCCCGAGCAAATCCGTCACAGCTTTTGCCGGTATATGTAGCCAGATGGCCGAGCGTCCTTGAAAATGTTGCCGGGAGGGAATGCAGCAGCAGGGATAAATGAAGTGTTCTTATCAAAACCGTTGGAGGACGTTGTTACTTGACGAGGTTTTTCACGAGTCTAGTAACGTGACGTCCGGAAATGAGCGAAAGCGCGTTTTGAGAAGAATACTTCAGTTATCCCGGAAACAGATACAGGAAACGAATGACAAACATGGATTTCAGAGAATTTCTTCGCGACAATTTTGTGATACTTGACGGCGGCATGGGATCACTCCTTCAGAAGAGGGGCCTGCTTCCCGGCCAGAAGCCCGAGACGTTCAATATCCTTCATCCGGATATCGTTATCGATATCCAGAAGGCTTATTTTGATGCGGGCTCAAATGTCATAAACGCCAACAGTTTCGGCGCCAATCCGTTTAATTTCCCCGATGAGGATGAGATGCGGCAGGTAATAGAAGCCGCCATAAGAAATGCACGTGAAGCTGCGAGGCTTTCCGGTCTGGGTGATTCAAAACACGCGGGGAAGCCCAAGTTCGTATCTCTTGATATAGGCTCGTTAGGCCAGCTTCTCAAGCCGTACGGTCAGCTTGAGTTCGAAGATGCCGTTGCAAACTTTGCGAAGATCGTAAGGATCGGAGCTGAGGCAGGTGCGGATCTCGTATCGATCGAAACGATGAACGACTGTCTTGAGACGAAGGCAGCGCTGCTGGCCGTAAAGGAAAACTGTGATCTGCCGGTCATCGTCACGGATGCATTTGATGAAAGCGCGAGGCTCATGACCGGAGGAAGCCCGTCCGCAATGGTCGCAATGCTCGAGGGTATGGGCGCCGATGCGATCGGTACCAACTGTTCCGTGGGTCCGAGACAGCTGCGGGGTGTAATGGAGGAGTTTCTTGAGACGGCATCGGTTCCTGTCGTGTTCAAGCCGAATGCAGGACTTCCGAGAGTGGAAAACGGAGAGACCGTATTTGATGTTACGGTTGATGAATTTGCCGGGGAAGTCATAATGCAGATGAAGGCCGGAGTCAGGGTCGTCGGAGGATGCTGCGGAACGACTCCGGAATATATACGAAAAGTGACCGATCTGATAGAAGAGGAGTCACTTCGGCCTGTTCCGGTCACTGACAAGAATCTTTCGGTCGTAAGCTCCTATACCCATGCGGTCAGGTTCGGAAAGGATCCCGTACTTATCGGTGAGCGTATCAACCCCACGGGTAAGAAACGGTTCAAGCAGGCTCTTATCGAGCACGACATGGACTACATACTTAACGAGGGACTTCGCCAGGCGGATGAGAATGTCCATATCCTTGATGTGAACGTCGGGATACCAGATATAGATGAGCCGGAGCTTTTGACCGAGACGGTCAAGGAGCTTCAGGCGGTGACCGATCTGCCGCTTCAGCTCGACACGTCCGATCCGGTCGCTATGGAAAAGGCACTTCGTGTTTATAACGGAAAGGCTATGATCAATTCCGTTAACGGCAAGGAAGAAGTGATGCACGCGATCTTTCCGCTTGTCAGAAAATACGGCGGTTTCGTTGTAGCTCTGACCATAGATGAGAACGGTATACCCGAAACGGTCGAAGGACGTATAAACGTTGCCAGGAAGATAATAGATGTGGCACAGTCATATGGGATAAAGCGCAAGGATCTGATATTTGACCCGCTGTGCATGACGATAAGCGCGGATACGAAGGCGGCGCTTACAACGCTCGAGTGTGTGCGCATACTTTCGGATGAGCTGGGAGTTGCGACTTCGCTCGGTATCAGTAATGTTTCATTCGGACTTCCGAAACGGAACATGATAACCGCGGGTATGTTTGCGGCGGCGCTCGAGAGAGGCTTAAACGCCGCCATCATGAACCCGTTTGCTCCCGAGATGATGACGACATATCACAGCTTCCGTGCGCTTCATGACCTTGATGAAAGCTGTATGGACTTCATATCGTTTGCAGACGGATATGATGAAAAATATGTACCTTCCGGTGTGCCCGCGGCAGCGGCGCAGCCTGCAACGGTAAAGGAAGCGTTGCCTTCGGATATGACCGAGCTGATGAGCGCCATAGTCAAGGGTCTCAAGGATCAGGCTTCAAAGATCACGGCAAGGCTCATCGGTGAGGGGAAAAATGCGCTCGATCTTGTTTCTGCCGAGGTGATCCCGGCACTGAACATTGTAGGCGAGGGATTTGAGGCAAAGAGGATATATCTGCCGCAGCTTCTCATGAGCGCCGAAGCGGCCAAGGAAGCTTTCGTCATTATAAAGGAAGAACTCGAAAAGAACAGGACGGGAGATGCGGCATCTGCCAATTCGCGCTGCAGGATCGTTATAGCTACCGTCAAGGGTGACGTACATGATATAGGTAAAAATATTGTAAAACTCCTGCTGGAAAATTACGGCTTTGATGTAACGGACCTGGGCAAGGATGTGGACCCTTCCGATGTCCTGCGTTCTGTCATCGATCTGAAGGCTCAGGTGTGCGGACTGTCAGCTCTTATGACTACGACAGTACCTGCCATGGAGGAGACGATAAAGCTCATACACGAGAAAGCTCCATGGTGCCGCGTTATGGTCGGCGGTGCGGTTCTTACCCCCGAATATGCAGAAAAGATCGGCGCCGACGGATACTCAAGGGATGCCATGGGTTCTGTCAGGTATGTCGAGGGTCTGATCAGAGATAATTCTATTGATTTTTAACATTGACGTAGTTATTATATTAAATACATTGATGTATATATGATTAGCAGAGAGGTGTTATATGGAAGGTTTTGATTTTCTCGATCAGGAAGTCGGTCTTGAATATTGCGCACAGGATGAGGAGATCTACAGGGAGATAATCGAAGGATACCTTGAGGAGGACAGACGTGCCGAGCTTGCGGGATATTACGAGGCACATGATCTTGCCAATTACAGGGTTGTCGTTCATGCGATCAAATCAACGAGCCTGACCATCGGTGCGACGGAGCTTTCCGCCAAGGCCAAGGCGCTTGAATATGCCGCAGCGGACGGGGATGAGAATTATATCAGAGAGAACAATGACGAGATGGTGGCTATGTACACTGATCTGCTAGAGAAGATAAAAGCTGCTCTGTGATCCGTTTGTTTTGTTGGGGAGAGAGGGATCGTGGCTGAAACGGCAAGATCGCAGATACACATTTCCGTAAGGGGACTTGTGGAATTCATATTGCGGCATGGGGATATAGATAACCGGCGCAAGTCGTCCTCGGGACCCGAGGTCATGCTTGAGGGGGCCAATATCCACCGTATGATACAGCGCCGCATGGGCAGAAACTATATCGCCGAGGTTTACCTTAAATGTACGGTAAGCCGCGGCGATGTTGATATTGTAATAGACGGCAGAGCCGACGGGATCATTTTTCCTTCTGCAAACACACAGAATGAGGATGATGTTTCCGCTATAGGAGCCGGCCGGATGGCGCTCCTTGAGATGTCCGGACCGGACGATACGACTTATGATACAACGAATGATGCCCTGATGCGGCTCATGAAATATGACGGGGAAAATGCAGATCTGACAGGTACCATTGTGATCGATGAGATCAAGACCACATACAGGGATCTGGAACGTATCGCTTCTCCCGAAAGGGAACATCTGGCACAGGCAATGTGCTATGCATATATGGTCGCGGATATGGCCGATCTTCCGAAAGTCGGTGTCAGGATGACCTACTGCAATACCGAGACGATGGAGATACGGTATTTTGACAGTATATATACCCGCAGGGAGATATCGGAATGGTTCCGGCAGCTTTTGAGGTCATATGTAAGGTGGGCTGATTTCGAGACGGGCTGGTACAAGATCCGCAATATGAGCATAGAGACGATGGAGTTTCCCTATGTTTACCGTCCCGGTCAACGGGAACTCATGGGACAGGTGTACGGCTCGATCGACAGGGGGGAGAGACTGTTTGAAATGGCCCCCACCGGGGTCGGCAAGACACTGGCAAATGTGTATCCGTCGCTGAAGGCGATAGCTGCGGATAAGGCAGACAGGATATTCTATCTGACCGCCAAGACCATAACAAGGACTGCAGCTTCATCCTGCATCAACATACTGCGCGATCCCGAAGGGAATGATAAGCCTCCCCTGCGTCTTAAATCAGTCGTTATAACGGCCAAGGAAAAGATCTGTCCGCTCGAAAAATGCGAATGTAATCCGGAGGCGTGTCCGTATGCCGGAGGACATTATGACCGCATCAATGATGCGATGTATGACCTTCTGATAAACGAGGATGAATTCTCAAGGGAGAACATCACGGAATATGCCGCACGGCACAGAGTGTGTCCTTTTGAGTATTCACTGGACATGTCGCTTTTTTCCGACATGATCATATGCGATTACAATTATGTGTTCGACCCGAACGTATATCTGCGCAGATTTTTCGGTGAGGGCGCTCAGGGCAGATTCCTGTTCCTTGTGGATGAGGCACATAACCTTGTCGAGCGGGCCATGAAGATGTATTCGGCAAGGCTCGTCAAGGAGGATTTTCTGGATATAAAGCGGCTGGTAAAGGATTACGATCCCAAGCTCGAGCGTGCTCTTGAGGGCTGCAACAGACATCTCCTGGCGCTTAAAAAGGAATGTGAAGATATCAAGGTCGTTGACAGTTTCGAGGCATTCGTAAATCTTCTGCTGCGGCTTTCGGCAAGGATAGAGCAGTTTCTCGATGATCATGAGCACTTTGATCATTCCGATGAACTTCTTGAATTCTATTTCGACATCAGGCATTTTCTGAACATATATGAGAACATGAATGAACGGGATTATGTTCAGTATGCCAGGATAAACGACGATATGGATTTTGAGGTCGATCTTATGTGCGCGAATCCTGCCAGACCCGTCAGGACCTGTACGGACAGGGCAGTATTCACGGTGTTCTTTTCGGCGACACTGCTTCCGATCGAGTATTACAAGAAGATGCTCGGTGCCGACGCGGCAGATCCTGCGGTCTATGCAAAAAGCGTGTTCGACCCGGCAAAACGGTCGCTTATCATCGCAAGGGATGTCACCAGCAGATATAAAAGAAGAAGTGACAGTGAATACGACAGGATGGCCGAATACATTTCTGCCGTAGTGTCGGCAAAGACGGGAAACTATATGATATTCTTTCCCTCGTTTGCGATGCTTGAGCGTGTATTTGAAATGTATATGGTCAGATATCATGACCCCGCAACGCAGAATGTTGTTGTCCAGTCATCGTCAATGACTGAAAGTGAACGTGAGGATTTTCTGGCCATGTTCCGCGAGAGGGGATCGGATGACCGGATGCTGCAGGATCTGACCCTCCCGGATATAGACGGTCTTGAGATAGAGATAGACGAAACACTGGATGAGGAGCCGGATAAGACCCTGCTCGGATTTTGTGTCCTCGGAGGTATCTTTTCCGAAGGGATAGATCTGAAAAATGATGCGCTTATAGGCGCGCTTGTGATCGGTACCGGACTTCCGATGGTCTGTGCCGAACGAGAACTTTTAAAGCGCTGTTATGATGATATGGGACTGGACGGATTTGCTTATGCATACCGTTTTCCGGGAATGAACAAGGTGCTTCAGGCTGCGGGACGCGTGATACGTACCGAAGAGGACCGTGGAGTTGTAGCGCTTCTCGATGAGAGGTTTCTGGGACGTGATTACCGTCAGCTGTTCCCGCGGGAGTGGAGTAATCATCACGTGTGCCGTGTTGATGACATAGGTGAGATATTGGAGAATTTCTGGGCAGATGCCTCATCAGACTGAAGGAGTAAGGCAGATGGTAAGTGAAGAAACGCTGATAGAACAGATAAAGGAGGCGGCATTATCTGCCGGCAGGATCATGCGTGAAGCTTCGCATCCCGGGGTGATGGCAAAGGCCGGTCACGCGAATTTCTGTACCGAGACCGACGAGAAGATCCAGGCTTTTCTGATCGAAGAACTTGCAAAGACGGTACCGGAAGCTTCATTTCTCGGAGAAGAGGACGGGCAGGATGTGTTTACGGAAAAGATGACAAGCGGTCTTACGTTCGTGATCGATCCGATCGACGGAACGAGCAATTTCATATACGGATACAGACCTTCCGTTATCTCGATCGCACTGCTTTCGGAAGGTAAGCCGTATATCGGTGTGGTATATAACCCGTTTGATGATGAGATGTATCATGCGGTAGCGGGCCATGGAGCATTTATGAACGGGAGGCGGATCATGTCATCGGATGCTCCTTTATCCGACAGTCTTGTCGTACTCGGGACTGCTCCCTATTATACCGAACTGCAGGATCGGACTTTTGAGATCGTAAGGAAGCTTATGCCGCTGTGTGTTGATATAAGGCGTTCGGGAACGGCAGCATGGGATATGTGCTGTGTGGCATCGGGAAGGTGCGGGCTGTATTTTGAGATGCGCATACAGTTGTGGGATTATGCGGCTGCCGCACTCATAGCTCGTGAGGCCGGCTGTGCGGTCACCGATATAGACGGAAACGAGCTTTCATATACCGGAGCAACATCGGCGCTCTGCCTGTCAAGGGGAGCGGCCGCTGAACCGGTCAGGTTTTGAGGTGGACCGAAAATCATATGTGCCACGTCATTATATATATGATAATATGTAATATAAGCAGACGATCTGATTTCTTAACAGGAGAACTGAAGTGAGAAGAACTCACAGGATTTTTTATGTGCTGCTTCTGGCACTGTATCTGGTAGATTCATATTTTGTATCAATGTTCGCAAGCATGCGTGGGGATGTTTCGATATTCGGAATGTCGATCCCGTCCGTATCACTGACGGGCGTTCTGTCATCGCTTTCGAACCTGCTCCTCATTTTCATGGTAGTGTTCTTCAAGAAGATGGGGTATATAACGGCACTTGTCATGCTCCTTATTCAGCTGCCGCTTATGATCAGGGGCCTGATTTTTTCGCATAATACAGCAAGTCTTCCGGGGATCGTCAGCAGTCTTATGACCATATTAGCCATTACGATCATCTATCGCAGAAGCAAAAAGATCACGGCATATCAGGAAGCCGAGGTCAGCAACCTCAAAAAACAGCAGCAGTATTCCCAGAGACTGTTCGAGCAGACAGCTACCGCGCTTGTAAGTGCGATCGATGCCAAGGATACTTATTCGCACGGACATTCACAGAGAGTTGCAGAGTATTCGGAGATGATCGCGAAACAGGTTGGTAAGGATGAGGAAGAATGCCGCAGGATATTCTATGCGGCTCTGCTCCATGATGTAGGAAAGCTCGGTGTATCCGATGTTATAATAAACAAAAAGGGAAAGCTCAATCATGAAGAATTTGAGGCCATCAAGCAGCATCCGGTCCTTGGTTACCAGATACTGTCAAGTATCAGGGAGTATCCGTATCTGAGCATAGGTGCGCATTTTCATCATGAGCGTTATGACGGTAAGGGTTATCCGTCAGGGCTGAAGGGAGAGGATATTCCCGAGATCGCAAGGATCA
Organism: Lachnospiraceae bacterium; assembly: GCA_045117595.1. GTDB lineage: Bacteria > Bacillota > Clostridia > Lachnospirales > Lachnospiraceae > UBA2868. The sequence goes on from JBGUNV010000129.1 coordinate 33,006, forward strand.
TTTCGGTTGCGGATGCATATGATGCCATGTCATCAACAAGGAGTTACAGGGATGCGCTCCCGCAGCAGATAGTGCGTGAAGAGATAATCAAGGGCATCGGGACACAGTTTGACCCGAAGTTTGCCCATATTATGAGATATCTTATTGATATGGATCCGGAATACAGGATGAGAGAGCAGTCCGCCGTTGTCGAACTCGACGGCAGGAATCATCTGAACTGTAAGGAGTTCGGAAGCGAGGTATCAGACGGTATCGTGATCACGCAAAAGATCACGAGGATACAGCTGAAATCTGTAAATGAGGAAACAAAGAACGGAGTATATTCCGGACCTGCGATCATATTGTTCGACTCACTTGACGAAAGCGTTCATACCGATGAGAAGTCGATAGAGATTCTCAATTATTTCGAATACTGCCGTATATGGCTCGACGGCAGAGTCGAGTGTACGGGCGCGAGAAAGATAGAGTCTGTTGTAACCCCGGGCGAAGGAACAGGTCAGGATGGTTCATCATCCGATAAGGTCTTTGGTATCGAAGCCGTAAAGTGCAGGGATCATGTACAGATAAAGATTGATGACGGTAGTGATATCAGGGAATTTACCATTGCGCTTCCCGACTGTTCGAGATATGCCTACATCGGCCTTACGGGAGAAAACTGCAATATATATGACGTTACGATAGAAAAGGATGAAAATGAGGTTCCCGAAGATTATATCCCGAGGATCGCCGAACTTGTTTCGTATATAGAGGGCCCCGAGGGCGATGTTCCGAATGTTCAGGTTGACGGATACAGGACCGATGCGTCAGTCGGTATACCGATAAGGGACGGTATGAAGCTTCGCTATCACACGAAGAGTCTTCCTACCGCGCGTCTTGTCTGGCACTGTGCGTTTTTATCCGTCTTTTCATCAAAGGATGGGACTGTGAACGGAGAAGATTTCAGGGAATACGGACTTATCAGAACGGATGGGGAAAGCTGGGAATCCGAAGGTATCTCAACGAACAAGCTTACCGTCAACAAGCAGGATGACTTCGAAGGCTGGGATGCCTGGAAGGAAGGCAACAAGAAGGGTTATGACTGTGTTGTCCTGTTTGAGAGGAGCGAAGGTAAAGTGATAATTACCACCGATAATCTGGGCATACTGATCAGGAACACGACAACGATCCTTGACGGAAACGAGGATCTGTATGTGGCTCTGACAGGTGATCAGTGCGCGATCACCAATATCAGGATCGAGTAGATTTCCACCTGCGTATACGGGCTATCTCTTCCGCATAAGGCGGATTCTTCCTGTCCGGATCATCGGCATCCGCTATATAGGGAGTTTCAAGTATCTTCGGTATCGAAGTAAAATCATCATGATAGACCATACGGCATAAAGTATCGTATCCAATAAGACCGTCACCGATATTCGCGTGGCGGTCTTTGTGCGAGTTGAATCCGCCCTTGGAATCGTTTATATGAAAAACGGATATCCGCTTTTTGCCGATTATTTTATCGAATCTGTCAAGTACCCCGTCAAGGTCATTTACGATGTCATAACCGCTGTCATATACATGGCAGGTGTCAAAGCATACGCTTAGCTTTTCGTTATATGTGACACCGTCGATTATGGCGGCGATCTCCTCGAACGTACAGCCTATCTCACTGCCCTTGCCGGCCATTGTCTCGAGGGCGATGCTGCAGTTCATGTCAGGTGTTATGATCTCGTTCAGTCCTTCGATGATCTGCTTTATTGCGGCGCTTCTTTCGGCACCGACAGCCGATCCGGGATGGAGAACGAGTATATCGGAGCGCATCGCTATCGTCCGCTCTATCTCTACAGCCAGAAAATCCTTGGCCAGTTTATATATCTCGCTCTTTACGGTGTTGCCGAGATTGATTATGTACGGAGCGTGGATCACGACCTTTTCTATGCCGTTCTCCTTCATGTATTCATACCCTTCGTCAATCCTCAGTTCGGAAACGTTTTTGCGTACCGTGTTCTGGGGTGCGCCCGTATATACCATGAAAACATTGGCGTTGTATGATGCCGCTTCCTTTGCGGAACCGAGGAACATTTCCTTTCCGCTCATCTTACAGTGGGATCCGAGTAATATATCCTTCATGATCTTTCCTCTTTCTTGAATGCTGACCTCAGGTGCTGCCACCTCGGTAATCATACAATGATTTGCGCCCTGTGTAAAGTCGTGGTACTATATGTTGTAGCCAAAGCTTTTAAAATATTCCGAAAACAGGAGGGATCATCATATGTGGGCTTATGAATCGGTTTTTTATCAGATATATCCGTTGGGGTTTTGCGGTGCACCGTTTGAGAATCCGGGTGCACCGCTTAACGCTGAGGACAAAAACGCCGGAAAGGTTCCGGAACTGTCAGGGTCGAACCATTCGATACTGAAGGTCATCGACTGGACAGACCATCTGAAGAAGCTTAATGTTAATGCGGTTTATTTTTCGCCCCTGTTCGAGTCGGATACTCACGGATACAACACGCGGGATTACAGGATTGTCGACAGCAGGATAGGAACGAACGAAGATTTTAAAAAGGTATGTGACGCACTTCACGATGCCGGGATAAAGGTAGTCCTCGATGGCGTGTTCAATCATGTCGGACGCGGATTCTGGGCATTCCAGGATGTACTTAAATACAGATGGGACAGTATCTATAAGGACTGGTTCAATGTAAATTTTGACGGAAATTCGAACTATAACGACGGATTATGGTATGAAGGCTGGGAGGGCAATTTCGATCTGGTAAAGCTTAACGTCTGGAACGATGCCGTCGTCTCACACCTGTTTGACTGCATCAGGGGATGGGTAAATGAATTTGGCATAGACGGACTCAGGCTTGATGTGGCATACTGCCTGCCTCCGGAATTTCTGCAGAAGCTCAGGTCATTTACCAACGGTCTGAAGGAGGACTTTTTCCTGGTAGGAGAATGCCTGCACGGAGATTACAACAGATGGATGGGCGATGACAAATGCCACAGTGTCACGAATTATGAATGTTATAAAGGGCTTTACTCGAGCTTCAACAGTATGAACATGTTTGAGATATGTCATTCGCTGCAGCGGCAGTTTGGTTCTGAAAACTGGTGCCTGTACAGAGGCAGGCATCTGCTCTCGTTCGTTGATAACCATGATGTGTCAAGGATAGCGAGTATACTCGGCAACGAGGCACATGTTCCGCTCGTCTATGCGCTGTCATTCGGGATGCCGGGAATACCGTGTGTGTACTACGGAAGCGAATGGGGAGAAAAAGCCGACAAATCGCAGGGTGATCCGGCTCTGCGCCCGTGCTTTGATGAGCCGAAGGAGACGGAACTTACGGCATATATAGCAAAGCTCGCTGCTGCCAGGAGAGAGAGCAGGGCGCTTTGTTACGGCGATTACCGCAATGTTGTACTGACGAACAGACAGTGCATAATCGAGAGAAAATGCGATGACGAGAGAGTCCTCGTATGCATCAATGCCGAGGAGGGAGAGTACGTTGCGCATTTTGATGCGGGTTGCGGCATGGCCGAAGATCTTATATCGGGAAATGCGGTCGATTTCGGTGGAGGGCTTCGTATGCCGGGTTATTCTGCAATGTTCCTCAGGATGGAGAAATGAGCATAATAGACAACAAACGTTGATTTTCGGCACTAAAATGTGTATAATTTTCTCAAATTTCTTATTTGGGAAGGGGTTAGGAAATGGCTAAGAATTCAGGCAGTAACAAAGACAACAATAAGGTAGCGTTCTTCAGGTCGATAGCGGCCAGGATCATGCTGCTCGTACTTGTGTGTGTTGCGATAACGGTTACCGTGTGTACCGTGATCTTTGTCAGCAACGCCCAGAAGGAGATCACCGATGTTACGATGAGGCTCATAGACAGCGTGACCAAGGCGGAGAGGGATCTGCTGAACCGCAAGACTCCCGTGGCCGTCAACGGCGACTTTTATGCGAATGCACTCGGTGACATAACGGTTGAGGGCATCGAGGGATCATACGCATATCTGGTCGGCCCGGACGGGACGATGCTCTACCATCCCAAGGCCGAGAAGATCGGTCAGCCTGTGGAAAACGATGTTGTTAAGGGACTTGTATCCCAGCTCCAGTCGCAGGGAACGATCGAGGACGGTGTTGCAAGCTATTTTTACAAGGGCGCTTACAAATATGCAGGATATGCGCTTACCAACAAGGATGCCATACTTGTCATAAGTGCGGATGAGGATGTCGCACTTGCATCCATGAAGAGGATCCGTAACATAGGCATACTGGTTGCCGCCGTGATGATCGTCATCTCACTTGCGGGCGCGTATGCGATATCCGAACTCATAGTACGTCCGATCAACCAGATCACCGAGATACTCGACAAGACCAGCAAGTTTGATTTCAGGCACAATCCCAATTCGGCAAAACTGTGCGCGAGACATGATGAAAACGGTGTCATGGCAAGAGCCGTTCAGGGCATGCGTACGAGCCTTCGCAGAATGGTAGCGTGTATAGAGGAAGCTTCGGTCAAGATCGACGGTAATGTTAATGAACTTCAGAACGTTACGGATGTCGTTAATTCGATGTGTACGGATAATTCCGCGACCACAGAACAGCTTGCGGCAGGCATGCAGCAGACGAGTGCGACGGCTGAGAGCATCTATGCGAACATAGGTTATATGAAGACGGGCGCTGAGGACATTCAGGCGCTGTCAGAAGCCGGCGATACGCTTTCGAAGGAAGTTATGGAAAGGGCCGCCGATCTTCGTGAAAAGACCATCGCTGCGACCAATCTTACAAGAGAAAAATTCGAATCGGTCAAGTTGCGTTCCGATAAGGCCATAGAAGATTCAAAGGCAGTAGAGAAGATCAATGCACTTACCGATGCGATCATGGCTATCTCCTCGCAGACATCGCTGCTCGCGCTTAATGCTTCTATAGAGGCGGCCAGAGCCGGAGAAGCGGGAAGAGGCTTTGCGGTAGTTGCCACCGAGATCGGAAATCTTGCAAACCAGACTTCCACAACGGTTGCGGATATCAATGATATTGTAAGTGAAGTAAACAATGCCGTATCGAATATGTCGGGATGTCTGTCCGAGACCGGTGCATTCCTGGAGGAAACGGTACTTGCGGATTACGCCGATTTTGCTCAGGTTTCCGAGCAGTATAACGATGATGCGGTCAAGTTCAAGGAAAGCATGAACGATGTTCATGAATCCATAGTCAATCTTACTGATTCGATCGCCAAGATCAGTGACGCGATCTCCGGGATCACTTCCACCGTCGGAGAATCAACGGTCGGTGTCACGGATATCGCAGAGAAGACAACCGACATGGTATCCCGCACGAGCCAGACAACCGGCCTCGTCGAAGAGAGCAGGAACTGCGTAGTCCAGCTCCAGGACATCGTCGGCGAATTCCAGATGGATTGAATGTAGCAAGGTGTCTGCGAAGCAGACGGATCCCTTGCTACACCGCGAGGCCCATCGCGAAGCGATTCTAATGGCCGAGCGACCTTATTAGAGCAGAGCGCCGCTTGAGCGGGTACGGAGCATCCTAATGGCCGAGCGACCTTTTAACAGAGCGCCGCCTGAGCGGGTACGGAGCACCAAAAAGAAACCCTAGATATAGGGCTTCTTTTTGATTACCCACAACATCTTGTGAATAATCAGACAATTAATCATAGTATACAGTATTTTCTGAAATTTCCACTTACATTTTCCCGCAGATTGTAGTAAAATCTATTTTGGACGCATGTTTCGGGTTCTTTAATAAATATGGAGGTTAGTATGTTCAATATAGGTGATACTGTAGTATGCAGCAATGGTGTCTGTCGTATAGAAGAGATAGGCCCTCTTGCGGGAATGGGCAAGTCCGTTGCAAACAGGACATACTATACACTGCGTCCGTGCTTTGACAACGCGGCTACGATCTATGTGCCGGTTGACGGTGAAGAGGGAGCGCTACGTTTTGCTCTCGGTGCCGATGAGGTCAGGGAACTTATGGAAGAGATAGATGATCTTGACCAGATCAATATCTCCGACGAAAAGAAGCGTGAACTCGAATACAGGAATGCCGTTAATTCCAAGGATCCGAGAAAGCTTATCCGCATAATCAAGACCATGTATTTCAGGAGAAAGGCCCGTATCGAGAGTGGCAAGAAATCAACCGCCATTGATGAGCGTTATTTCCGCATAGCCGAAAATCGCCTCTACGAGGAGATGGCCCTGGCTCTTGGTATTGATCGCGATGAGGTCAAGGAATATATCCGTAATTATATCGAGAAGAAGTAGATCACTTCAGATCCAGCACATAACTGTTATCGTCGATTTTCCTATATCCCATCTTTTCCATATAAGGAACGTGCCCTGCTGCGTTCTGCGTAAATTTCAGTGAACTGTATCCTTCCTTTGCGAGATGATCATATAAAAACCGGCCCACGGAAGTATCACGGTATACGGGCAATGCATAGTCAAGCATCACTTCTATGCAGCCGTTATCGTCCGATCTTCCGAGGAAAAGGCATGCGGGATCAAGACCGCAGCATATGAGATAGGCAACGTTTGCACGGACATCTTCCGGGGAGAATTCAGGGAACCATACATTGATATCCCCGATATTCCGGTCGAGAAGAAAGGAAAAATAAGAGTCATCACGCTTTGTTCTGACAGGGTCATATATTTTCTTCTGTCTGAAGATCCTGACAAGATAGTAAATGTTTATACCCGCCAGTGCGATGTTCATCAATGCCGTCGGATATGATCTGATCATAAGAGCATATGCCGCAAATATCACACTTCCCGTGAGATTGATGATGCGCAGCTTTACTACCGAGGTCATCAGCATGGATACCAGAACGAGCGCGGAACCTATGTAACCTATCATTTCTATGACCATTATGATCACCTTCCTTTCCGTGTCATACGGAAATTGTATCATTACATACCGTGCGATACAAGGCAGTGCTTGTATAAATTTGCGCTGATTGAAAAGATTTGATACAATATATAGTTATGAGGAAGACCCTGATCACCTATTTCTTATTCATAGCCGCGATGTCAGCTTTTATCGCGCTCAGGATATATGCCGGAAACCACCCGGACCGCAAGCCTTCCGCTGCCTTGCAACCGAAGGAAGAGGCGGTGTCTGCCGCTGCGGAGGAACCGGTTGAGACTGAGACTGAGGAGACCGGGGAGAATGCCGGACCGGATATTCCCGTGGAAGCTTCCGTACCGAAGTCGCAGAAGGATGACAGGGAATACCTGTGGCATGGAGATGCCGAGCCGAAGTCGGAGTATGAGGGGCCGCTTCCGAGGATAGTGTGTTGGGGTGATTCTCTTACCGTATCACTTGATGGCAGTAGTGCATTTCCGGATATACTTAGGGAACTGTCCGGATGTGAAGTGGTAAACTACGGTGTCGAATCCGAGAACACCGCTATGATAGCCATGAGAGAAGGAGGCCTTCGTGTTAACGTCAAGGCAACGGTCATACCTGCTGAGCCGGATCTGATCCCGGTGTTTTTGAGGACTGAAAATGACGGTCATGTGTTTTTCCTCGATCACGGTGACGGTGGTGTGAATCCCTGCTCGATAAACGGGATAGAAGGGGAACTTCAGAAGCTCAACGGATCATATTATTTTAAGCGAAGCCAAAAGGGCGAGCGCATAGCGGTAGAAGATGATACAAGATTCAAGACTTTTGCTATGTCGGATCAGCGGGAAAACGATGTGCTCGTGATATTTGCCGGAACGAACGATCTGCCTGACCGGAAGAGTGTTCAGAATATCATAAACCTTGAGCGCAGGATGATAGAATCCGCAGCATGCAGCAAATACATAATCGTCGGACTGACATATGCGGGAGGCATTCCGGATATAGATGAGGTCAATGAGGCCATGGCAAGAGCTTTCGGCGATCATTTCGTTGATATCAGAAAATATATGCTCAATTACGGAATACAGGATATCGGCCTTGTAATGACAGGACAGGATGCGGCCGATATACAAAAGGGGGAGATACCGTCTCAGCTTCGCAGCGATCATATCCATGGTAACAAGCATTACCACAGACTGCTGGGCGAGCAGATATACCGCAGGATGGTATATCTCGGGTATCTGAACAGGGAGGAACCATGATCTACACACTTACTTACAATCCGTCCATCGACTATCTGATCTCCGTGGACAGCCTTGAGATCGGAAAACTGAACCGCATGCGTAAGGCGACATATCTGTATGGCGGAAAGGGAGTCAATGTCTCTCAGGTATTAAAGGAGCTCGGTATAGAAAATACCGCACTCGGATTTGTTGCCGGCTTTACCGGTAATGAGATCGAGAACGGACTTCAGAAGCTCGGAATCAATACCGATTTTGTCCATCTTCCTGAGGGGCATTCGCGTATCAATATCAAATTCCACGGAATAGAAGAGACCGAAGTGAATGCGCCCGGACCGTTTGTCGATGCCGTGAGCATGAGAGCGCTTCGTGACCGTATAGAGCAGATAGGAAAGGACGATATACTTGTTCTTGCAGGCGCCGCAACGGCCAACATGGAAAATGATACTTTTTCGACGTTTATTTCGGAACTTCCCTATCGTGATACGAGAGTGATACTTGATACGACCGGGGAGGCACTTGCGAACGCACTTGCCTATCATCCGTTCCTGATAAAGCCCAACATGGAGGAACTGTCGGATCTGTTCCATGAGAACTTCACGTCATCTGATATAAACGGGATAGCCAGGGCATCACGCCGGCTTCAGGAAAAAGGAGCGAGAAATGTCCTCGTATCTATGGGACAGGACGGCGCAGTTCTTATCACCGAGGACGGACAGGTATATTCACGGCCCGCACCTGCAGGGATAGTTGTCAATACGGTCGGATGCGGTGATTCGATGGTTGCGGGATTTTTAGCCGGATATCTTGAAAACGGTAATTTTGAAGATGCACTCTGCCTCGGTGTATGTGCCGGAAGTGCGAGCGCATTTAACGAGGGCTTCGCAAGAGGCGATGAGATCATGCAATTATACAGATTGTGCCGATAAAAGGATTTATCGGCACAATTGTTTTTCTTATTTTACTGTCGACATGTTCGGGAAATATCTTGCCCATGCTTTTCCGAGTATCTTGTCTCTGTACACATAAGGCTGATTCCAGAATCTTGAATCCATTGAATTGTTACGGTTATCACCCAGCATGAAATAGGCGCCTTCGGGTACCTGGTAGGGACCGAAATCTCCCAGAGGCGTTGTGGTCAGATATGCACTTTCCTCCAGCGGCTCGGCGGAATCGTTGATGTAGACTTTGCCGGATCTGATGGTGACTGTTTCACCGGGAAGCCCTATGACGCGTTTGATGAAATATTCCTTCTCGTCATCAGGGAACAGGAATATCACGATATCCTGACGCTGCGGGTCCTTGTTCAGATAAGCGAGACGGTTTCCGATAAGCCGGTCTCCCGTCATTATCGTAGGCTCCATCGAAGCGGACGGTATCTTGGCATTGACTATTACGAATCTGCTCAGCAGAAATGCAAGCACTGCCGATATAACTATGACTGCGATCCATTCGAGCACTTCATGTGCGATTGATTTTTTATCCATATCCTCTTATCCCCATTCCGGAATTATTTACATTTGTAACAGTGATACATTATAATATAATAGTTTATCCGATACAAGAAAAAGTGTGATAAGCGGTGGGTAAAATATGACATTCAACTCCATTTCATTTATCATATTGTTTCCGGCAACAGTAGCCGTATACTGCCTTATAAGCCCGAAATTACGGTATGCGTGGCTTCTTGTATGCAGCTATCTGTTTTATTTTGCGGCAGGCGGCCGTTTTGTATATCTGCTCGCCGCATCAACGGTTATCGTATATCTGTCCGGACTTCTGGTTGAGGCGATAGAACACGGGACGGCGAAAAAATGTGTTCTGGCAGCTTCTGTTATCGTATGTCTCGGACTGCTTTTCATATTCAAATATCTTGATTTTACGCTTGAACTTTTCGGGAGCGGGCTTCGTTTCAATCTGCTGCTTCCGGTCGGAATATCATTTTATACTTTTCAGGCGGTATCTTATCTGATCGATGTTTACAGAAGGACCATACCGGCTGAAAAGAACATACTGAAGCTGGCGCTGTTCCTTTCTTTTTTCATAAATATACTTTCCGGACCGATAAACCGTGCCGGCGATATTCTGCCGCAGATCTCCTCACCGGATCTGTCGTATGATACGGCTAAGACCGGGATGCAGAAGATGCTGTGGGGGTATTTTCTGAAGCTTGCCATCGCGGGAAGACTCGCGATAATAGTCGACAATGTTTATGCCGACGCCGGTGCGCATTCGGGATTTGCGATAGCCGTTGCGGCTGTTTCATATCTGTTCATGCTTTACTGTGATTTTGAGGGATACTCCCAGATCGCCACAGGCGCGGGATATATTCTCGGGATCAGGATGAAGGAAAACTTCAGGCAGCCTTTCTTTTCGAAGAGCATGGGAGAGGTGTGGAGAAGATGGCACGTCTCACTGTCAACGTGGTTCCGCGATTATCTGTATATCCCGCTCGGCGGAAACCGTAAGGGAACGGTACGCAAATATATCAATATCTTTATCGTTCTGTTTGTGAGCGGAATATGGCACGGTGCAAACCTGACTTTTTTTATCTGGGGTGCACTTAACGGAGCGTATATAATACTCGGGCAGATACTGCTGCCGTATCGGGACAGTCTGGCCGGAAGGATAAAAGAAAAGATATGCAAAACACCGGCTGCCTGCGCCGCCTTTGACAGGGTCCGCAACGTACTGCTTCGGATCGGTGTTTACATACTGGCCGCGCATACGTTCATATATTTTTCAAACAGGGATGTTGCAAGCGCATGGATGGCTGTAAAGGGGATCCTCACACGGTTTTCGTTAAACGGTGCGGTATCTGAACTTGTATCGCTCGGACTGGGGCGGTTCAACCTGATGCTTGTTATCCTGATGGCGGCCTTCGTTCTTATTGCCGACGGACAGGCATACCGCCGAAACTGCGATACACCGTCACTTATCAGGAATATCCCGACCGCGCTGCGCTGGACGATATATTACGCGCTGCTTATCGCGATACTTTTTTCCGCCAACCTGACCGGCAAGGAATTTATTTATTCAATGATGTGAGGTGTCTGCGAAGCAGACGGAGTCCTCACATCACCGCGAGCCCCATTCTCCGAAGGAGAATTCCGATTGGCGAGCGTCCTTTTATTATGATGTGAGTTGGCATGACAAAAACCAAATTCTTCGCAAAATGCATACTTGCCACACTCCCGGCGATAGCCCTTATCGCCTTTACCTTGCTGTGCCCTCTGTGCTATATGGACGAGGAATATCCCGCATGGCGGTTTACCCGTCTCGTAGCGGAGGGCAGGGAATACGGCGGCGCCGGTTTTGATACGGTGATACTCGGGGATTCGGGGGCGATGAGCTCTATCATGCCGGATCTTACCGGCACTTCCTGCGTCAATCTTGCGGTCGGGGGCGCGACATCGATAGAGATGTATTACTGCCTTGAGGAATACCTGCAAAAACACGAAGCTCCGAAAACGGCTGTGATCATGTTCGCGCCGTTCCATTACTGGCATATAGATAATTATGAAAAAAGGACAGTATACTTTAAGGCGATCCCTGCCGACAGGCTTTACGAACTGTATGAAAACGCGAGGCTATGCGGGGCGGATTCGGTATACAGGACGGGATATATAACGGATGAGATATCGGCCAGGTTCGGACTTCCGAACAAGTACCTGCCGGCCTTAAACGCCGCGCATTTTGTCACACGGTACGACGATAATACGTCGGCATACGAAGATCTTCAGGCCTCACACGGCTGGGGGAGCTTCGGAAAACTTGAGGAGTGCTATGATGAGTCGTATGAGACCTCCTATGAGGATATGGTGATCGACGGCGACGCAAAACTTATCACTTACTACATGCAGAAGCTGCTGCGCCTGTGCAGTGATAACGGCATACACGTCAGACTCCTGCAGCCCGCGGTGAACACGGCGACGTTCGAAGGTATCAATGAACATTATTATGCGGCGTACAGGAACTATATCAAGGAACTGTCGACCGTATGTCCGGGTATCGAATATGAAACAAGGCTGAGATCGTATGACGGCCGGTATTTTTCCGATACATCCCACCTTAACGCTGCCGGGGCGGCAAAGTTTACGGAAGAAGTTTTTGACTGACAGATTATGCAAAACGGCAAATCCTCTGCACCCTTATATGCGGTATAATTGTGTAAATTGATGATGACATACACATTATGTTGTGGTATAATCTTTCAGGATATGGTGTTATAATGTCTTGGATTGATATCAGATTTATTAGTTTTTTACGGAGGTTTTATCATGAAAAAGAGAATTGTTCTTCTTCTTGCTGTCTGTATAGGTACAGTGCTTGTCGGGTGCGGCAAGGATGAGGAACCTGAAGCACCTGTAACTGCTGCACCGCAGATACAGGTTGTTAACGATACACCGGCTATCAGCATTGAGGAGACCGTTGAGGAACCGGTAGATGACGGTTCACACGAGGGTATGTACAGAAGTGAGCTTACCAACGAGTGGATCAGCGAGGACATCAAGGATCAGAGACCCATTGCGGCAATGGTCGACAATGAGAAGACCGCTCTTCCGCATTACGGCCTTTCACAGCATGCCGATGTTGTATATGAGATGACCAACTCACTTGCAAACGACGGTATCACACGTCTTATGGTACTTGTAAAGGACTGGGAGAAGATCGAGCAGCTCGGAAGTATCCGTAGTACACGTCCCACCAACCTTGTAATCGCTCCCGAGTGGAATGCCATCGTATGTCATGACGGCGGTCCGTTCTATATCGATGATTATCTTGCAAAGCCCTACGTTGACAACTTCTCCGGAACATTCTCGAGAGTCAACAACGGTAAGTCGAGAGAGTTTACCGAGTATATCTGCACAGGTGATCTTGACAAGAACTTCGAGAGCAAGAGCAATGTTTCAAGGACTTACAACGAATATCACAAGGACGAGCCTCATTATCAGTTCGTCAAGTCAGACAGTGAGATAAACGATCTGTCAGGTGCACCTTCAGTACAGGACTGCACGAAGATCGAGCTTCCGTTCAAGCATAATTCTTCGAAGCTTGAATACGATCCGGAATCAAAGCGTTACATGTATTCCGAATACGGACAGAAGCATACCGATCCCGGTAACGGTGATGCACAGCTCGGATTTACCAACGTTCTTCTTCAGAACGCACGTTACGTCAAGTTCGATGATAACGGATACATGATGTTCCACGCTATCGACTTCCAGCGTGACGGATGGTTCATCACCGAAGGTAAGGCTATCCCGATCACATGGTCCAAGACCGATGAGACAAGCCCGACACGTTATTATGACAAGAACGGCGATGAGATCATACTCAACACAGGTAAGACATACGTTGCTCTTATTCCGGATGATAAGTGGAGCGGACTTGTAGTCGAATAAACAAATGACACCTGGGGCGCGGGCCGGATGGTCCGCGCCCTTTCTAAAATACAGACGGGAGGTCTGTTATGGCCATAGATTTATTTTCAATAGGAAGATTTACCGTTCACGGATACGGACTCATGGTGGGCCTTGGATTTATGGCGGCCGTACTAGTCGGAGGATATCTTGCCAAGAGACGTGGGCTTTCGGACGGAGAGTTTACCAACATCGCAATGCTGGTACTGATAATAGGGTTTGCCGGAGGAAAGCTTCTGCATATAATCGTGGAATTTAAGACTTTCCTTACCGATCCGATGTCAGTGATCGGATCCGAGGGATTTGTCGTTTACGGCGGTATCATAACAGGAATAGCCACGATCTATGTCTATTGCCGCGTCAGGAAACTGGAGTTTCTGAAATATATCGATCTGCTTGGAACCGTGGTTCCCGTAAACCAGGCATTCGGCAGGATAGGATGTCTTCTTGCGGGATGTTGCTACGGTAAGCAGACGGAATCACATTTTTCACTCGTATTTCCGGAAGGGTGCAGCGCGCCTGCGCATGTTAAGCTCATTCCGACCCAGCCGATCATGGCGGCGGGAAATTTTATTATATTTGCGGTACTGACGGCATATTATCTGAGCACCTGCCCGAAGAAGGACGGTGAGGGCAGCGGCCGCTTCAGGTATATTCCCGGTGCCGGTTTATCACTGTATCTTATGCTGTACAGCGTGGGAAGGTTTATCATTGAGTTCTTCCGGGATGATCCGAGGGGATCGGTCGGACAGCTTTCGACGTCCCAGTTTATCGCGATATTTACGTTCGCGGCAGGAGCGGGAGCGCTGGCATATGCCCTACGGGTTAGTCGGGGGAATGATGCGCGATCGGAGAACTGAGATTGGGAAATATCATCGACTATATAGAAGCATATGGCGGTGTTTCCTTTGAAGAGAAGGGATTTAACAAGGTAGATGCCCTGATACTGTCGCAGTTTTCATATCTGAAGCTTAACGGTTTCGTGCCTTGTGTCGGGACGATGACGGATGACGTTACCATAGCACAGATCGCTGCAAGAGACGATGTTTCGGATCTGTTTTCCGATGAAAGATATGCGAAGGACAACAGGGCATTGTTTGATGCCATGGCAGCGTCAGACAGGTTTAAGGATATTTGCCTCAATCATTATATAGATCTTGTGAACAGCAGATGGGAGATGCAGTTTTCGGCCGTGACCGCATATCTTCCCGGGGGAATGGCACATGTGATATTCCGGGGGACCGATGAGACGGTGATAGGCTGGAAGGAGGACTTTAATATGTCCTTCATGACACCGATACCTGCGCAGGTCAAGGCTGTAGACTATCTCCATTATGCGGCGGAACGCATAAGGGGGAACTTTTCCGTTGGCGGCCATTCCAAGGGAGGCAATCTGGCGGTATATTCAGCGATGAAATGCTCGAATCCGGTCAGAGAGCGCATCAGCCTCATATATTCCCAGGACGGTCCGGGATTTACAAGGGAGACATTCGAAGACCCGGACTATGCTTCGATAAAGGACAGGATTCGTAAATACGTTCCGCATTCATCCATCATAGGGATGCTGCTGCAGTCACAGGAGGATTATAAGGTCGTACTGGCCAGGAGTTTCGGTATATTTCAGCATGACCCGTTCAACTGGATCGTGGTCGATGATGATTTTGCATACAGAGATGATATTGCTCAACGTTATGAGATATCGGACGAGGCCGTGAACGAATGGGCTGAGCGGGCAGACCCTGAAGAGATGAGGATGTTCGTTGATAAGGTATACGAGGTCTTTGTCGAAGCGGGAGTGAACGATCTGAATGATTTTAAGGGTAATGTCGCATCGATATTCCTGAAGGCCAAAGCGGTCATAGACGGTATGAGTGATGAAGACCGTCACAGGATCAGGGCGGTACTGTCCTCATTGTTTGTGATATTAAAGGATCAGGTGAAGGACAGGGTCAATACCCTATTATAAAATATCCGATAAGTCCGATCACGGTCAGGTGAAGCGGATAGAACGCATAGAAAGCATATTTGAACCTGGGTTTTACGGACGGATCATAGAAATACAGCAGAACAAAT
>JBGUNV010000130.1:0-7839 GCA_045117595.1 Lachnospiraceae bacterium
GAAGCTCCTGCTTCCTGTTGATACAGGTATCGCAAAGTCATTCCCGGATCCCATTGACGGACCTGTTGACGTATCATACGTTGATTCCGACAAGATCCCTGCCGACATGGAAGGACTTGATATCGGACCGAAGACTCAGGAACTGTTCGCAAATGCAGCCAAGGAAGCCAAGACTGTTGTATGGAACGGACCTATGGGCGTGTTCGAGAATCCTACGCTTGCCAAGGGTACGATCGCAGTTGCAAAGGCTCTTGCAGAGACAGATGCTACAACGATCATCGGTGGCGGAGATTCCGCTGCAGCATGTAACCAGCTCGGCTTTGCCGACAAGATGAGCCACATCTCAACAGGTGGCGGTGCATCTCTTGAGTTCCTTGAGGGTAAGGAACTTCCCGGCGTATACGCTGCAGATGACAAGTAAAACAATATGTAATGATATGCTATGGCAAAAGTTGTCAAAGGGGACGGTTCTTTTTGACAACTTTTGCTGAGTGCTAATTAATTCAGAAAATACAGAGAAAAAGTTGTCAAAAAGAACCGTCCCTTTTGACACCAAGGAGAACTGACATGGCAAGAA
The DNA here is from genome assembly GCA_045117595.1 of Lachnospiraceae bacterium. Classification (GTDB taxonomy): domain Bacteria; phylum Bacillota; class Clostridia; order Lachnospirales; family Lachnospiraceae; genus UBA2868. The sequence continues at coordinate 578 of JBGUNV010000130.1, forward strand.
GAAGAATCATCGCCGGTAACTGGAAGATGAACAAGACACCGGCAGAAGCAGTTGAACTTTGTAATACACTTAAGGACCTCGTAAAGAACGATGACGTGGATGTTGTTTACTGCGTTCCCGCTATTGATATCGTTCCTGTAGTTGAGGCTGTTAAAGGCTCAAACGTTAAGGTTGGCGCACAGAACTTCTACATTGAGGACAAGGGCGCATTCACAGGCGAGATCGCAGCTCCCATGCTCAAGGAAGCAGGCGTGGAATATATCATCATCGGACATTCCGAGAGAAGAGATATCTTCGGTGAGAACGATATCCTCATCAATGCCAAGGTCAAGAAGGCATTTGCATCAGGCCTCAAGCCCATCCTGTGCTGCGGAGAGTCCCTTGCACTTCGTAAGGCCGGCACATACAAGGAGTGGATCGCACGTCAGATCAAGTGGGATCTTGACGGTGTTACGGCTGATCAGGTCAAGAACCTCGTTATCGCTTACGAGCCTATCTGGGCTATCGGTACGGGCGAGACAGCTACAGCAGATCAGGCTGAGGAAGTATGCAAGATGATCCGTGAGATAATCGGTGACATGTACGATGCGGCTACTTCAGAAGCTGTACGTATCCAGTACGGCGGATCCATGAATGCAGGCAACGCAGCCGAACTTCTTAGCAAGGACAACATCGACGGCGGCCTCATCGGAGGAGCTTCCCTGAAGGCAGATTTCGGCCAGATAGTCAACGCCTGAAAAATGAACCAGGGGGACGGGGTTAAGGGGTCATTTGCCAGCCATCAAACTGTCAAAAGCCCGTAACCAACCCCAATTTAATAACAAACAAATAACCGCCCCGGTCACATCTGACTAAGGGCGGTTATTTTTGTTTTTTTTGCGCAGTTTCTGCTTGTAAATCCTTTCGATTGATGCTATCATCTTCCCAAAGCAGATTTTTCTCAGCGGCGTTGCCGCTTCTTGTATGCAATTCTTGCAGTTTCAACACCAGAAATTTCCTGCTTTAAATTCCAACCACTCACAATATGAAGCAGGAAAGAAGATAGTGCTTGTCTTCTCCTGCTGTCTTTCCGAAAGGAGGAACAAGCAATGAATGAAACAGAAAAAAGAAGAGCAATGAAGGCGCTTGAGGATATGAACCTCATCGATGACTTTCTGTTCGGCGAGGTAATGGCTGACGAAAAGGACGGTCTCGAAACATGCAGGATAATACTCAGCTGCGTCCTGAAGCGAGAGGTGAAGAACATCAGGTTCACTGCGCAGAAGTCGATCCCAGGCGTATCGGAGACATCGCACGGGATAAGGATGGATGTGTATGTAACCGAGGAACCGGATGAAGCCGGGGAGGGAATACGTGTCTACGATGTCGAACCTGACAAGTTAAGCAGCCGTAAGGAAAGTCTTCCGAGAAGGAGCAGATACTATGGCGGCCTTATAGATTCGCAGCTTCTAAGTACCGGTATCGATTATGATAAGCTGCCGGACCTTGTATCGATCTTCATACTGTCATATGACCCGTTTGGAGAGAACGCGCTGTACTATGAGGCCGGTACCGTGGTCAAGACTCATCCGGAAGTGGAATATGATGACGGCGTCAGGAGGATCTTCTTATACGTAAATGGAAAACTACCGGAGAACGCCGGGGATGATGAGAAACGCCTCCGGAATCTGCTAAGGTACATAAGTGAAAGTAAAGACGAGAACGTTACGGACGATAACACGAGTAAACTGAATAATATAGTCAGGCATACAAAGAACAAGCCTGGAATGGGGATCAAGTATATGAAAAGTTGGGAACGAGACAGAGAACTTATCAGGGATGCGGAGAAGCGCACAGAGGAAGAGAAACAACGCGCAGAGGAAGAGAAACAACGCGCAGACGAAGAGAAACAACGCGCAGACGAAGCGGAAAAACGTGCAGACGAAGAGAAGCAGCGAGCCGATAGTCTGCAATCCCAGTTGGATGCTGCCCGAGCAGAGCTTGCCAAACTGAAGGAGAACAAATGAGTATAGAATAAATCAGAGTGAAGCCGTCCCCTAAAGGTCCGGCCTCTTTTGTTGTTTTGGAAAGCTGTATCTTGCCAAACGTATGTTTGTAATGGCTTTTTGGCTTTATTAGCGGTATTATTTACAAATAGTACTATATTTTAGATATGAATGACGGGAGATATATATGTCCAAAGTCAGGATAACCATAATCGTAATAGCCTCGATCGCCATGGTCGTATCAGGTATCATGCTTCTTCGAACGACCCTGGAGTACAGAGCGGCAAAAGAGGAATATTCCGGTCTGGAGCAGTATGCGAAGGTCGGAGGCGAGGACCCCAAACCCCCTGCGCAGACAGTTGATGCAGAGGAGGAAGAGGAAGAAGAGGAGGAGGAAAAAAAGGTTCTGACGCGAAACTATAACAGAGCCGATTTTCCGGACATAGTAGTAGATCACGAAAGCCTGAAAAAGATCAACAGCAGCTACGTATGCTGGCTGTATGCTCCCGGGGCCGAGATCAATCATCCTGTCGTACAGACCACGGACAACGAGTTCTATCTTCACCATACGTTCGAAATGCAGAAAAATAACGCCGGATGCGTGTTCATGGATCATGAAGTGGATCCGATGCTGACAAGCTGGAACACGTTCTTTTATGGGCATAACATGAAGAACGGAACGATGTTCGGCCACCTGAAAAATTATATCAACAACAGTGCGGTGTATGACAAGGACCGGTACATATATGTGTTCAGACCGGAGGGCATTTACCGCTACGAGATTTTCTCGTATTATCTTGACCCGACTGATTCCAAGATGTATTATACTTGCGATACCTTCAAGGAATACAGAGCATACCTGCGCGAGGCCGTCAAGAAATCGGTCAGGGAATGTGAAGCACGGGTTACACCCGATGACAATATCGTTACGCTCGTCACCTGTTCTGGGAGCGGCTCCAACAAGCAGAGATTCTTCGTTCACGGAGTGTTCAAGGATTATTATCTGTTTGAATAATGATCAAGGAGGACCCTTTATTGGGCCTGTCGAATTTCAAATATAAAACCGCATTATTTCGTTTGTGCATCGTAATGTGCTTTGTGCTTATCGGAGTGAATGCCATAACATCGGTACGATTTGGCGATACCTTGATGTCACTTGGCGGAATGCAGTTTCCGATAGCGAGCATTAACGGTTGCATACAGGTCATTATATGCCTGCTCCTTATCATCGCGGTGCTTATTGACAGTAAAAAAGGCCTTATTTGGTCATGCGTGGTCCTGGGGTTTTCCGTTGGCGGCGCGATAAGGACTGTTTTTGTATCCGGAAGCCTTATGACAGCTCCCGGCGCATTTAATGCGATCATTTTCCTGATAGCCATAGCGCTTATTTCCCGACAGATCAATATCAGTAACAAAATGGCCGTGACCGACAGCGTTTCGGGCCTTATGAACAGATACGGATTTAACCGCGACATACGCAAGAAGATCCGGTCTAATGAAAAAGGCTACATAATTCTTGTACATCTGGACGGATTCTGGCCGGTAAACGCCAATCTCGGCCGCAGATACGGCGATGAACTTATGACGATTGTCGCAAACCGTATCACGACCGTGCTTGACGGCAGGGCAATAGCGTACAAGATAGAAGGTACGGAATATGCCATTATCCTGCCCGGAACAAGGAATTGTGAGGAGATCACGTCTCAGGTGATCAAATCTGTCGAGCAGACAATTACACTTAACAAGGACGGAATCCCTTCCAACTGTTACCTGTCCGCATTTGCCGGTATTGCAGAATACGATAATAGTGATACAGATGCCGATACGATAATGAGACATGCCGATATCGCAATGAATTATGCGATAAAATCGGGCAGCGGCAAGTACAGTGTGTTCAATGACGAGATGAAGGAATCTCTGGAGCGTCAGATGTATGTTGAGAGACTTGTCAAGGACAGCCTCAGGAACGGATGGTTCTATCTCGTATATCAGCCTCAGTACACTATATTTGACAAGAGACTGCGCGGTTTTGAGACCCTTATTCGTATGAACACTCCGGGAGGGGAGAAAATCTCGCCCGCCGAGTTCATCTCCATCGCCGAACTGTCCGACCTGGTTCTTGATATCGATAAGTTTGTGCTGCGGCGTGCGATGCAGGAGTTCCGCGAGATATGCTATACATCGGGCAATACCATTACGCTTGCGCTTAACATTTCAGCCAAGGACATTTCAAGGTCCGGATTTGCAGATATGCTGCTAGAACTCGTAAATGAGCTGTCATTCCCGCCGGAGTGCCTGGAAGTGGAGATAACCGAGTACTCATTTGCAGAGGATACAAACCATACGATCGAAAATATCAAGAAACTCCGCGACAGTCAGATAATGATCGCGCTGGATGATTTCGGTACGGGTTATACATCCCTCGAACAGCTGATGAAGCTTCCGATAAACCTCGTGAAGATTGATAAATCGCTGATCGATAACCTTAACCGCAACGATATGACGCTAGACTTTGTCAAGTCTGTTATCTACATGGGACATGTCATGGATGCCGAGGTAATAGCAGAGGGCGTCGAGCATGAGAGCCAGATACAGTCCCTCAAGGAACTTGACTGTGATTTCATACAGGGATTTGCATGGGGCAAGCCCATGGAATATGATGAGGCCAGGGAACTGGCATTCGGAGCATACAAATAGTGAAAGACACCGGTCACTCCGGTGTCTTTTCTTTCTTGCGTTCTGTTCTTACCTCATGATCGAACATTCCGTTATCGAGCTGCGTGCCTCCACCTTCGACATATACGACCACGCCTGTCGCTCTTGAGTTGTACAGATCAGTGTTGCCGGCAATCTTTTCGTAGGAATATCCCAGGTCTATCCAGACCTCGGCCTGTTCTCCGTATCGGGAACTTACGATATATTTTTCGTTATCGGGCAGTTCGGTATTAAATCCCGCCAGCCTGAACAGCCTGTTGGCAAATATCTCATTTGAGCCGGTCTCCGTGTTGATGATATTTCCGTCAGCATCGATATTGCTCGTGGCAACCCTGATACAAAGGTTTCCGTCCTTTTTCTCGACGAGACGAAGCTTATATGCGATCTCGATAAGCTCACCGTATGTCATGTCACCTGCGGCAAGTTCCAGGGAATTGAGCAGTTCCGTGTCCCTGACAATCTTGTCTGCATCGGATGCTTCGGACCATTCGGTAGAATTGAATATCCTGTTTGTATATTTGTGTGTCCCGTCCCAGAGCTTTGCGGGTACCTCGACGCCCCAACCTAGTCCTTCAACTCCCAGGGGACCCATGGTCAGTATGATGTAGTTGGCATCGACGCCGTAAGGCGCACCGTCAACATTTCTTATGGGAAAATCATCGGGAATGAATGTAGTAAATGATTCCTTGGATTTGCCGTATCCTCTGATGCCGTCAGCACTTTCCGATACATCAGAGCCGTTATAGTAAAGTCTGAGGGGTACATGTTCGTCACAGCCCATGAAATACGCAGTTGCGGCGGAATATGCGGCCATGGCATTGTTCACGTCCGCAGCTTCCCGTGATCTTTCAACATATTTGATGAACATGGGCGAGATAATGCCTACAAGTATTGCCATTATCGTTATGACCGCTACCAGTTCTATGAGCGTGAAGCCATTCTTCCTGTCATCGGAAAAACGTCTCAATTCAACCCCTCCTGTAAAAATGATTTATTTATATATCAAAATATTACCAGTCGTTTTTATAATGTCAAGATGAGCGGTATTCGTAAGAATCTGTAATTTACGGGGTTTTTGAGGCCTACATGGCAAAATGCACAATTATCACTTCGTAACTTTGTCTATTTTTTCGGGTTATTTTTTGGGAAAAAATTAAGACTCTTTGAACCTTTTTTCGGCCCCTTTTAGTCTTTATATTTGAACGGGAAAGGGCATATTATGTCCATTTCCACCCCTAATATATGTAGCAACTCATATAAAAACCCAGATTTTGAAAGGATTAAGGAGAAAACTATGAGTAAGAGAAGGAATTGGCTTAGGACTACTATCGCGATGTTAACACTCATCGCAACAGTACTTGAGACCGGCTTTTCGTCGGTGTCAACGCTGGCTGCCGAGATAACGACGGATGACAATATCGTTGTCAATACCGACGCTATCGAGAACGCGCAGGAAGAAGAAGCGCCTGCGGATGATGTTCAGACAGAAGAGGCGGCTGATGAGGACCTTAAGATCGAGGTCGTATCAGACGACAACGAGGAAGGCGAGGCTGATGCAGCCGAAGAAGACCTGAGAAAAGGCGGAGCATCCGAGCCTGCGGATGCTGAATCTGCTGATGTTGAGGAAGCAGCTGAGCCCGAAGATGAGGAAACTGTTGAGGAAACTCCCTCCGAGGATATAGCAGAAGACGAGGCTATGCTGGAGGAAACCGCAGAGGTGACCGAAGACGCAGCTGAAGAGGAAACCTTTGAGGAAGCAGATGAGCTCAAGGAAGGCAAGCTCGACGTATCCGATGACGGCATAACCGGTTCCGGCTATGACGAGATCTCAATCTACGTTGACACGGAAAACCTTGCCAAGAAGGACAAGTTCAGGATCGAGTTCACAGGTCCCGCAAGCGCATCCTACAATCCCGTGCTCAATGACGAACTTGATAAGACCAACGACGGCAGATACGACTTCGAAGATCTCGAAGGCGGTGACTTTACCGTGCGTGCAACCTCCTCTGAAAATGTAATCCTTTCCTATAGATATAATGAAGATGGATATCCTACGATCTACGTTGAGAGCGAGCCTGTCGAGAAGGTTCTGGAGACGAAGATACTCACAGCCCAGGATGATACAAGAGTTTCCGCAATAAGCGGTGAAGGCTTTGATAGTATCCGTATTGATTTTGATACAGAAGATATTTCGGAACGTACAAAGTTCAAATTCTATGTTGAAAGCGATGCCGATGCTACAGTTGACGGAAAGAGCGCCAAAGATGGTATTGCTCTTTCAAAGGACACAGACTCTCTTGTTGTAGATAACCTTGAGGAGAAGAGTTTTATTGCTTACGTGGTTACAGATGATGAGAAGACGATCGAGACAGTTGCCGAAGTGGTAAGCGTTGAAGACGGTACTGCCCTTATCGATATAAACGATGTGTTTACGAAGCGTGTATATGAATATGAGGACGATAAGGTCTATGTAAGAGCAACACTCGAGAAGGCTGATGCAGTTCCCGATGATGCTGATTTCGTAGTTACAGCTGTTACGTCTGATACAGACGGGTATAACTA
>JBGUNV010000131.1:0-8478 GCA_045117595.1 Lachnospiraceae bacterium
CCCATCTGACCGGGCATTCCTTTTCCCTTGAATACTCTTGAAGGTGAGGAACATGCGCCGTTTGAACCCTGATGACGATGGAACTTACTACCGTGTTTCATGGGACCTCTGTGCTGGCCGAGTCTCTTGATCGTACCCTGGAATCCCTTACCTTTTGAGATCGCTGATGCGTCGATCTTGTCACCGACCTCAAATATATCAGCCTTTATCTCCTGGGCTACCTGATACTCATCGCTGTTCTCGAAACGGAATTCTCTTACAAATCTCTTGGAAGAAACTCCTGCCTTGTCGAAGTGACCTTTGAGGGGCTTGTTGACGCCGTTCCTGTGAACGATTTCCTTCTTGCCCTTTGCATCCTTGTTAACGATGCGGTCCTTCTTGTCGACGAAGCCTACCTGAACTGCCTTGTAGCCGTCATTTTCTTCTGTCTTGACCTGAGTGACCACGCAGGGGCCTGCCTCAAGCACTGTTACCGGAACAAGCACGCCGTCTTCGTTGAAGATCTGTGTCATTCCGACTTTTGTTGCCAAAATCGCTTTCTTCATTTCTTTCCTCCTTCTTTTGTTTCTACAGCGGAACCTCATATAATAAGGTTCATTCTAGTAGAAGGTTTACTTTGTTTTCATCTTGATATCGATATAGACACCTGCGGGCATTTCAAGCCTTGACAGCGAATCAACTGTCTTCTGGGTAGGTGTAAGGATATCAATAAGACGCTTGTGAGTTCTCTGCTCGAACTGCTCACGGCTGTCCTTGTACTTATGTACGGCACGGATGATGGTAACAACTTCCTTCTTGGTAGGAAGGGGTACCGGACCCGATACCTCGGAACCGTTCTTTCTAACAGTCTCGATGATCTTCTTTGCAGCGTCATCAATGAGGACATGATCATATGCCTTCAATGTGATTCTCATTACCTGTGATGCCATAAAAAAAGTCGCCTCCTTTTCGTACTTTCTAATGAAAGTCGGACAAGCGGTGACTGTACACTCTCCCGTGTGTGTCCTGAATGATCAGACATCAACACGTCGTTTCTGTTCCATAACAGACTTGCTTAGTACAGTGACTTGTCGCCAGTTTTCTAACTTGACATTCGCTCCGCCGAGTTACCCGCCTAAGCGGCAATCTCTGGTTTCACAGCTATCAATGTCACAGCAATGTCGAGTATATAACATGGTTTGGGGATTGGCAAGGACTTTTTTTCGGGATTTGCGAAAAATACGTGGTCGGATTGTATTTTTTTAAGTACAATGGGGCCCGCATGCCTGCAGGCCCCAATATATTGTAGCTTTCTACTGTTCTGCCTTAACTTCTTCAAATTCCTTCACGATCTCATCAGAAGGAGCTTTGGTGCAAAGCGATACGATGACTATGGCAGCAAAGCTGATGATAAATCCGGGAAGCAATGAGTACAATCCGGTAACATTACCTATGGTGTCGCCGGCCATAAGGGGAATGTAGTCCCAGATGATGACCGTAAGTGCACCTGTCAGTATTCCGGCAAAAGCTCCGGCAAAGTTTGTACGCTTCCAGAAGAGCGAGCACAGTACAAGGGGTCCGAATGCAGCACCGAATCCCGCCCAGGCATCGCTGACAAGCTTCATGACCGAGCTGTCCGGATTCCATGCGATGAGAAGTGCCGTAACGGCAACAACTATCGTAGCACCTCGTCCAACATTAAGCACACTGCTCTCGGAAGCATCCTTCTTGATGATACCCTTATACAGGTCTTCGGATACCGCCGATGAAGCAACAAGAAGCTGTGAATCCGCCGTTGACATTATAGCTGCAAGGATCGCTGCTATAAAGAGCCCCGCAAGCAGTGCAAGGTTCGAATCCTCGGTAAATACCTTCTTGATCATCTCAATGAATACCTTCTCGGAATCCTCCATAACGCCAAGCTTCATTGCAAGATAAGCTCGTCCGAGAAGACCGATGAAACATGCAAACGCAAGTCCGAGAACAACCCATAATATCGCGATCGATTTGGACTTCTTGAGTTCGTTCTTATCCTTTATTGCCATGAATCTTACAAGGATATGAGGCATACCGAAATATCCGAGACCCCATGCAAACGATGAAAGGACAGAAACTGCAGATATCTGTGTTCCGCCCTCCTGCATGGGATTCAGGAATGATGCAGGATCAACTCCTGTCGAAACCAGGTTTGCTGAAAAGTTCCCGGCACCCATATTTATGAGAGCTATCATCGGAACAAATATTACGGCAAACAGCATCAGGAGACCCTGAATAAAGTCTGTCGTACAGACTGCAAGGAATCCTCCCATGAACGTGTAGGTAAGGATAACAAGTGCACCGATGATCAGCGCAATATGATAATCCATACCAAAGACCGAATTGAACAGCTTGCCGCCTGCAGAAAATGCCGATGCCGTATAGACTACGAAGAAAATAACTATTACCACCGATGAGATCCCGAGCAGTACCTTCTTCTCATCGCGATAGCGGTTGACGAAAAACTCCGGAAGTGTCAGTGAATTATTGGCCTTGATCGTATACTTACGAAGTGGTCCTGCAACGAACAGCCAGTTTGCGATAGTTCCGAGCATAAGACCTACGCCGATCCATACCTGACCGGTTCCGAGTGCATAGATGCTTCCGGGCAGCCCCATGAGCATCCATCCGCTCATGTCGGATGCTCCTGCAGAAAGCGCCGCAACAAAACCGTTAAGCGAGCGGCCTCCCAGGAAGTAGTCCTCGGAGTTGTTGTTCTTCTTCATAAAAGAAGCTCCGATGAAGATCATAATAAGCAAGTAGATCGCTATCGCTATCATGATCAAAACAAGTGACGATGTTGACTTATTCTTTCCTCCTCATAAATATATTTGAAACTGTTAGTATAGCCGTTTGAAAAAGTTGTCAAAAAGAACCGTCCCTTTTGACATATCTGCCGGAGGCTCCGCACGGAAGCACCAGTCCTGTGGCTGTGACCGGAAGTCCGACCTCATCAGCCGTAACACTTCCGCCGAAACGTTTAACAAATACAGTGTTCATCATATATGAAAGTACAAGAGGCTGCAACCCCGTTGTATATGAATTGACAAGAACAAACAGGGGATCATCTGCCAATATATCTGCGGTCTTCTGAAGCAGCGAAAAAACACAGTCCTCAAGTTTCCATATCTCGCCCTTTGGTCCGCGTCCGTACGACGGGGGATCCATGATGATAGCATCATATTTGTTGCCTCGTCTTATCTCCCGCTCAACAAACTTGACACAGTCATCAACCAGCCATCTGATCGGAGCATTTTCAAGTCCGCTTATCCTGGCGTTCTCCCTGGCCCATCCGACCATTCCCTTTGCGGCATCAACATGTGTGACCTTCGCGCCCGCTGCCACCGCCGCAATCGTTGCTCCTCCCGTATATGCAAAAAGATTAAGGACACTGATGTTCCGTTCGGGATCCTTTGCGATCGCACTCTTTATTATAGAAGAAAACCAGTCCCAGTTTGCCGCCTGCTCGGGAAACAGCCCCGTATGCTTGAACGCGAACGGCTTGAGGCAGAACTTAAGATCTCTGTAGCCTATCGTCCACTCATCGGGAAGAGACCGGCCTTCCCACTCTCCGCCTCCCCTGCTCGATCTGTGGTAGTGCCCATCGGGCTTATGCCACTTCGGATGCTCCTTCGGAGTATCCCATATGACCTGCGGGTCCGGGCGGACGAGATAGTAGTCGCCCCATCGCTCGAGTTTCTCACCGGAGCTCGTATCTATTACTTCAAAATCTTTCCAATCATCTGCAAGGAACAAATATTATGCCCCCTTCTACAAAAACCAGTAATATCCGAAACAAACCTGGGCAACTATCTTGACTACCCATTGTATGAGCATCAGTGCTATGAATATGTACATATACTTCACAACAGCACCGTCGGGGGATTTCTTCACGCCGAAGAAAATGTAGAGCGTGCACCTTACCATGAAAATGATATATACGACGACTCCGTAGATAAGCGGCGGATAATCGTATATGCTCTTCAATATCTCACCCTTTACGAGGGCGCGTGCAGCTCTTGTTCCCCCGCAGCCCGGGCAGCACAGATGCGTCAGTCTGTTGAATATACAGGTGAACCTGTAATTAAGGATGTTAAATCCTGTACAAAAGTAAAGCAGCACTGCTGCAAGAACCATGCCCAGTGCCACTAAACCCAATTCATATAATAACCTGTCGGTATTACCGAGATTATTCTTACATCGACTCTTCAAGCTGTTCAACATAATCAGTTATAGCATCAGGATCCATCGAAGAAAGGGCAGAACCCATGATAATGACAACGATGCCGATTATAAGGCCGACACCACCGCATACGATTCCTGCGATAGCCATTCCCTTTCCGTCCTCATGCTTATTGATGGAAATGATTCCAAGAACAACTGCTGCAACCGAAACAATTATACCTAACCATCCGCAGCAGCTGCAAAGGAGGGATACTATACCGCATACCAATGACGCGATAGCCAGTGCCTTCGATCCTCCTTCGTTAGGATCAGGTGTTCCGTAATATGCACTCTGATCATAATTCGGAGCCTGCTGATATCCGGGATCCGCATCATATGAAGCACCTGCATCATAACTTCCCGATGTCTGACTGTTATCTATAGTCTCAACATTTTCCACTGTCTCCACGGTATCAGTTGTCTGATATTCGTTGTTATCGAATTCACTCATTAATAATTCCTCCCTGTTTCTCTTTCTGTCGTCGATCACTTTATCGAATTAAAGCGACATACACACAGATTATAAAGTATCGACCGGCCAATTGCAAGCATTAATACTTGGGGCTCGGTCCGTACTGGTTATCACCGGGGTCAGAATCAAGTGCGCAGAAGATCAGGATAACAATACCGCCGATACATGTAAGATAAAGAAGCTGCCACCATCCGCTCTTACCGGTATCATGAAGACGACGTGTTGTTACGGATATAGTGGGTACAAGGCATGCAAGTGCGATAATACCGGAGATAACGCTTAATGCTGTAGCAAATCCGCCGCTTCCTACTGCCCTGCCAAGTCCGGATAATACGCCATTAACGACTGTATAGGCAAGATAAAACCACCAGTACTCACTTCTTCTGGCTCTTCCCTCAAAAACGGCATACTTCTGAAATACGGTTTGGATTGATTCTGTAAATGACATATTTATTCCCTCCTGTTCTTGAACATGAACTCAACTTATTATATTGTAACATATATATTCAAACAGTGCATCTGTTATATCTATGCCCGTAACATTCTTCAGTGCGGCAAACTGTGCATTTGAATTGACCTCACACAGTATCGGCTCCTCATGCTCCCCAAACAGGATGTCAACACCCCCAAAATCAAGGCCGAGCCCTTTCACCGCATCGACAGCCATCTTCTCCTGCTCTTTTGTGATCTCATATTTTTCTGCACTGCCGCCGTTTGCGATATTAGAACGAAAATCATCCGGATTGTGTCTTACCATCGAGGCAACAACCCTGTCTCCGACAACATATGCGCGAAGATCACGTCCGTGGCTGGTTTTGATATATTCCTGGGCGATACAGTCCTTTCCCTCGATCTGCTTTAATATCGCACGTGCTTTGTCGCTGTCATCGGCAAGATATACCTGCCCTCCGTATGAGCCGAGGCACTCCTTGATGACATACGGGTATCCGAGCTGTTTTCCGATCTTTTCTTCAAATGACAGATCATCATAGCCTATCGTATTAAACGTCATAGGTACCTTTATTGTTTTGGGCATCCGGCATAAGCCCTGAAGCATTTCAAATGTCAGCGCCTTGTTGTCGCATGCCTCTATCGAATCAGCACAATTGTACAGCCTGTGCCCCATGCGCTCCAGAGCGCGCCCCAGGAATACGTCCTTGTTCCAGAACAGGACAAAATCAACATCACTCATGTTGTTTTCCGGCGCTGCCTTTACAAGCCCGTTATCAAGTCCCGCAAAAAACTCGGCGTTTCCGGCCATACTCATATCTATGCCGGCACGCTTTGCCCCTTCAAGGAGTCTGTCGTATGTTTTATTAACCTCGGGAGTCTTTAAGAATGAATTAACTATCAGAAGTCCTTTTATCATCATATTCTTTCCTGAAAAAGCTATACCGTTGTATCAGTTACCGGATCATCATGAAGGCGCGACATCCGCCACAAACGGATACATACAGCCACAGCTGTACCCATAAGGCAGATCCCGATAGCGGCCTGAACACCGATCGCGATATCTGCGGGAAAAAGCGGTGCAACAAAAAGTCCCGCAGCGTTTATCGTCATATGAAGGATTATCGAAAATGCCACACCCATAAGCGAGTTCGGAAAATCGAGGAGCTTTCCTTTCCCCTCAGCGAGATTACAACTCCTGTAGATCAGCGGGCAGTAATAGAAAACACACCCTATGATAAGTCCCATGACAAACCCGTATACTCTCTGAAAAGATGTACCGTGATATATTCCGAACAGAATCGCCTGAACAAGATTTGCCGCCCAGAACGGAAGTATCATCTTACCGGCGCGCAGAAAGATCAGCCTGAACACAAGCTCCTCAACCAGCGGTGCCACGAATACTGCATGGCCTATCTGTCGCGGATCAAATGATCGGATATAGTTCATATAGCCACTGTATTCATTTGCTGCGGCTGCCGCAGCGCCCGCACTCTGCCCCAAAACAGCAACAGCGACGTTTACGAGGTAAGCGCCGCCGATCTGCATGATCAGTCCCAGCATTAAGAGGGCTATTATATTAACTCCTGCGATAAGATACCGCTTTACATCAGCCATTCCCGCCATCTGAACCGGCTTCCTCCCTGACTATCTTTTCCTCCGGAACAAACCTGAGCAGACATTCCTCAAGATCCGCACTCTTGACAGGCTTGGACAGATACGAAGCAAATCCCTCTTCAAGATACATCTCCTGAGCTCCTACCAGAGCATTGGCAGTAAGGGCAATAACGGGTGTATCCAGATTAAGGCCGTCTGCCTGTTCCCTGATCTTGTGCAGTGCCTCAATACCGTCCATCAGCGGCATCATATGATCCATAAGGATAAGGTCATAACTCTTGAGAACCGTATATTTAAGGCATTCCTCTCCGCTTGATGCCAGATCCATCTGAACTCCCGTGTTCTTGAGAAGGAGGCGGACTACGTTAAGGTTCATCTTGACATCGTCAACAACCAGCACTCTTGCATGAGGAGCGGTAAATTTCTCCTTCTTTTCCTGTCCCTTGCCGGCAGCTTCATCGCTTTCCGATTTTTCATTCCTGCGGTTAAGCCTTTCCGCAAAGTGTCCGACGGTTCCCTTGTCCGCGATCTTCTGAGGGATCGTAACTGTAAATGTGGACCCTTCATAAAGTTTTGACTCAACGCTGATGTCACCGTTCATCATCTCGGTAAAACGCTTGGTTATACTAAGACCCAGACCGGTACCTTCAATATTCCTGTTGGATTTTTCCTCTATCCTCATGAACGAATCAAACAGATACTTCTGATTCTCTTCGGATATGCCGATACCGGTATCCTTTACGGATATCGTAAGTTCGATGTTCTCCTCATCAATATACCTGTAACCCATTATGAGCTTAACGCTCCCGTCCTTGGTATACTTCACGGCATTGGTCAGGAGATTCATGATTATCTGTCTGATCCTGACCTCATCACCATACAGGAACGCGGGTATATTGGGATCGTTCTCGATGGTAAACTCCAGCTCCTTACGTTTAGCCCTCATGAATATCATGTTATAGCAGTCGTTCATTACCGAGAACAGTTCATACTCAACCGGATGAAGTTCCATCTTGCCGGATTCTATCTTGGAAAAATCAAGGATGTCATTGACGAGCGACAATAGCTGATGTCCCGCGCTGTCGATATCATTTGCATACTCGAGGATCTGCTTGTCCTTGCATTCCCTGAGGATCATCTCGTCCATGCCGAGCACGGCATTTATAGGGGTACGGATCTCATGCGACATATTTGCAAGGAAACTTGATTTGGCTGTGCTCGCACTTTCAAGCCTCGCATTCGCTTCCTCAAGATCTTCATTCAGTTTGCGCAGTTCCTCATCGTTCTGTCTCAGATACTTGTTCTGTTTTTCATAAATATATGTCTGATATTTGAAAATGAGTCCGAAAACAATCGTTACAAGAATAAATGAGAGGGCAGTATCCGCGATCTCATCATTTCGTGTGGCAAGATATGAGACATATTGCGGATATCTGTTTTCTATATGCAGACAGCCTTCAAACATGATGAAGACAACAAAAGATATCACCGCGCTCCACTTGATATCAACCAGAAGCCAGGTGAATATCGCGCCAAACAGCATCCAAATGACTATACCCGTACCGTGTCCGCCACACAGAAAATACATTATCGGGAAAATAAGGATATTGGTAACCGTTGATATGATTATTGGTGGAGCCTGAGAATCCGGGAATTTGTTGGTGAGATATAAAACGACTCCAATGATCGCAAGTACTAAA
>JBGUNV010000132.1:0-6079 GCA_045117595.1 Lachnospiraceae bacterium
TTCAAGGTACGATTGGCAGGAAAACCTGCCTGAAATTTCAATAATCAGCAGCCACGATTACGCGACTTGTTGAGCATACACTAATTAACCTTTTCGTGCCCTGCTTGCAAATGGATATCAGATCATCGATCGAGGCACAGATTGAAGAAGCTTTCTTCGTTTCTTCATTCTTTGCATGTTTTATGCCTCTAAGATGACTTATAGTTACTTCAAAATCCTTACGTATTCGATGTAAAGTCTTAGGATCCGTTGTATCTGCATTTTCTTTTAGAAGCTCATCGACTGTTAAAACGACTTTTTTATACTCAACAAAATCCTGAATAGCTTTCTTTCCGTCAATATCAACATCCTCCAGCTCGTATAAATCAATATTGTCAAAAGAATCATAATCGACCAAATCATAGTCGGATAAAAGCTCTTCTTCTCGCGATTTGATATCATCAAGAATACATGCAACCGTATCTTTGTTTTCATCAGTCATGTCGCGCGTAAACTTCTCCTGAACAAAGAATTCATCCAATTGATTATCCTTACGGAAATCGTCAAGCTTCTTATATATATATTGTACAAGATCTCTCCGTTCTCGCGCCTGTTCTTCAGTCAGTTCATAGTTATTTAAAGCTGCATCGATATCCATTTGCATTCCGGGCATCAGATCAAGGTTAAAAAAACATATCCAGTCCGCCAAAAAAGCGCGCTCATTATCAGTTAAGTTTCTTATGTCCGTCATTTCCTACCTCACTATATTGCTTACTATATTTTATAGTAATATGATACGTGGTTATATGTGCATTATTTTGTACATTAGTATTATACTATTGCCATCGTCCAACAACAATAAATCCCTTCATCGCCTATGATTCCTTATCATTTCCAGTTTTTCAAATGCAGCCGACATTGCCCTTTCTCTTGAATTGTATGCAACTTGAGAAAACTCATTATCTATAGAATATTTCCATTGGTTTCCGGGTTTAATATTATAGATGACGATTACATGATCATCTATCTTCAAATAATCATTTCCCTTCCTTGATCTTCGCCATTTACGCTTGAAAAAGCTTATACGACGAGCCTGCATGTTTTTGAACTCCGCTTCTCTCCTCTTGGCCTCTTCAACATTTCCCTCCATCCTGCCGGCACATACACATCCGCAAATCAAGCTATGGTATCGTGGATGTTCCATGTGATGTGCATATCGTATTACCTGATAACCGCACATCTCACAGATACCGACCGGCGCACCAAGATCCTCTACTCCAACACAACTCCATCCACTGTGAGGAACGTCATCTCTCTTCCATAAATTAGGGCTGTTCTTAGCTTTCTCCTTTGCTTCGAGGATGGCTTCTATCGTCCGATCATCATAGTCAGGACTGCCAGTTTCCTGCGATATTACGGCAGATTCTTGAACAATTTCCTCTTCCTCGCTAACAGATCGCTCTTTTACACAGCGACGTAGTCTCATTAAGTACATAT
Organism: Lachnospiraceae bacterium; assembly: GCA_045117595.1. Taxonomy (GTDB): domain Bacteria; phylum Bacillota; class Clostridia; order Lachnospirales; family Lachnospiraceae; genus UBA2868. Next base: position 1,477 of record JBGUNV010000132.1, read on the forward strand.
CATCATCTGAATCATCAAGATAGTTCTCTGCCTCATCTATATCTTCAAATTCAGTTTCCTCTATGTCGTAATAGTTTTCATCTTCATCGTTTTCCTCCAAAGATTCAGGATTATCAACAACACGCTCGTGGCCTGCTTTTACAGCATTTCGTTCCTCTCCAAAGTAACTCTTTGATATATTTCTGGGTTGTGCAAGATTATCAAATTTAACAATATAGCAGCCTCTCTTAACATCAATTCCTTGTATGACCCCGGAACCAAAGGCATGATGCTCAACAAGTTCTCCTATTGTCTTATCCAAAGGCGACCTTAGTTCAGCCTCTATTTCTCGATCTAGTCTATTTGCGTATTCTCGGCTCTCTTGTGCCAATTCATCAGAAACAAGTCCAATTCTCTTATAGTTATCTGTTCCTATCTCCTCTAAAAATCTTGAACATAATTTCTTTATCCCTTTAGGGGATACGCCTTCCGAATCCATTAAAAACAAGCGTTTTTCAGCCCTCGTTATGGCTACGTAGCATAATCGACGTTCCTCTTCAAGTCCAAGCAACTTCCGCTCTTCTATTGTCTTTGAGGACGGGAATACTCCCTCTGTAAAGCCGAGTATGAAAACCACGGGAAATTCCAGACCTTTTGCCGCATGAATCGTCATAAGTTTCACTGTATCCTGAGATGAATCAGTTCCCTCACCGGATTGTAATGATATTTGCTGTAAGAATTCTTCCAATGTTAAATCTTCACCAAACTCTCTCTCAAATTCATTAGAAATCCGCTTGAACTCAGCAAGATTGTCCAGCCTCTCTTCATCGCCGAGTTCTCTGATATATTCCTCATAGCCGGATAAACTTGTTATTTCATTTACTATTTCTGAAATTCGAAGCTCTTTTCCCTTGCCTCGCATATTCTCTATTAACGCAACAAATTCCGGAGCATCACTGTTTGCAAACTCCTTTCTTTCAATATTCTTCTTTAGGGTAGTGAACAGGCTTTTTGAAGTTATTTCATCTTGATCGAACGCTATCATCAACTGACCAGCATCATCTTTACCATCTCGTAAATCTTCAAGTGCTGCCAGTTTCGTTCTTCCAAATCTGCGTCGTGGAGTATTTATAATTCTTTTAAAAGATGTATCATCATCAAACGCAATAAGTTTCAGATATGCCAAAATGTCGAGAATTTCCATACGTTGATAAAATCTGACGCCACCAAAGATCTCATACGGGATATTTCTTTCAACCAGTTTTTTCTCAGCAATCCTCGATAGAAATCCTGATCTGTAGAGGATTGCAAAATCAGAATAACTATATCCCTCTATTCTGCTCAGGTTCTTGATATTATTGACCACTTGATCCATCTCTTCAAAATCATTCTTAGAATGATAATGTATTACCTCAGCCCCCTTGGGATTATGCGTAAACAGATCTTTTTTTAATCTCAGAGAGTTTCTTTCAATTAATGTGTTTGCACAGTTAAGTATTTCCGGCGTGGATCTGTAATTTTGATTTAGTATTATTGTCTGTGTAGGAATATGCTCTTTATCAAAATCCACCAACAGTTTTACATCCGAGCCCCTCCATTCATAGATGTTTTGATCGGGATCACCTACTATCAGCACATTCTTATACTTCTCTGACAGGATCTCTATCAGTTGCATTTCCACAGACGAACTATCCTGAAACTCATCCACCATGATATAGTTCAAACGATCCTGCCACTTGGATCGAACGTCTTCATTATTCCTTAGAACATAAATAGCAAACGCGATCAGATCATGAAAATCCAACGAATATGTGGCTTTTTGTCTCTGCATGAACTCCTCCAGAATCTCATCATCTTGAGATTCAATCTTGTCCATTATTTGACAGGGTTTCGGATTGCATATTCTGGCTACATATTCCGGGTTACTCTTAAAGCTTCCGAGTCTGTGTAAAGTTGCCTCAAAACTGGCATAATCCAACTTCAGTTCAAATTTCTGGTAAATCTCACTCAAAACTGCTTTTTGCTGATAACCATCGATTATTTGAAACTGTTTGTTCAAAAACAACTTCTCGGGATTCTCGCGCAACAGCCTATTGCAAAAGCCATGATACGTACAGATAAGCGTGGTATCATACTCATCTCCAATAAGCCGCTTAATCCTCTTTTTCATTTCCGCAGCGGCTTTATTTGTAAAAGTGACACATAGTATGTTGGCTGAATCTATGTAATAATCCTGCACAAGATATGCATATCTGCTAACCAGAAGTTTTGTTTTGCCACTTCCCGCACCGGCAATGACCCGAACATAACCTTCGGTCGCTAGAACAGCTTCCTTTTGTTTGTCATTGAGATTCCCAAAAACGTTCTCATCCATCATATTGGAATTCCATCCTTTCCTAATTCCAATCCTCTCAGAAATACTCCTTTCGCATCCTCTGCATATCACGATACGTTATCGTTTCGTTCTCCAATAATGCATTTAGGACTGCTTCATAGAAATTCCGATGCTCAACTATGATACGCTTAGTTTCCTGATAATACCTTTCGGTGTCCGTTGCTATTTGACGATCCAGACTCGAGCGCATCATTTCCGATGTGGTGTTACTTCTCACGAAGGCACTGAACCCTGTTGTAAAGTCACAGTCAATGAATGTATTTATCATTCCCAAGGCCTTTTCTATATCGTGAACGGACCCCATATCTGCCGCTCCAAGTACTACTTCAGTTGCAGCCTTTCCGCCTAACGCGATCATCACTTCATGTTCCTGTGGAGTTTTTGAATAATAATAATCATCAGATTTATGCGTTATAACAACTCCTTCAGAAAACAATAGATCTCGTACTTGAACAGAAGCCAGTGCCACGCTACCCGGATCAAGTACTTCGGCTACAACTGCATGCCCGGCCTCGTGAATGGCCACACTTCGGATATTTGCCCGGTTTTCCCGACTCATCTTCTCAGGTACGTCAAATCTCATTCGCAGGAATGCCTTAATCAAATCATCCTGTTCTATGAATTCCTTGTTGTTAAAACCCGCATAAACGCCGGCATCATTTATTACAGCCTCAATAACGGCGCAGGAATTCCCTTCCATTATCAAAGCCAATTCTTCGATATCAACGTTTTCGGATATCCTCTTCTGATCAAGATAATGTTTAATAATCTCCATCCCGTCTTTTCCTCTTGGAGAATCAACCTCGATATTTTTATCAAATCTTCCACATCGCATCAAAGAATCGGGGAGACACCTCATATCATTAACTGTTGCAAGTGCAAATACTCCCTTGCCCTTACAATCGTCGATACCCGACTGAACAGCTATGTACTCTTCCGCATTTTTATGTTCTTCATCCTCATTTGCGAATTTATCCATATCATCCAGGAAAACAATCGCTGGAGAGGATTCCTTGGCTTCATCAAAAGTATCTTTTATATGTTTTACGAACTCTCCATTTGGTCGGTCTTTACGGATTGTGAAGACTTTACATCCGGCTTCGGCTATAAAGGATTTTGCCATGAGTGTCTTGCCAACCCCGGGAGGTCCATACAAGATGATGCCACTCGGAATACTTACTCCCAAACGAGAGTATTTGCCGTTGTTTTTTATAACATCAGCAAATTTGACAAGTTCTGCTTTTATTGACTCATACCCTATAACTCCATCGAAATTACCCATTGCATTGCCTCCTACCCGTTCTCATTGTTTCACTTCAGGTTATTTATATAGAAAACGCTAGCACCGGCCAGTGCTTTCAAAATCGGACCCTCAAACATCCCAAACGCTTCACATCCGCAAAAAACGATATCAAAAGGATTTTCTACCGAAACAAGGTCGTCAAACTCACATCTCGTAGAAAAAGAAATGATATTGTTATCGCTAATAAAGAATATTCCGTTATATCCGAGATCATTTATACTTTCCAACAAAGCTCTTACCCGATCATAGTTTTGTTCCTCAACTCCCAGAAATGAGCTTGCAGTTATCAAGACAGACCCGTGCGGAAACTCTATTCTCAATTTAAACGCTTCAATAGCCCTTCCGGTGTGAACTGTCGTTGAGAGGACACCTTCATCATTATCAAACAGATCATCTTCCCCACTGGCATTTTCAATAATCTCTAGAAATCTTTCTGCCAGATAATATGCTTTCATCTCACACCTCCATATAAGTTAATGCCATGTAAATATAGTGTTTTCGATGCTTGCAAGCACATCATAGCAAAAGCGATGTGCAAAATAATGCACACCGCTTTTGAGGCTTTAACTATAATCCTGATCTACCCAAAGATCTTGATTTTTTTCAAATTCTCTGCTTCCGGAGGATCTTCCAGGGTTAATACTACTCCGTTATCTATGTACATTTTTCCCATGAGATACCGTTCAAAATGACCAAATTGCACTGTCTCAAATAGTTTTTGTTTCGATAGTACGATAAAAATGATAAATGGAGCGGATACAAATACACTGATCACTAATGTTATCCATCCATGTATATCAAAGGTATCCCAAGACCACATTCTCCCTGTATATACCAGTATTATTCCATAGATCACTACTCCAAAAATATCAATGACAGCCCAAAGCAATCCAACCCAGAATACTATATTCGAGTAACTCAGAATA